>CAZXRH010000001.1:0-51875 GCA_964642575.1 uncultured Halanaerobiales bacterium
TACCACCAGTAGAATCAGCAATTACCCAATCACTTCTTGTTACTGGGGGTGGTTCATACTTTCCATCCCAACCTTCAAATGTTCCTTTGATGTTAATCTTTTCCCCAAGATACATTTCTTTATTATCTAAAAGAAAATCAATTGATTTTATATAACCTTTATGTAAATCACATCTTGCTTTATCTGGTATTTCAAAAGGATCATTGGATAAATAATATTTAAATAATGCCCACTCAACCACTTCGATTTCACCATCTTTATATAGTCTCTCGATTTTTTCTCGACAGAGATTACAGTTTTCAAATCCAACCTCACCAACTGCGCTAATGGGTACAGTAAAAATGGTTAACATTATAACTATAATAAGTAGATAATTAATTTTCTTTGCAGACATATAAAATTCTCCTTTCTTTATAAAAAATATTTCTCAAATCTCATCTATTCTCGACAAGCAACAACTATACTTATTATATTGTACACTATTGTGGATATCCCCTTCATAAATAGCTAATCTTTGGAAAATATATTGCTATGATTAGAATTATTGTATATAATAAATATTAATTATTACTAATAATTATTCTTAGAAGTAGGGTGATAAAGATGAGCGAACAAAAAGTATTAGGTTTAATTACAATTTCAAAAGTTATTAGAGATGCTTTTGGTAAGCAGCTAGAAGAAATATTTGGCGAGAAAATTAAAATCAAAAAATATCTCTTAAGTGATAATGATATTGATTTATCTAATTGTGATTTGGTTTTAAGCTCAAGTCGATATTTTTATAATAAGGTTCGTGATTTGACACCTAAGGACAAGAAGGTAATTATTGTACGGAGAGCAATTAACCTTGAAAACATTTCAAAATTATTTCAGGTTAGTCCCAAAACAAAGACTTTAGTTGTAAGTAATCACCATTATACAGCCAATGAAACCATTGAACTATTAAAAGAACTGGGTATTGATCATTTAAATTTTAGGGCATATACCCCGGAAGATAATTATGAGAATGAAGAAGTAGCCATTACACCAGGAGCCAAATTTTTAGTTCCCAATAAAGTTGAGAAAGTAATAGATATCGGTGTAAAACTTATTGATATTTCTACAATAATTGAAATACTATTTTCTCTGGATTTTTCTTTGAAAAATAGTAACCTACTAATTGCCAATTATACTAAAAAACTAATTAATTTAAATAAATATAGTACACAATTAAATATGGCTCTAGAAGGAATCTTAGCCACTTCACATGATGGTATTATTGCTGTTGATGCAGATAATAAGATATTGTTTATGAATAATACCGCTGAAAATTTAGTGCAAATATCCAAAAGAACGAGTATAGGTAAAAAAATGGGTAATGTTGTAAAAAACGAAGCAATACTAAACATTTTAAAATCTGACAGGAAAATCTTTAATGAATTAATTTCATATCAAAATAAAACATTTTTAGTGAATAAGGAACAAACAAAAAAATATAGTGATTTTAAAGTAAAGGTATTAAGTATAAAAGATATAACTGAAATACAAAAACAGGAAAGAACAATTAGGAAAAAGTTAGTAAAAAAAGGCTTTGTAACAAAATATACTTTCCAGGACATCATAGGTATTAGTGATAAGTTAAAAAGAACAGTAAAGATAGCAAAAAAGATTGCTGATAATGATTATACAGTATTGATAAAAGGAGAAAGTGGAACCGGGAAAGAACTTTTTGCCCAGGCCATTCATAATAAATCTAGTCGGAAAAATAATCCATTTATTGCTGTCAACTTTGCAGCCCTTTCAGATAGTTTAATAGAAAGTGAACTTTTTGGTTATGAAGAAGGGGCTTTTACCGGGGCAAAAAAGGAAGGGAAACAGGGCTTATTTGAACAGGCCCATACTGGTACAATTTTTATTGATGAAATTGGAGATGCTTCTTCTACTTTACAAGCGCGGCTTTTAAGAGTATTACAGGAAAAAGAGATTATGCGGGTAGGAGGCAATAGTATAATCCCAGTTGATGTTAGAGTTATAGCTGCCACCAATAAAGACCTCCAGGCATTAGTAGAAAGTGGTCATTTTAGAAAAGATCTTTATTACAGATTAAAAGTACTATATTTTACTGTACCACCATTAAGAGAGAGACCTGAAGACATTTACTTTTTGGTCAACTACTTTCTAAACGAAAGAAAAGATAATAAGATAATAACAGATGAAGTATATAAAATATTTAAAGATCATAACTGGTATGGCAATGTTAGAGAATTAGAAAATATAATAAATTATATTAGTTCAGTAGTTGAAGAAAAGAGAGTTCAACCGAAACATCTGCCAGAAGAGTTTCAATTAAAAAAACCAGATAAAGATGATCTGAACGATGAAGTTATAGAAATTAAAGAAGAATTAAAAAAGAACGATGATTTGATAGAATATTTTGCTGTACTGAGAGTGATTAAAGAAGCTAAAGACCAAGGTGTTAAAATTGGTAGAAGGAGGATAGCTCAAGAGGTAAGCAGCAGAGGTATCGACTTGAGTCCAGAAATGGTTAGAAACCGAATGAAAAAATTAAAAGAGTTAGAGTTAATAAAAGTGGGTAAAACACGACAGGGAAGTCGACTAACGGATAAAGGTAAAAAGATAGTTGAAGATATTTAGGTTGATTAATTGGGGTATATGGGTTTTTTAAAAAGAACCTATATACCCCAATTTCTTTTATCAATGAAAACATAAAACATCTTTATATTTATTATCAGATTAGCATAAATATTTAATATTTTCTGAATAAAATATTCTATGCTTGTTGTGACAGCGATTAAAAAAATATTTTTTAAAAAACTATAAATATTGATAAACATGGCACACTTAATGCATCTATAAGGATGTATAGCTTCTAATACTAGCTTTAAACAGATATTTGAAATTGAAAATATAGTCTGAATTGACAAGTGTTAATTGAATAAATATGCTGAGTTTAATTTTTTTAATTCAAATTATGATTGGTTAATAAAGGTCTATATTTTTAAAATGAAAGTTTTAAGAGACTAACAATATATAAAGGGGGAGAGATTAAATTGCGGATTGCTTATGTAGTGCCGGGAATTATGGATGATGAGGAAATGAAACGCAGAGAAAATCTCTTAAATAAATGGGCATTTGATGGAGTATTGGTAAAGGTTGCTGGTATAACCGAGGGGCCAGCTTCTGTAGAGTCTATGTATGAAGAATATCTTAGTATACCCGCAACTGCAAAATTAATTTATGAGTTAGAAAAGAAAGGATATGATGCAGCCATATTAGGTTGTGCAGGGGATCCAGGGCTTGATGGTATGCGAGAAATAACAACTGAGATGTTGGTTGTCGGTCCTGGACAAAGCAGTATGCAGCTGGCAGTAATGCTGGGACATAAATTTTCAGTATTAACCGTAACCGATAGTACTGTGGCTAGTTCCTATGAATTAGCATATAAAGCAGGGGTCAGGTCCAGTTTAGCTTCAGTTCGCCCCCTGAATATTCCTGTTTTAGAATTAGCCGAAAATAGAGATAAAACAGTTGAAAAGATTGTTTCCATTGGGAGAGAGGCTGTCCAGGAAGACCAGGCTGATGTATTAGTTTTAGGTTGTATGACAATGGGCTTTTTAGATGTGGCCCAAGATATTCAAAATATCTTAAAAGTACCGGTAGTTAATCCAGCTAAAACTGGTTTAAAAACTGCCGAAGCATTGGTAGGTTCTAATTTAATGCATTCTAAAAAATCATTTATGACACCTCCTAAGATTGCTGAGGGAAAAGTAAATAGTTTAGACCAACTTTTTATAAGAAAGGGATCTTAATTATGGAATTAGACCAGATATTAAATCAACGGAGAAGTATAAGAAAGTTTAAAGATCTACCGGTTGTTAAAGATGACATTATTGAAATATTAAAAGCGGGCGTAAAAGCCCCCAGTGCTGGTAATTTACAGCCATGGCACTTTATTATTACATCTAATCAAAAACAAATAGATAAAGCAGTTAATACCACTTATCTGGGAGCTGATATTGAGGGTGAAAGAAATCAAGATTGGATTCGTAAAGCAAAGTTTCTGATTATAGCCTGTATCGATTATAGAGATACTATAAAGAAGTACGGTAAAGATCATAAGAAATCAGCTGTTCAGGATGTGGCAGCGGCAGTTGAAAATATGGTGTTAAAGACAGTTGATTTAGGGCTTGCCACCTGTTGGATTTCCGGTTTTAGAGAAAACGAACTAAAAAATGTTTTTGATGTGCCTAATAATGTGGAAATATTAGCTTTTTTACCAATTGGATATAATGATGATTACCAAAGTGACCCGAGTAAAAAAGATTTAAGCTCTGTTTTGTATGAAGATAGCTATGGAAAGAAGGCAAATTTTGATGAAACAGGGTTATAAAGGATATAAATCATACCAATACTTAACAGAAGATGTTGATTATAAAAGCTTTGAATTATCCAAAGAAATCAATAGGGTTCAGCCTTATCAAATTAAGTTATCTGATGATCAGCTGAAGTTGTTTGATGAGATAGTAAATGAGAGCTTAATAATCGATTTACACGAACATCCTACTGTGATACCTAAAGATTTAGTTGACTTAAAAGATTATGAAAGATCAGGTCGAGAAGTAACTGGTTTTGAGGCTTTATCAAAATCTATCACTGATGTGGTTTTTGATAATATGATGGATGGTACTTGTATTATTCATTCTAAATCAGGCTGGAAATTCCAAGATGTAATCCATGATATTGGGATGAGAAACTGTGACATAGACCATCAAAATTTCTTCATTAAAGGTGAATCCTTAGATGACTTTAATCGTGCTAAACAAGAAGAAAAAATTGCCTGGGTTAAAGTCTTAGAGAGTGCAGCAGTAATTGAAAATGAGTTAGATAGGATAGAACAATTATATGGATTTGGTATTAGAATGATAGGGATAACTTATAGTGAGTCAAACAATTTAGGAAGTGGCTTAAAAGAAAAAGAAGATGGAGGATTGACTTCATTTGGGAAAAAAGCAGTTAGTAGAATGAATAAGGTGGGAATAGCTATTGATGTTTCTCATTGTGGTAACAAAACTGCTCTAGATATCATTAAAGAGAGTAAACAACCTGTATTCATCTCTCATATTGGGGCAAAAGCCCTTTGGGATATTGACCGTTTAAAACCTGACGATGTTTTTAAGGCCTGTGCTGCTAAAGGAGGAGTTATAGGAATCGAAGCAGCACCTCATACAACAATCACTGAACAATATCCATATCATGATATGGATTCCTTTATGGAACATTTTGAATATATAAAAGATCTGGTAGGAATTGACCATTTAGCCTTTGGTCCAGATACCCTTTTTGGTGACCATGTTGGTTTACATGATTTATTTAGCAGTAATTTTTCTTTAGATCAGAAAACAACAAGACATAAAAAAGTTGAATATGTTAAGGGATTAGAGAACCCGGCTGAAGTAACGGGCAACATATTAAAGTGGTTGATTAAACACAATTATTCTAAAGAAGATATTAAAAAGGTAATGGGAGAGAATATTATAAGAGTATTAAAACAAGTTTGGATTTAATAACAATAGTATTATAAAGCATGATAAGTGAGTAGTGAAAAAGCATAGGAGTTGATTTTATGGGATTAAATAAAAAATATGATGGATATAAATCTTTTGGTTATCTAAAAGCCGGACAAGATTATCGCGAATTTGAATTAGCCGAGCCCTTAGAAAGGGTAAAACCATATCGAATATCTTTAACAGAAACCCAAGAAAAGAAAGTTGAAAAAATTATGCAAGATTCAATAGTGATTTCCGTCCATGAACATCCAGTTCTATTTCCTAAAAATATGAACGAGGTTTTTGAATATAATCGGGAAGGTAGGCAGTTTACCCCTTTTGAAGCGTTAGCGAAATCTCCTTTAGATGCTGTTTTTGATAATTTGATGGACGGCACTTGTGCAATCACTTCAAAGCATGGTTGGAAATGGAATGATGTTTTATATGACCTCGGGATGAGATTAAGTGATATAGCACATCAAAATTATATAATTAAATGTGAAAAAGTTGAAGATATTATATCTGCTCATGAAAATGGTCAATTAGCATGGATTCCCACCATGGAGGGTGCAGCCATGATCGAAAACGAACTAGATAGAATAGACATCCTTTATGGTTTTGGCGTGAGATTAATGGGGATCACCTACAGTGAAGCGAATGCATTAGGTTCGGGATTAAAAGAAGAAAATGATGGTGGTTTGACTGTATTTGGTAAGCAAGCGGTAGAACGGATGAATAAAATTGGAATGGCTATTGATATTTCACATGTGGGAGATCAAACAAGCTTAGATGTAATAAGAGAGAGCACAAAACCGGTTTTTATTTCTCATGCTGGAACACGTTCATTATGGAACAGCCGTAGATTGAAACCCGATAATGTAATTAAAGCTTGTGCTGATAAGGGTGGTTTAATAGGAATTGAAGCTGCACCCCATACAACTTTAACTCAAAAGAACAAAGAACATTCTATTGATTCCTTTATGGAACATTTTGAATATGTAAAAGATTTAGTGGGAATAGATCATGTAAGTTTTGGTCCTGATACTTTATATGGAGACCATGTTGGTCTACACCATGCCTATGCAGAACACCTATCTATAAAAGGAAGTCAGGCAGGTGGGGATCAATTTGAGGAAGTCGAATATGTTAAGGGGTTAGAGAATCCAACTGAAGCATCTATTAATATTATTCGCTGGTTAGTAGAACATGATTATGATGAAGAAGACATTAAAAAAGTAATTGGAGAAAATACCATACGGGTATTAAAAGAAGTTTGGTATTAAAGATTTTTATTAATTGTTTATTATATGCACCGAAAGGAAAGGAGGGTGGGTTTTGAGTCAATATATACTAAGGCGTATTTTAATAATGATACCAGTTTTAATTGGGATCACTTTCATTAATTTTGGGATAGTCAATCTTGCTCCGGGTGATGCGGTGGATTTAATGATTGATCCTAATATGAGTGAAGCTGATAAGGAAATTAGAAGAGAAAACTTAGGCTTAAATGATCCGTTTTTAGTTAGATATTTCAGATGGGTAACAGAGCTTTTCAGAGGCAACTTAGGATATTCTTTTACTACTTATAAACCGGTTACAGAAAGGGTAATAAGTAGAATAGGTCCTACCTTTTTATTAATGGGAACTGCTATTATCATAGCATATTTAATTGCAATTCCCCTGGGAATCTTATCTGCTCTTAAACCATATTCCTGGCTGGATTACTTAACCAGCTTTATTGGGCTTTCAGGTGTTTCAATACCCACCTTTTTTTCAGGCTTAGTAGTTATTTATGTATTTAGTCTTAAGCTGGGCTGGCTCCCTTCGGGAGGAATTAGAAGCCTGGGGGCAGAAAGCTCATTTGTTGATAGCCTACGCCACTTGATATTACCTGCCGCTATTTTAGCGCTGGCCAATGTAGGGTTAGTTTTAAGACTAATGCGATCAAGCACTCTGGAAATTCTTCAACAGGACTATATTAGAACGGCCTGGGCAAAAGGACTTTCTCAGAGATTGGTGGTCTTACACCATGTTTTGAGAAATAGTTTAATACCGATCGTTACAATGGCCGGGATGCAGGTCCCAGTTTTGATTAGTGGAGCAGTGATAACCGAACAGGTATTTCAGTGGCCGGGTATGGGACTTTTAACAATTCAGGCAATTTTGAGTAGGGATTATCCAACTATCATGGCCCTGAACTTACTGGCCGCCATTTTGGTTTTAATTGGTACATTAACTGCTGATATTTTGTATGTAGTCATTGATCCACGCATCCAGTACAACTAAAGTAGTGAGGAGTTGATTATGATGAGTAGTAGAAAAGAAAAGTCTGGATGTGAAGATACAAAGAAACCTAATAGATTGCAGGATTTTTTGCGGGATAGCTATTGGGGTCCAATTTTAAAAAGATTTTTCAGACATAAATTAGCTTTAACAGGATTAATAGTACTTTCCATATTAGTATTGATAGCTGTTTTTGCTCCTGCCCTTGCACCATATGATCCTTTTAAGATGGATGTAACTTCTTTTTCAGCCGGACCATCAGACAGCCATATCCTGGGTACTGATTCAGTAGGTAGAGATATATTAAGTCGTTTAATTTATGCTTCCCGGGTTTCTTTGCTGGTTGGAATTGGCTCAGTTCTTTTAAATGTATTAGTAGGAGTTAGCTTGGGAGGAATTGCCGGTTATATGGGTGGTTGGGTAGATTCAGTTGTAATGAGAATAACTGAAATGATACTTTCTTTTCCACCCTTGATGATTATTCTGGTCTTAGTTAGTTTTTTAGGACCCGGTTTATTTAATGTTATTTTGGTACTTGGGTTTTTGGGTTGGCCAAGGATCTGTCGTTTAATTAGGGCTGAGATTATGAAAATTAAACAGAGTGAATATATCCTGGCAGCTCATGCTGTAGGAACACCGAACCATAGAATTTTAATTTTCCATCTCATACCGAATGCATTCCCCCCGGTTTTAGTTGCAGCTACCTTTGGGGCAGCCCGGGCAATTATTATTGAAGCTGCTTTAAGTTTTTTGGGAATGGGAGTACAACCCCCTACAGCAAGCTGGGGCAATTTACTAAGTGATGCCCAGTCCATGGGAGTATTGGGTTCAATGCCCTGGATTTGGATTCCACCAGGAGTAATGATTGTGATAGCTGTATTATCTATTAACTTTGTTGGTGATGGACTTCGAGATGCGCTTGATCCTAAGATGAGAAATTGAGTATTTGAGTATAAAAGGAGGAAACAAAAAAATGAAGAGAATATTTGTGTATCTATTGGTGGCCTTATTATTTATTAGTGTGGCGGGTATGGGTGTAATGGCACAGGAGGAGAAAGTAATTAGAGTAGGAATGTGGAGTTCACCCGGTAATATGAGTGCAATTAATGCAGATTCAAGTTATGGATATTTTGTAGTAACCTTTGTTTATGACACTTTAGCTGAAATGCGACCCGACTTTTCTTTTGTAGGCAGATTAGCAGAAGACTGGACAGTTTCAGAAGATGGTAAAACATTTACCTTTAATCTTAGTCCAGATGCCACCTGGCATGATGGCACTCCTCTTACTAGTGAGGATGTACTATTTTCCATTAAAACAGTTGCATCACCCGGTGTGGAGACAAATAGAGGTAGTGCGATTAGGGCAATAGAAGGTCTAGATGGAAACGGTAAACTACCGGAAGGTGAAGAAGAAATTAGCGGTGTTGAAGTATTAGGAGATCATCAGATTGCAATTACTACTAAAACAGCTTTAGATCCGGCCCGTTTTTTAGAACAGTTTGGCACAAATTTATATATTATTCCCCAACATCTATTAGAGGGAGTAGCAGCAGAAGATCTTGCAAGATCGGAAGTGTTATTAAGTCCCACAGTAGGTAGTGGTCCCTTTAAATTTGTCAGATATGAAACTGATCAATTTATAGAACTAGCTAAAAATGAAGATTATTATGGAGAACAAGCAAAAGTAGATAAAATATTTATTAGAATTGTTGATGCAACCTCTATTGCAGCACAGTTAGTTAGAGGTGAAATAGATGTAACAGCCGGTCCAGGTATTGGTGAAATACCACTTCAGGATTGGAATCTTGTGCAAGATGCTGAGAATTTAAATACTGTAGCAGAACCAGCCTTAGGTTATCAGTTTATGCCGATTAATAATGAGCAACCATATTTCTCAGATGTTAGAGTGAGAAGAGCTTTGCTGAAAGGTATTAACCGTAATCTAATGGCAGATCAACTATACCAGGGTGAAGCAAGAATAGCAATTGGACCGTTTTCACCAGTCATCCCATATTATAATGAAGACCTTGATCCAGTTGCTTATGATCCCGAAGGTGCTAGAGCCTTGTTAGAAGAAGCTGGTTGGGACTTTAATAGAACAATTACTCTTTTAGTTCCTACCGGTAATCAGCAGAGAGAACTATCAGCAAATATAATACAGGCAAATCTAAATGAAATTGGTCTAGATGTCCAGATTCAACAACAGGACTTCCCATCTGTATTAAGTAAGGTCTTTTCTAAAGAATTTGACCTCACATTATTAGGATGGACAGATACCTTTGATCCTGACCATGTAAGTTCTACTTTTAAAACCGGTGGTCAATATAACTTAACTAATTTCTCAGATGAAGTAGTAGATAATTTAATTGAAGAAGCCGGGGCAGCCAGAAACCCAGAAGTTAGAAAACAACTCTATGACGAACTGCAAGTAAAATTACAGGAACAAGTACCAGCTATTTTCCTCTACTATCCAAATATGTTAGCAGCTGTAAACAAGAGATTAGTTAATGCAGAACCTTCTATCTTCCCCTTTGAAGATAGAGCTTATGAATGGGACATTAGGGAAGGTGAATAAAAGTGTCAGAAAATAAATCAGTAGATAACATTCAAAAAGTAGAACAGCATTTAATAGATCACTTTGATGACAACTTAGAAAAAGTGAGAGAGTTTTTAAGACATCCCAGTGTAAGTTATACCGGGGAAGGTATCAAAGAAACTGCTGAGCGAATAAAAGGAATGATTGAAGATCTCGGTGGGCAGGCTGAAGTAATAAAAACAGAAGGTCACCCCATTGTTTTCGGAAGATTGGACCAAAAAGCAGATAAAACAGTCATGGTATATAGTATGTATGATGTAATGCCGGCTGATGAACCTGATTGGTCTGTTGACCCTTGGGCAGCTGAAATCAAAGATCTACCCAAGTTAGGTAAATCAATTGTAGCCAGAGGTGCAGTTAATACAAAAGGCCCTCTGGCAGCCTTCTTTTGTTCAATTGAAGCTTATTTAAATTCAGTTGGTAAGTTACCAGTTAATTTAGTCTTTGCCATTGAAGGAGAAGAAGAGATGGGCAGCCGTAACTTTGTGCCTTTTGTGAAAGATAATTTAGATAAGTTAGAAGATGTAGATGTTGTATTATTTCCTTTCTTCAGTGAAAATGAAAAGGGTATACCTTACATGACTTTAGGTACCAAAGGAATTTTATACTTTGAATTAGAAGCTAGAGGTGGCAAATGGGGTGGACCAACTGAAAGAGGTATCCACGGTTCCTATAATGCCTGGGTTAAAAATCCGATCTGGCGGCTTGTCCAGGCTGTCAGCACTTTTACGGACCAGGATGAAAATATTGAAGTTGAAGGTTTTTTTGAAAATGTAGATCCTTTACCAGAAGAAGAGTTACAGTTGATACGTAAACAGGTTAAATCAGGATTAATGGATGAAGCGACCTTTATGGAATATGACAATGTAGAAAAGTTCAAAGATGGATTAAGAGGTTTTCCACTCTGGAAGAGGTTGTTTAGTCAACCACAATTTAATATTGATGGAATTGTAGGTGGTTATACCGGTGAAGGTACGAAAACACTTTTACCACATAAAGCTACAATAAAGATGGATGTTAGAATGGTTCCCTCAATGGAGCCGGACCGGGTTGTTGAAGTAATCAGAAATCATCTTGATAACCATGGTTTTGAAGATATCAAGATGAATGTTTTAAATAAGTATTACTGGTCTAAGTTAAGTTTACAAGAAGCTTCAGTCCAGGCTATGTTAAAAGTCTATGACACCATGGACAAAAAAGCAATCATATGGCCTGTAAATCCCGGTTCTGCTCCATATTACGTATTTGAAAGAATCATGGGAGTTCCTTATGTCACTGGTGGCCTTGGTCATGGTAGTAGGCAGCATTCTAATGATGAATATTGTACAGTCCAGGGTTTACTTGACTTTGAAATATCAATTGCAAGATGGTTAAATAACTATGTTGAACTCACAAAAGAATAATAAATCTTGATCTAAAGCCTCCTTTGTAAGGTTGTACTTTAATAATTTAAAGGTTGGAAATATCAATTTTTAAAGTACAACCCCAGGGAGGTTTTAATCGTTATCATATTTTTAAAATTTATTAAAAAGAAAGGTGATTATTAATGAATAAGAAAAAATATAATGGCTATAAATCCTATCAGTATCTTGCAGCCGGTAAAGATTACAAAGCTTTTAATCTAGCCCAACAGATTAATAGAGTACCTTCTTACCAAATGGATTTAAGTAAAGATGAAAAAGAACGGGTTGAAAACATTTTTAATAATAGCTTAATAATATCTGCTCATGAACACCCCCGTATTTTACCGGATGATATCGGTGAATTAACTGAAATGAACTCGCTTGGCCGGGAATATACTGGATATGAGGGGCTAGCAGCTTCCGGTATGGACGCGGTCTTTGATAATTTTTTGGATGGTTCCTGTATAATTACTTCAAAAAACGGCTGGAAGTGGAATGATATTTTATATAACCTGGGAATGAAGTACTGTGATATTGCGCATCAAGATATGTATGTAAGAGCCGAAACAGTAGAAGATATTAAAAAAGCAAAAGCCAATCAACAAATCGCTCTAGTACCTTCCTTAGAATCCTCTACTATGATTGAAAATGAACTGGATCGAATTGATATTCTTTATGGTTTTGGTATAAGGTGTATGGGCATTGTCTATAGTGAATCAAATAGCTTAGGAACTGGATTGCGAGAAGATAGAGATGGAGGACTTACCAAGTTTGGTAAAAAGGCAGTAGAGCGAATGAATAAAATTGGAATGGCTATTGATGTTTCACATGCCAGTGATCAAACCTGTCTTGATGTGATTGAAGCCAGTGAATATCCTATTTTTATTAACCATGCAGGTGCTCGCAGTCTCTGGAATATAAATAGGCTTAAACCAGATGAAGTTATTAAAGCCTGTGCTAAAAAGGGAGGCGTAATTGCAGTAGAAGCTGCACCCCATACCACGATTACTGAAAAACATCCTAAACACAGTTTAGAATCAGTTATGGAACACTTTGAATATATTGTTGATTTAGTTGGAATAGATCATGTTACCTTTGGTCCTGATACTAATTTTGGTGATCATGTAGCTTTACATGATGAATTTAGAAAGTTTTTATCAATAGATGAGATGAAAAAAGATACTCCACCACATGAGAAAGTGGATTATGTGGCAGGTTTAGAAAACCCTTCTGAAAATTTCCATAATATAGTCAGTTGGTTGGTAAAACATAATTATAGTAATCAGGAAATTGAAAAGGTAGTTGGTGGTAATACTATCAGGTTATTAGAAGAAGTGTGGATTTGAAAATTTAAGGATAATAAATTGATATTTTACTTAAAAAATAGAAGGAACATGTAACAATACTCTTGAATTGAAACCTATATAATACACTTTATTTTTACATTTAATTATTGAGGATAGATAATTTTTAAAAGAAAGGGTTGTTTAATTTGCAGGCATATACAAATTTAAATCTTTTAGATGTCAAAAATGAAGTTTTAATTAATGATGCAGTCATTATAGTTCAAGAAGGCAGATTTAAAAATATTGGTCAAAGTATACAAATACCGAAAGATGCGGAAGTAACTGATTTACAAGGAAAAACTGTTATACCTGGTTTAATAGATGCTCATATCCATTCTATATTAGATGCTTCTGCTAACCCTGAAAAGAATTTAATAGAGGAAAATGATGCCCTGACAATAATCAAAGCCCAAAAAGCTCTAGAAAAAACATTAAAGGCAGGTATAACATATGTTAGAGATTTAGGTGGTGCCAAGTATTTGGACTTAGGTTTAAGAGATGCTGTAAAGAAAGGTCTAGTTAAAGGTCCAAGAATACAGGTGGCCGGCAAGATGATAACTATGACCGGTGGTCATGGCTATAAGATGGGCAGAGAAGTTGATGGAACTGCAGAAGCCAGAAAAGCAGCTAGAGAACAGCTAAAAGCAGGTGTTGATATTGTAAAAATTATGGCGACAGGGGGAGTAATGACAGAAGGGGTAGAACCGGGTTCACCCCAACTTTCCTTAGAAGAAATTAAAGCTGCAGTAGAAGAAGCTCATAAAGCCGGACGTAAGACAGCTTCACATGCACAGGGGACAATAGGTATTCAAAATGCAGTTAAAGCCGGCATAGATTCAATTGAACATGGTATTTTTCTTGATCAGGAAACAGTTGATCTAATGAGAACTCACGATACCTTTCTGGTAGCAACATTAACAGCCCCTTATTGGATTGTTGAAAAAGGTGTTGAAAACGGAGTTCCCGAATTTGCAGTTAAAAAGTCCGAACAGATTATAAAAAGCCATTGTGAAAGCTTTAAGTTAGCATTAGATAATAATATCAAAATTGCTATGGGGACAGATGCAGGTACTCCATTTAACGAACATGGGAAAAACACTTATGAACTTAAATTGATGGTTGAAGCTGGGATGAGTTCCATGCAGGCTATTAAAGCAGCGACTTTAGGTGGGGCCGAGCTCCTAGATATAACTGAAGACTTTGGATCGATTGAAAAAGGCAAAGTTGCTGATATGGTAGTAATTAATGGGAATCCTCTTGATAGAATTGAAGATGTTTTTAAAATTGCATCAGTAATTAAGGCGGGGGAAGTTGTAGTTTGATTTATGTATGTAAAATTTCTGTTAATATCAATCTAATTTAAAGGGTTAACCCTAGACTTTGCGAATATAATAAATAATCATTAAGTTTGCTATACTTAAAAAAATACTAAAATTTAAAACATAAAATAAAAAACATATAAATAATGGAGTGTTTAAAGTGTCCAAAAAAAGTTTAACAATAATATCAAAATCAGTTAATACAGCTGATTTTTTAATGTCTACATTAAAAGAACTCTTTGAAGATGATATCACTATCAGTAATTATGCTTTTGAAAGGGATAAACTTAAAAACCCACTCAAGGCTGATATGTTTTTAGTACCGGATAGGACAATTTTTGAAGAGGCCAATAAATATGTAAAGTCTGGTAAAGAAATTAGAGTTATTAAACGTACTTTAACTAAAACCGGTTTTAATAAATTGATGGAGATTGAACCGGGGACCAAAGCCATGTTGGTTAATGTTAATGCCAATATGGCAATTGATACAATTTCTTTAATTAGTCAATTAGGTGCTCGTAATTTAGATTTAAAACCTGTTTTTCCAGGTATTAATAATATTCCGGATTTGGATTTAGCAATAACCCCGGGGGAAGAAAAGTATGTACCATCAAATGTAAAAAAGGTGATTAATATTGGTGATCGAGTACCTGGGATCAGTACTATCATGGATATTATCATCAAATTCCAATTAAATCATCTGATGTCTTCTCCTAAAATCATCAACTATTTTAACAATATTGTACCAATAAGTTTTGGTCTAGAAAAGATTCTAGGTAAGACCAATAGCTTAGAAGGGCAGCTTGATATGATCTCTAAACTACTTGAGGTAGGGGTTTTAGGAATCAACAAAAAGGGAATTATTAATTCTGTTAATGAAAATGCTTTACAGATAATAAATAAAAGGGAAAATGAATTAATTGGCCGGCAAGCAGCTAAAATATTTAAAAATATACAATTTCCAAAAGTATTGCATTCTGCTGATTCTATAAAAGAAAAAATAGTTAAAGTTGATGGGACAGATATTGTGCTAAGTGTGAATCCTGTTAAAAATTTAGGTGAAGCATATGGGGCTGTCGCTATAATTAAAAAATTTAGTGATACTGAAAAGAGACAGCAAAAATTAAGGGCTCAGCTAATACATAAAGGCCATGTTGCTAAATATACTTTTGCTGATATAACCGGTAAAAGCAAAAAGTTAGAGAAATGTAAAAAGATCGCTAAAAGGATGGCCAAATCAGAGTCTACCATTCTACTAACGGGTGAAAGTGGTACTGGTAAAGAGTTATTTGCTCAGGCTATTCATAATACTTCAACTCGTAAAAACGCCCAGTTTGTAGCAGTCAACTGTGCAGCTTTACCGGAAAATCTTTTGGAAAGTGAGCTCTTTGGTTATGCAGAAGGTGCTTTTACCGGAGCAAAAAAAGACGGGAAACCGGGCTTATTTGAATTAGCCCATAAAGGGACATTGCTTTTAGATGAAATTGGCGAAATACCATTAGAATTACAGGCTCGCCTTTTAAGGGTCTTAGAAGAGAGAGAAGTCATGCGGATTGGTGGAGAAAGAGTCATCAATGTTGATGTAAGAATCATTGCTGCCTCAAACCGCGACCTATATGAATTAATGCAGGAAAATGAATTTAGGGAAGATCTTTACTATCGCTTAAGTATTTTGCCTTTAAGAATTCCACCTTTAAGAGAAAGAAAAGAAGATATATTACCCTTAATTGAAGAATTTAAAAAAGAGTTTGAATCTGAATTTGTACTTTCAGATGCAATTAAAGATAGATTTTTAAAGCATCAATGGAACGGTAATGTGAGAGAACTAAGAAATTATATTGAATACCTATCAAACTTAAAAAAACATAATATAACTTTAGAAGACCTACCATTTACTATGAACAAAGAAAAAAATCGATATCAAAAAGGTGAAGATGAAATATTAGTTGAAAGATTAGCTAATACAACTGACAAATGTATAGAAGATTATACTTTTGTCCTTTCGGTTTTAAATGATAAGTATAATAATAATGAAAGATGTGGCCGGCGGAGTTTATCAGAAGCTGCTGCAAAAGAGGGAGTATTTTTAAGTGAACAGGAAATAAGGAGTATTTTGAAGACACTTAGTGCTCATAATTTAGTTAATATAAAAAGAGGACGGGCTGGTACCACAATAACTGAACGAGGCAAAAGAATATTAAAGATTCTTAAAATGGGTTAAAAGGGATGTTTTAATAACCCCTTTTAACCCTTAAAGTATATAATAAGCTTTTTATCAGATATATTATTTGTTTTTATAAGTTATAGTTCAATTTAATTATTACTTATAATAACTGTTATAGCAATGATTTCAAAAAAATATTTTTAAAAATCATAAATATCCTCCTGTATGGTATAGAAGTTGCACTATATTAAAGGTGTGCATCATATTATTAATGTAACAGGAGGAGACCGATGACTGTAAAGATTGGCATATCGACATATTATGTAAAAAGTGAAGAAATAAATAATCCGCAACTGAGAGGATTACCAGGGCAAAATTTAGTAGTATCTACCATGGATTACTCAACAGCGGTCAGTGAAGCCGGTGGCCTACCATTACCGATTCCCCTTATTGATAATAGTGATTATATTAGTGAGGTAGTAAAGGAGTCTGATGGATTTATTATTGCGGGTGGATCAGATGTAAATCCCATGCATTATGAGAGCCCTGTTTATCAGGGTTTAAAAACTGTCAATACAGAACGTGACAAATTTGAACTTAAACTTATTGATGAAATAGTTAAACAAAAGAAACCAATCTTAGGAATCTGTAGGGGCCTACATTTGCTTAATGTCTATTTCGGAGGTACACTATATCAGGATATAAATAGTAGTGGACTGACAAACCAGGAACACTTCTGTAAAATGATGCCGAAATACAGTCCAGCCCATACAGTAGAAATCTCTAAAAAAAGTAAGCTGTATGGATTATTAAATAAAGAAAACCTAGTTGTAAACAGTTACCATCATCAGGCGATAAATAAATTGGGTAATAATCTTGAGATCATGGGCAAAGCTAAAGATGGGATCATAGAATCATTTGAGCATAGAGCATATCCCTTTTTATTAGCGGTCCAGTGGCATCCCGAGATGATGGCCGAGCATTATATAGAACAACTGAAAATATTTGAATTGTTAGTACAAGCATGTAATTAAAAATTAAATATGATTTTTGAACAACAGGTCTGTTTTTAATCTTCTAATATGAATAGAAGATTGATATAAAATAAGAGGAGGAGAGAAGTATATGCACAAAAAAGTAGTAATTTTATTGTCTGTTGTATTTTTATTTGTCTTTGTATTTAGTTCTTTAAGTCTGGCCCAAGAAGATGAGATAACGATTGGTATTGCTAATGATGCCCTTTATTTAGACCCTCATCAACAAAATGAGACCACAACTAATATGCTGTGTGCTCATATCTTTGATTCTTTAGTTCATTATACCGAAGAGTTAGAAGTAATCCCCGGTTTGGCTAAAAATTGGGTAAGATATAATGACACAGAATGGGTTTTTCAACTGGAAGAGGGAGTCGAATTTCATAATGGTAATGCTTTTACAGCTGAAGATGTAGCTTATTCCATTGACCGAGTAAGAGGTACAATCATTGCGAACATAGTTTCAAATATTGATACAGTTGATGTTATTGATGATTATACGGTTAAAATTGTAACCACAAAACCTTATGCTGTATTGTTACGTGATTTAGAAAAAGTAAAAATTGTAGATAAAGATTATGTAGAGGAAGTTGGAGACGAAACATTGAATGTTAAACCGGTTGGTACTGGTCCATATAAATTAGTAGAATGGATAAAAGCTGACCATATTACATTAGAAGCCAACCAAGACTATTGGGGTGAAGTACCTGAAATAGAAAATGTTGAATTTAGACCAATTACTAACAATGCAACTAGAACAGCAGCCTTATTAAGTGGAGATGTTGACTTTATTAATGCGGTTCCGGTAAGAGATGCGGAAAGAATTGCAAATAATGATGACCTAGATTTAATTAAAAAGCCCAGCTTGAGATTAATTTATCTACATTTAGATGGTTGGAGAGATAAGTCTCCTACAATTGATTTACCTGAAAACCCATTACAGGATTTAAGAGTAAGACAGGCTATCTATTATGGTATTAATGTAGAGGCAATTGTTGAATTTACTATGAACGGGCATGCCTATCCAGCTGAACAGTATGTACAGTCCACACACTTAGGTTATGTAGAGGGAGTAGAAAGATATCCCTATGATCCAGAAAAAGCACGTGAACTCCTAGCTGAAGCTGGTTATCCTAATGGATTTACCGTTACTTTAGATTCACCTAATGATAGATATGTTAATGATGCTCAGGTTGCACAGGCTATTGCCAGTCAATTATCAAAAATAGGTATCAATATAGAATTAAATTTAATGCCTAAATCCCTATTCTTTGATTATGTAAGACCTGGAGATAAATCAAGTATTGTAATGTCAGGTTGGTCAGCCACCTCTGGTGGAGCCGGACGGATGTATGAAGTATTCTTAGTCACTAGAGATGAATACGAAGGATTGGGCGGCTCAAATAGAGGCCATTATAATAATCCCGAATTTGATCAGGCTGTAATTAATGCCAGTTCAACTGCTAGTATAGAAGAAAGAGATGAGTATTTACAGAAAGCAACTCAAATAGCTTTAGATGATCTAGCTTTGATACCTTTATACTATCAAGAAGATCTCTTAGCTAAAAAAGATTTTGTAAGCTATACTCCTCGCGTAGATAACTATATACTTGCTTCTGAAATGAGTCTCAGCCAATAAGGAGATACTAAAGGGAGGGTAATACCTCCCTTTTCTATCTAGTTTTAGATGGGAGGATAGAAGATAAATGTTTAAATATATTCTAAAACGATTATATCAAATGATAATTGTGCTGTTTGTAGTCTCAATTATTGTTTTTTTTATTATGAGTTTTACCGGTGATCCTGTATTAATGCTTGTACCTCCTGATGCAACTCAGGCCCAAATTGATAATGCCCGGGCTGAATTGGGTTTAGATAAACCTTTGATTGTCCAGTATTTTATATTCCTACAGAATATCATGCAGGGTGATTTTGGTATTTCTTATGTTTTTGGTCAGTCTGCTTTACAGTTAATTGTAGAAAGGATGCCGGCGACTTTTGAACTGGTCTTTGTTTCGGTCATCATTTCGATATTAGTTGCCATTCCCTTAGGGGTTTTTGCAGGAGCTTATCCGAATAAAAAAAGCAGTAAAACTATCATGCTCGGTTCTCTTATGGGAATATCCCTTCCCAATTTCTGGGTAGGTATGATGCTTATTTTTATTTTTGCTGTTCATTTTAGGGTAATGCCGTCTTCTGGACGGGGAGATGTGGTTAACTTTTTAGGGATGAGGATTAGTATTTTTACCCCGGATGGGTTTAGACATATTATTTTACCGGCTATTATGCTTTCAGTACAGAGTATGGCCATTTTATTACGTCTAACCAGAGCCGGGATGATGGAAGTCATGAAACAGGATTTTATTAAATTTGCAAGATCAAAGGGTGCTTTACAAAAGACAATTCTTTTTAGGCACGCTTTAAAAAATGCACTTATACCTGTTATTACAGTTTTTGGTATTCAGATTGGTAAAATAATTGCTTTTGCAACCGTTACAGAAACGATTTTTTCCTGGCCTGGGATGGGTAAACTTCTAATTGATTCTATTAACCGTTCAGACCGGCCGGTAATGGTTGCTTATTTGATGATTGTTTCCTTTATCTTTGTTCTTTTAAACTTTATTGTAGATATTTTATATTCCAGTATCGATCCACGGATAGATTTGAGGTGAAAAAGTGGCTAATACTAAATCAACAGCGGTTGAAGTAAAAATTGAAGAACCCGGTATGATAGAAAGATTCTTAAATTCAGAGTTCTTTTTTAATTATAAAAGAAATATACCAGCTATTTTAGGTACGATTATAATAGTAGTATTTATTTTGATGACAACGATTGGACCCTTTATAGTAACGCAAAACCCTTATAATTTAAGGGAGATAAGCTTAATGGACGCCTATAAAGCACCAGCCTGGTCAGAGGGAGGAGAATGGAGATTCCCCCTGGGAACAGATGCTCAAGGCCGAGATATTTTAAGCAGTATTGTTTATGGAAGCAGGATTTCTTTATTTATCGGCCTAACCGGTATGATTTTTTCAGCGGTGATAGGTACTGTTTTAGGGTTGGCAGCCGGTTATTATGGTGGTAAAATTGACGCCATTATTATGAGAATAGCGGATATCCAGCTTTCCTTTCCCGCTACCCTAATTGCTCTATTTATTATGTCCATTTCGGGACGTGGTATCGGCAATCTTTTAATTGCACTGACCCTGGTGGGTTGGGTTATCTATGCCAGGACTGTACGGGGAGCTACTCTTTCAGAAAAGAAAAAAGAGTATGTAGAAGCCGGGAAAGTAATAGGTTTGCCTAATATAAAAATAATTATTAAACATATCTTGCCCAATGTGGTTACTTCCCTGATTGTTATTGCTACTATTCAGGTGGGGACCTTTATTTTAACAGAAGCTACTTTAAGTTTTCTGGGGGTAGGAGTTCCGGTAACTAGACCTTCCCTGGGACTTTTAGTTAAAAATGGTTATGATGTATTATTTAGCGGCCTGTGGTGGGCTTCGACATTTCCCGGTCTATTTATCATGCTTTTAGTTTTTGGAATTAATATGTTAGGTGATTTTCTAAGAGATGAGTTAAACCCGAGGTTGAAATAGAATGAGGTGTAAAAGATGGAAGACAAGATATTAGATGTAAATAACTTAAAAACATATTTTCATACTTTTAAAGGTGTAGTCAAAGCTGTTGATGGAGTTAGCTTTGATCTTGAAAAAGGTGAAATTTTAGGTATTGTTGGTGAATCTGGTGGTGGTAAATCGGTTACCGGTTTTTCACTTTTAAAATTAATTGAAGAACCAGGCCGGATTGAAGGTGGTCAGATTCTTTTTAAAGGAGAAGATATTGTAAAAAAGAATGAAAAAGAAATGAAAGATATTAGGGGAAGTGAGATATCAATGATTTTTCAGGATCCTATGACATCCTTAAACCCCCTTTATAACATAAAACAGCAGATGGAAGAAGTTTTAAAACTGCATACCGAGATGAATGCTAAAGAAAGAAAAGCAAGGTGTATCCAGCTGCTTAAAGATGTAGGTATTCCACAACCAGCTGAAAGGCTTAATTCCTATCCTCACCAGTTCAGTGGTGGAATGAGACAACGAGTTATTATAGCAACTGCTTTAGCGGCTGAACCTGAACTGATTATTGCAGATGAACCAACTACTGCTTTAGATGTGACCATTCAAAGTCAAATATTAAAATTAATGGAACGTTTAGTAAAAGAAAAACAGACTTCTCTAATCTTAATTACCCATGACCTGGCAGTTGTATCAGAAATGGTGGATCGAGTAATTGTACTCTATTGTGGTAAAGTATTAGAGTCAGGCACTATTGATGATATTATTTATCAATCAGCTCATCCCTATACCAATGGACTTTTGGGTTCAATACCAAGGCTGCATGATAACAAAAAAAGGTTAACTCAGATTCCCGGCATGGTTCCCAATATGTTTGAACTGCCGGTAGGTTGTAACTTTGCTCCGCGCTGTTCATTTGCAAAAGAGAAGTGTGCAAGTGTAGAACCTGAGATCAGAGAAATTTTTGAAGGGCATCAAGTATCCTGCCATTTTCCCTTAAAGGGGGCAGATAGTTAATGGAAAACTTACTTAAAGTTGAAAATCTGGTCCAGAAGTTTGATTTAAACACCGATTTTTTAGATAAATTTAAATTTAAAAACGGTAAAATAACGATTGAAAAGAAACTGGTCAATGCAGTAAATGATGTGAGCTTTGAAATTAAAAAAGGTGAAGTTTTTGGACTGGTCGGTGAAAGTGGTTGTGGTAAGTCAACTACTGCCAAAACAGTCATTAAAATCTATGATCCAAAAGACGGTAAGATTATCTTCAAGGGTGAAGATATCAGTGATTATAACTATAAAGAAATGCTGCCAGTTAGAAAAAACATTCAGATGATTTTCCAGGATCCCTATGCTTCCTTAAATCCCAGACAGCGTCTCCAGGATATTATTATGGAACCAATGCTGTTTCATAACCTTGTGGCTGATAAAAAGGAAGCTTATGAAAAGATGTTAGATATCATTGAACGGGTTGGCTTACGTAAAGAGCATGCTTACCGTTTTCCCCATCAATTTAGTGGTGGACAACGGCAGAGAATTGGAATTGCCCGCGCTTTAGCAGTAGAACCGGAGTTTATTATCGCTGATGAACCGGTTTCAGCCCTGGATGTATCTATACAGGCTCAAATCCTTAATATATTGATGGATTTAAAAGAAGAGTTTGGCTTTTCTTATCTGTTTATTGCCCATGACCTTTCGGTGGTCAAACATATCAGTGATCGTTTAGGTGTCATGTATTTAGGTTATATTGTGGAAAAAGGGGATAAAGCCAAGATATTTGACAACCCCTTACATCCTTATACTAAAGCTTTGTTTTCAGCAGTTCCAACCATAGATGAAGCCAAAGTATCAGATCCAATTGAACTAAAAGGTGAAGTACCTAATCCTACACAATTACCGGCAGGTTGCTATTTCCACGGCAGATGTCCTTACAGTAAAAAGATTTGTAAGGAAGAAAGACCGGCCTTAATTGAAATTGAGGATAACCACCAAGTAGCCTGTCATTTAGTGGATTCTATATAAATAAAATAATTATGATATATAAATAGGTATAAACATAAAAAAGTAAAGAGTAGGAAGTGGATATATTTATGGATAAATACAAATCAATAATTAATGACAGTATTGAAAATATTGAAAAAGGCTTAATTGAATTGAGTCAAAAGATACATGCTAATCCAGAACTTTGTTTTGAAGAATATAAAGCGGTAGGATGGTTGATGGAGCTTGCCGAAACTCATGGGTTTAATATAGAAAATCCAGTGGGTGGATTAGAGACCGCTTTTAAAGCCAGTTATAAAAGCAAAAAAGCAGGTCCAACGGTTGCTTTTTTAGCAGAATATGATGCCCTACGTGGTAAAGGTCATGCCTGTGGGCATAATATAATAGCCTCTTGTGCAGCTGGGGCCGCCTTAGGTTTAAGTAAAGTAGTAGATGAAATAGGTGGTGAAGTGATTTTACTGGGTACACCGGCTGAAGAAGGTGGAGGCGGTAAGATCATACTAATTGAAGAAGGAGTATTTAATGACATTGACTTTGCCTTAATGATTCACCCCGGCAGTCAAAATTTGATCGGGCGTGGTGGACTTGCCGCTATGCAGCTTGATATTGAATTTGCAGGAAAAGCAGCTCATTCCTCTGATCCTGCTAGTGGAATCAATGCACTGACAGCCCTTTTAGAAGTATTTAAAGGTATTGATACTTTACGGAATACTTTTGAAGATGGAACAAGAGCAAATGGTATCATAACAGCCGGTGGGGAAGCTTCCAATATTATTCCTGACTTTGCAGCCGGTGAATTTACATTAAGGGCTAAAACCCGCCAAGACTTAAAAGAAATGGCTGACCAAATTATTAAATTAACCGGAGCGGCTGAAATAATAATTGGTGCTAAACCTAATGTAAAAAAGAGTATGGTTTATGCGGAACGTTATCCTAATTTAACTATGGGAGAACAGTTTAAAGAAAATATGAGTTTGTGGGGTGAAGATTTCAACTATCCTTCCCCTGATATGAAGTTGGGGTCTTCTGATATTGGTAATGTATCAATGGAACTTCCTACTATCCATTCCTATTTAAAGATAGTAAAACCAGGTGTAAGTGCCCATACTGAAGAATTCGCCGAAGCATCAATCTCAAAAAGGGCAGAAGAGGTAATTATAAAAACATCAAAAGGCTTAGCAATGACCGGTTATGATATAATAACTGATGAGAAACTGCAGACTGAAATTATCTCAGAGTTTAAAGAAAATGTTAAAGGGGGATAAAATGAGTTTTAATTTAGAGAACTATTTATCAGATTTAGAAACGATCGTTAATATTGATAGTGGTAGCGAAGATATAGAGGGAGTTAATCGAGTAGCTCAATTTTTTAAACCTAAACTAAGCGAGTTAGGCTATCAAGTAAAAACTCATTATGAAGGTAGTGAAACAGGTGTCAGCCTGGAAGTAACTAACAAACAAGCTCCCTATGACATTATGCTGATTGGCCATATGGATACAGTTTTTCCGAATGGAACTGTAAACGAAAGGCCTTTCAAAATTGATAAAGGACGGGCTTATGGGCCTGGAGTAATCGATATGAAATCTGGCTTATTATTAATATATTATCTATTAAAGGAATTAAAAGAAGAAAAAAACGAACAGGCACCTTCTATATGTGCCATTTTCAATGGAGATGAAGAAATTGGTTCTAAAAATTCCAAAACTTTAATTAAAGAAAAAGCAAAAGATACGAAAATCGCTCTTGTCTTGGAACCTGCTCGTAAAAATGGCGAATGTGTATTAGAAAGAAAAGGAATTTCGGGCTATAACCTTAAGTTTAAAGGTAGAGCAGCTCATGCCGGTGTTGAACCACAAAAAGGAGCTAGCACTGTAGTGGAATTAGCTAATTGGATTCTTGAATTAGATAAATTAAATGATTATGAAGCAGGCTTCAGTGTAAATGTGGGGACCATTGAAGGAGGTACAGCTCCTAATGTGATTGCTGAAGAGGCAAAAGCTAAAATAGATGTAAGGTTTATAACCGATGAGCAGCTAAATAGTATAGAAGATAAATTAACTGAACTAAATGATAATCCTTTTGTTAAGGGAGTAAAGGCGGAAGTTTTCCACCGTGGAATTCGTCCTCCCATGCGGCCTACAGAGAAAACTTTGCGGTTGTGGGAAAGGGTAGAAGAGATTGGTCAAAATCTTGGAATTGAGATGAATTGGATTGCGACCGGTGGTGGTTCTGATGCTAATTTTACTTCTGGAATGGGAGTATCTACCATTGACGGGTTAGGTCCAGCTGGAGGTAATCCACATAGTGTAGATGAATATCTTGATATTAGTTCAGTAAAACCGCGCTTTAAGTTATTAAAAGAAGTTATTAAGATAAGTAAAGATTTCTAATTAAAATATTTTATGAAAAAAGGCCGGTTTTGTTTCGGCCTTTTTTTATCATCACTGGAGGTGTATAGGTTGGAAGATAGGATTAGAGATAAAGAGTTACATAAAAAAGTATGTTCTGCAGAAGAAGCTGCTGAACTAATAAAAAATGAGATGGTGGTTGGATGTAGCGGTTTTACACCATCAGGTTATCCAAAGACAGTTCCACAAGCACTGATTAAAAGATTGGGAAAAAACAAAGAAAATTTCAAAATAGACCTTTTAACCGGAGCTTCAGTAGGCAGAGAGTTAGATGGAGAATTTGCCAAAGCTGGTATTATTAAAAGAAGATATCCTTATTATTCAGATAATATAGTAAGAGAAGATATAAATAAGGGTGAAATATTTTATAAAGATGTCCACTTAAGTCACTTTCCTCAGCAAATAAGATATGGCTATTATGGTGATATTGATTGTGCAATTATTGAAGCGGCTTCTCTTACAGAAGAAGGTAATATTGTTCCTACCACATCAGTGGGGGCAACTCCGGTATTAGCTTCTGAGGCCAAAGAGATAATTGTGGAGATTAATACTAATAAACCGCTTGCTCTGGAAGGTATTCATGATATTTATCAACCTTTAGATCCACCCTATCGTAAGCCAATCCCTTTAAAAAATGTAGAAGATAGAATAGGCAATAGTTATATAGAAATAGATCAAGATAAAATTAAGGCAATAGTATTTACCGACCAACCAGATGACCTTAGATTAAAAGTATTGGAGGATGAAGCCTGTACCCGAATCGCTCACCATATCATTAAATTTTTAATAAATGAAGTTAGAGATCATAGATTACCGCAAGATCTTCTTCCCTTACAGTCTGGAGTTGGACAGGTTGCTAATGCAGTTTTAGCAGGGTTAAAACAATCAAACTTTGAAAATTTAACATTTTATTCAGAGGTTATTCAGGATTCGGTCTTTGATTTAATTGACAGTAGTAAGATAATCTTTGCCAGTGGAACTTCTATTACTACTTCCAAAAAAGGTTATCAAAGATTTGTTGATAATATAGATTATTATAAGAAAAAAATTATATTGAGGCCACAGGAAATTAGTAATAACCCAGAAATTATCCGCCGATTGGGTTCAATTGCAATCAATACTGCTGTAGAAGTAGATATCTATGGGAATGTCAATTCAACCAATATCATGGGTACTAGAATGATGAATGGGATAGGCGGATCAGGTGACTTTGCACGTAATGCCTATTTAAGTATTTTTGTGACCTCTTCTACAGCTAAAAATGGTAATATTTCTACTATTGTACCCATGGTTTCACATGTGGACCACACCGAGCATGATATAGATGTTATTGTTACTGAAAATGGGATAGCTGATTTAAGAGGTTTAGCTCCCCGGGAAAGGGCAGCTAAAATTATTGAAAATTGTGCTCATCCTGATTATAAACACCAACTTAAAGACTATCTAAAAAGGGCGAAGTCTAAAGGTGGACATACACCGCACCTTTTAGATGAAGCTTTGCTCTGGCATCAAAGATATATTAATAACGGTACTATGTTTGATAAATAAGTCAAAGGAGCGTTGATTAAATTGAAGATGATAGATGAATTAGTCAATTCAATAGAAAAAGAACTAATCGAGTTAAGAAGAAAGTTTCATAAACACCCTGAAGTAGGCTGGTTGGAATTTTATACTACTGTTGAAATCATTAATTATCTTAAAGATTTAGGTTATGAGATAAAAAAGACAGAAGAGTTTTTAAAAAGAGAGGTTAGGCAGGGTTTACCTAGAAAAGAAGAATATGAAAAAAGTTATCAAAGAGCTCTTAACTGGGGAACAGATCCTGGACTATTGGATGAAATCAAAGATGGGATGACCGGTGCCGCAGCTCTTTTAGATACAAAAAAGCAAGGACCTACTATTGCTTTTAGGTTTGATATCGATGCAATTGGTAGTCAAGAAAGCAAAGAAAAAAGCCACAAACCGTTTAAAGAAAATTTTAGTTCTACTAACCCTAATGCAGTTCATAGCTGTGGACATGATGGTCATATTGCAATTGGATTAGGTTTAGCTAAAATATTAAAAGAACTAGCAGAACAAGATAAATTAAGTGGGAAAATTATTTTAATTTTCCAGCCAGCCGAAGAAGGAGTAAGGGGTGGAAAAGCTGTAGCTGAAAGTGATGTTTTAAATAATGTTGATTACTTATTATCCGGCCATATCGGGATGAATATTGATGATTCTAACAGTATTATCTGTGGAATAACTGGTTCGCTTTTTACCAAAAAGATTGATATTGAAATTGCTGGTCAACCATCTCATGCAGGTGGTGCGCCTGAAAAAGGTAGTAATGCCTTATTGGCCGCAAATAATTTCATTACCTCACTTTATTCTTTAAATCAGCATGGTGGTGGGATGACCCGAATCAACGTAGGTAAAATGACAGCAGGGACCTACCGGAATTTAATTCCTGCTCAAGCTGAACTTGAAATGGAAATACGGGGTGAAAATGAAGAAGTAATCTCCTATTTAGATAAAAGGGTAAAAAAAGCGGCTAATGGAATAGAAAGCATTTATGATGTTCAGGTTAAGTTAAAAACGGTTGGAGAAGCAATTTCAGTGGAAAGTGATCAAGAGTTAATTAATATAGTCAATGAAGCTGCTCAAGATATTGAAGACATTGATAAAATTATAGATAAAAAGAGTCTACAAGGTTCGGAAGATGCTAGCTTTTTAATGGAAAAGGTAAAAAAACAGGGGGGTAAGTCCTGTTATATCAATTTTGGAACAAATTTAGCAGCTGGTCATCATCAAAATGATTTCGACTTTGACGAACAAGTATTAACTAGAGCTGTAAAAGTATATTTAAACTGTTTACAACAGTTGGGTAATATTGTAGTTCTTTAGATATTAAGCTAAATTTAAACTTATTTGTCAACTCGTAGTCAGATATATTTAAATAGAAAATAATTTTAAATGCATGTATTCTAGATGAAGGGATACATGCATTTTTTTATAAAACATCTAAAATCTTTTATATTTACGCGCAAATATTACAGAATTATGAATTATATTTATAATTTAAAAATTCAAACACTCACTAGATATTAAATAATAATAATTAAATCTTTCTTTTCTATATGTTAAATGATATAATAATGTTAATAAAACTTAACATATATAATTAAATTATGTTATATAATGTTAAAAATTATTTATATGGAGGTGTTTGTTTTGAATATTGCCGAAATTATTGGTAGGAACTTAAAAGAAATACAAAAAGAATATGATTATAACCAAAAAGAGTTAGGTGAAATTATAGGTGTGACTCGCCAAACCATGGCTAAATATATCAATGGTGAAAGAATATTAGATAGTGATAAACTCTATAAATTGGCTAAGCATTTTAATAAATCATTTGATTACTTTTTATCGTTAAATGAAAGTAAGCAAGTTGCTTTTATGTTTAGAGCAGATGACCCAGCTAATAATTTTAATAAAGGTCTTAAAAAACAGATAAGTGAGCGTTTTAATTTATATCATGATATTATTGAATTAAGTGAATTACCAATAAAAGACTATATACCTGAGGAATATAATTTAGATATTAAAGGGAAAAAATTGTCTTTTAAGGAAAAACACGCAATTGCAAAAATAGCTGAAAAACAGAGAAGGTATATGGGAATAAATGATGCAATAAGTACAAATATTTTTAGCCTTTTTGAAGAAAACAATATAAATGTAATAGCAGAAAAAATGGATAAATTAACATTGGATGCAGTTTCTGCCTATTCTCAAAATAAAGGTGCCTATGTTTTTATAAATGATAATGAAAATATTCCAGAAGAGAGAAAAATTTTTTCATTAGTACATGAGCTGGGGCATCTTTTGTTACACAGAGATGAGTATGGTAAAGATTGGGATAACTTAAAATATACAAATTCAAGAATTAAAGATATTAGAGAAAAAGCTGCCGATTATTTTGCGATGAATTTTCTAATCCCACCAAAAGTATTAGATAATTTTGCCTATTATTTTGATGGTTATGTGGATTTGGATTTAATTATTGATAAGAAAAAGGAATTTGGAGTAAGTGCAAAATGTTTAATAATGGCATTAAATGAAAATGGAATGATTGAAAGATCAACTTTGGGTTTTTTATATAAAAAATTACGGGAAAATTGTTTTGAAAAACAGGAACCGGAACCGATAGCATATTTACAAAAAAATGAAAAATTATTTGCTTTAACCAAAAAGCTTTTAATACAAGGAAAGCTTACTACAAATAAGGCTGCAGAAATATTAGACATATCACTAAAAGAGATGAGGGAGCTCTTAAAAAGGTGGAAAAATTTTGAATATAAAAAGAATTAAGAGCTTGAATAATAAAAAAGTAGCAATTGACAACAATGTTTTAATAGATTTACAAGAAATGTCTGCTGCCTTAAACACTAATTTTATGAAATTATTAAATCACTTATTTAATGATATATTCATTCCTATTCCAATTTTAGAAGATGAAATTATCAGCTCGCGTAATGGATTAAATTATATGGAAGGAATTTTTTCTACTGAAGAGGGATACCGATTATATAATAAAATAAGCAACCAGAAACATGCAAAGATGTTATCAGATTATGATATACATTTAGTAGTTTTAGCTGAAGAGAAAAATTTATTGGTAATTAGTAATGATAAACCAATTAGAAATATTTGTAATGATTATAATATTGAAATAACGGGAACTATTGGTATTATAGTTTCGCTTTTTGAAAATGATATAATAACTAATAAACTACTAGAAACAGCTTTTCAATTTCTATTTTCTTCAAAGTCGAGTTGTTATCTTGATAATGATTTAAAAGATAAAATAAAACAAGAATATTCTCTTGATTTGTAAATATATTATTGATAGTCCTCTTTTAACTTTGAAAAGAGGACTATAATTTTTTTATGTAAAAAAGGAGCATTTACGTCTTTGTATAAATATTTTAATATAAAGTCTTAAATAAAACATAAAGGAAGATATCAATGCTTTTAAAATCCAAAAAGGATTTCATTATTATTATCTTGTTAATAATCCTTTCATTAACTTCATATTCCTATTCAGTCAGCAGCCAAGTTAGCGAAAAAGAAAAAGTAGCGGTAATTAATCGCTGGCATTATGTACTTTTAGGTTCACAAGATATGAAATTATTTCCTTCAATCATTACTGCTAATATGATCGACCCAGCCACAAGAGAAATATTAGATTTAATTAGTGTTAATCAATTAAACAATGATCGGCAAATATATCAGTTTAGTAAATGGGTCCATGATCATTTTACCCATACGCAGGGTTTATCAATCTTTAAAAATGAAGTTGGTAAAGATCCCTGGGGAGCTGTTAGAGGGACTCCGCTCTATAAGAAATTGATTGCTAGTGAGATGAGAGCAATGCACATTTATTCTAATAAAAGTATGACAGGCAAATGCGGTTCCTTAGTAAATGAGATTGTCAGTATGTTTAGATTATTAGGAGTACATTCTAATAATACTGCAATATTTAGAATAAAAGGACACAGTTTTGGCTTAGTAAAGATAGAAGAGAAACTTTATTTAATAAATAATAATAGGATTTATTCGGTAAACCAAAAAATCTTAGACTGGATTTTAGAAAAAAATTATTTGGGCTTACATAATGATCGAGTTTCTGTCAAAAAAGAATTTAAATTAAAGGAAGAAACGCTTTATGAGCCTGGGTTTTTAATTGAGAATATTTTTAAAGAAGAGAAGTGGAATTTATCTAATTATACTCTGATTAAAACAGACATCACCAATTATGATATTAGTAATCCGGAAGAGTTATTTCAAAATGAAATATTTCAAGAAAATAAATATTTAAAACTAGCCCAATACGCCTATCAGAGTTTATATATTCCAGACCCCGAAATCTATTTAAAGGCATCAACTAAAGGACCGCATTTAAATAAATTAGCTGAGGATTTAAATGATTTAGAAGATATTTTCAACTGGCTGCAGGAGAATATAGAAAATAAGTCGATTTTTAAATTTGATGATGATAGAATAATGACAGCTGAGCAGGTGATTGTTTTTAAAAAAGGTGGCATCAACGACCAGGGATTATTAATTGCTTCCCTATTAAAACAATGGGGCTATAACCCCAAACTATTAATTACATTTGGAAATAGTTTTATTGAGTATGAAAATGGAATAATAGATGTTAAAAACAAAAAATTAATTGAAGAAATTGGTAATGTGGAGATACAATATAAACTTCAAGCAGATTAGTAAATTATCAAATTAAAATGAGGTGAAATAATGAGCTGTTTTAAAAATAATAAATTGTTGTTGAATTTATCAATTATATTACTCATTTTATCTTTTAACAATGTTGAAGCTCTCACTATCAAAAATGAACTACCAGATGATATATTAAATCAATTAACTCAAGAAAAAAGAAGCAAATTAAAGTCACTAACTGATCTAAAAGACAAATTTCAAAATAAATTATATAAGTTTAATAATTTAGATGAACAGCTTCCTAGAGATTCCATAAAGATCACGCGGGCTGAAAAAAAGCCCGGTCTGATATCTGTAAAAAAAGCAGTTGATGATGTAAACCATATGTTTAAACTGCTTAAATATGGTTATTCAGGTTATCAATACTTTGGTGGAGACGAAAAATTTATTCCTGTTAAAAAACAAATCATTAATACTTTAGATGACCGGGATATCTTTAATTATATTACGACAAAAAGATTTATAAAAATTTTAAAAAACGAACTATCTTTTATCCAAGACTTACACTTTTCAATAGATAATGAAAGTGTGGGTAATAGATATCAATATTATATGTCATATGCTTATGAGTTTAGAAAAGATGAAAATGGCTTTTATACAAATTTAGATGAGGAAAAGGCTTATCTAAAGGAAATTAAAGGGTCAAAATTAGATAAATTAATTAAACCTTCCTTAAACGAAGAAGGTGAAATTATATATAGGTTAGGGACAGTCATTAATAACAAAGTTGGCAAAACAGTGGAATTGAAGGCAAAATTACAAGTGGGAAATAAACTTATTGATAAAAGGATTATGCTGACTAGACCACAAAGAGAGTATTTCCAAAAGAAATCCCCTTATAATAAATATAAAAATGAGGGTTTTACCATTATTGAACACCGAACTGCCAGTGCTAATGAAGCTAATCGGGATCAATTAAAGCGATTAGCAGAAGAAGCTAAAGATTTAAAGGACAAAAAACATCTAATTATAGACTTACGAGGAAATTCAGGGGGAGCAGATACCTATGCTTCTGATTGGGTTGAAAATTTTACCGGAGTAGAACCTGGTGAAGGAATTATAGAAAGCAGCCTTGTGACTGATACAGCCAATAGATTATTACTAAACAGCTTTAATCAATATTATGGACTGTCATATGATGAGCTTGAGCCTGAATATAAAAAGTTGTTTAAAAAAACCGAAAGTGGTTGGACTAATATCAAATATCATGAATATAAGGTAATAGAGAACAAAACATTAATTATTGTCTTAATTGATAATGGAGTGGCATCAGCTGGTGAAAGTTTTGTAAATTATTTAAATCAAATGGAGAATGTGATATTAATCGGGACTAATACAGCCGGACTTTTAGGGTTTGGAAACATGGGAATGTGCAATTTACCAAATTCAAATGTACAACTTTCTATAAGTAAAACTATTTCTCTACCACCTGATTTAACTTCAAGAGAAGGTAGAGGATATTATCCTGATTTTTGGATAGAACCCGATAAAGCATTAACAACTGTAGTGAGCTTTATCAATAATTATTTCAAAAACTAAATTATACTCATAAGATCCGATATCATTTTATTGTTAAAAAATTTACAATAAATTTAAGCTAAAGTAACTATATAAGAAATATAAATATAAAATACCCACCTCAATTAAGAGGTGGGTTTTATAATTAGTTCTATATTTTTTTAACTAGTTACCTGATAAAAAAGTCAAAGGGGTATGAATATTCTTCTTTTGTACAGAGACCTTTTTCTCGTTTATAATCTGGACACTTCTCTTTTTCTTTGCCATACGCTTCGGCTGTTGTCATAAAAGGACTGTAATATTCTCTATCTTTCATAGTAACCCTCCTTATTCAGTACGGGTTTTCACTTAATTTCATTGTACATTTATATAATAACTCATTTTAACAAACAATAATAGTAGGTATTTTACTAAATTCTTAAACTTCTATTTGGAGAGTTTAACTAATTGATAAATGACTAGATTATGTAGTTAATCTTTAAATAGAAAAAATATTAAGAAAATGAGCACAATTAACCATTATTTTATTGACAAATATTATTTGTTTTGATAATATTTAATTGTATAGACAACTAGTTGTGTAGGGGTGAAACAGATGGAAAAAATTTTGAACAGTATTAATATTAACAAGGAATCGGTTATTCCAATTTATCATCAGATTAAAGAACAATTACAAAATTTAATTGATAGGGGTATTATTGAAAATGGAGATCGCATTCCTTCCGAAAATGAACTAAGCTCACATTTTGACATTTCCAGAATGACAGCTCGTAATGCAGTGGAAGAACTGGTCAAACAAGGGATTGTTAAAAGAGAAAGAGGTAAAGGATCAATAGTTTTTCAACCAAAAATAGACCAATCTTTAATGAAAATTCAGAGTTTTACTAAAGCAATGAATGAAAAAGGATATACTATAAGAGCTGATTTATTAGACTTTGAAGTTGGAACAAGTAGTACAGAAATACAAAAACGGCTTAAATTAGAAGATAATGATAAGATAATAAGGTTATCCCGCATACGTTGTATCGAAAATACTCCAGTTGGACTTCAATATTCTTATTTACCTTTTAAATTAACTGAACCACTTATCCAACACAAAAACAAATTAGAAAACACTTCTTTATATACCTTATTAAGAGAGTATTGTTCGATTAACCCTACTAAAACTCATGAGACCTTAGAAATTAAAAAGGCAACTGCTAAACAAAATAAACTTTTAAATATACCTCTCAATGAACCCTTGTTTTATGTCGAAGCGCTGGCAGAATGTGAAAAAGGACCAATGGAATATGTAGAATCATATTATCGATCAGATGTATTTAAGTTCCATATTAAATCCGAATTATAATTTAAGGGGGTGGTGGCTCAAAAAGATAAGGCAGCTAGTATTTCTAGGTATTAATATAATAAGGAGGAGTAAATAATAATGAAGAAGTATTCTTTATTAATTTTGGTTTTAGTTTTCACACTAATGCTTTCCACAGGTGTTGTAGCGCAAGAGTATGGCGGAGAATTTACAGGCTTTTCATCAACTGATCCAAAGACCTTAGATCCGGCAGCAATTAGCTCCTGGGACCAGGCCGTAATGTGTATGAATGTTTTAGAAGGTTTGGTTAGATTAACCCCTAAGGGTATGAGTATTGAACCCGGTATTGCTGAATCCTGGAGTGCCTCAGATGATGGTTTAGTATGGACATTTAACTTAAGAGAAGATGCCTATTTCCATAATGGAGAAAATGTTACTGCCCAGGATGTAAAATATAGTTTTGAAAGAGTAATAAATCCTGAAACAAAGTCTCCAAGTGCCTGGATATTTAATAAAGTCGTTGGCTATGATGCAATGAGAAATGGCGAAGCAGATAGTGTATCAGGTATCACAGTAGTTGATGATTATACTCTAGAAATAGAATTGGTAGAGCCTCTTACTCCATTTATTTCTATGTTGGCTGCACCAGGTGCCTCTGTAGTACCAGAATCTGCTGTAGATGAATATGGAGATCAATTTGGACAAAATGTTGTAAGTGCTGGTCCTTTTAAATTAGAAGAATGGGAGCAAAACTTACAGATTTCTATGACAGCCTTTGAAGATTACTGGGACGGCAGACCTTACTTAGATTCATTAAACTTTAAATTTATACATGATGAAAATACAAGAGTAGTAGAACTTTTAACAGGTAACTTAGATTGGGCTTGGGTAACTCCTGCTCATCATAATGCTTTAACTACAAATGATAAATATAAAGACCACATTGGAAGAGTAAATACATTACACGCTGCTTACTTTATTATCAATATGGAAAGAGAACCGTTTGGTAGTAATGAGAAACTACGCAAAGCAATGAGTTATGCCCTTGATACTCAAGCAGTTATTGATTCACTACAAGGCAGAGCAGATCCAGCTGTTGGTTTCTTCCCACCAGGATTTATGGGACAAAATGAGGATGCTCCAGCATATAAACATAATGTAGAAAGAGCGAAAGAATTAATGGCAGAGGCAGGCTATCCTGATGGTATGGATGAAACATATACCTTAGTTAGTCTACCTTGGGAAAATCTAATTAACATATTATCTATTTACCAACAAAACCTCAAAGAAATTGGTATTAATATTGAATTGAATCCAGTTCAATTTGGACAGTATACTTCAATTATTCAAGAAGGTGACTTTGACCTAGCATATGGATACAAAGTACCTGATTATGCAGATGCTGATGGATTTGCATATCCACTCCTATATTCTGAAGCAAGTGGAAATGCAGCAAATTATTCCAACCCTGAAGTGGATGAATTGATTGAAGAAGGTAGACAAGCAACCTCTGAAGAAGCAAGAACAGAAATTTATGAAGAAATCACATCCATTTTACAAGAAGAACTTCCATATATAACAACAACTCATAATATTTGGGTTGATGTAACAGATCCAAGTGTTAGAAATTGGCAGCCAAGTGCTATGGACATTCATATGTTCCATAAAGTATGGATGGAACAGTAAGTTAAATTAACCGGGTATGGGTCCCATACCCGGTTTTTTAAAAAATGTTAAGGTAGCTAGGGGATGATAAAGTTGTTTTCATACATAATTAAAAGACTGTTTTCACTAATTCCTATTATAATTGGACTATCTATATTAATATTTGCCTTTTTATATCTAATTCCCGGTGATGTAGCCAGAATGATAGCGGGACCATCTGCTACTGATGAAGTGGTTAATAGTATTAGAATGGAAATGGGACTCAATCGGCCTTTATACATACAATATTTTGATTTTATTACTGATTTCCTTACCGGTGATTTTGGTAAATCTTATCAATCGGGTAATTTGATTAAAAATGAGATACCACAGGTATTTATTAGAACCCTACAGCTTGCTATTACAGTTCAAATAATATCATTTTTTGTAGGGGGAGTTCTTGGAATAATTTCAGCTATTTGGCGAAAAACTATTTGGGACCGAATAATTATGGCAATTTCAGTTTCGGGGTTATCCTTACCCTTATTTTGGTCTGCTTTAGTTATACAATTGATCTTTAGTATTTATTTAGGTGTTTTACCTCCTTCCGGTTATGAAAGTGGTTTTGATCAGTTTATAATATTACCTGCGTTAACTTTAATGCTGCCTAACAGTGGTATGTTAGCGCGTGTTACTAGATCTGCAATTATAGATGTTATGAACTTTGATTATGTGAGAACTGCTAGGGCAAAAGGATTAAATAATTTTTGGGTAGTGACCAAACATATAGTTCGTAATGCTTTGATTCCGATGATAACTATGACCGGTACTAACTTGAGTCGCATGATGGGTGGAGTTATTATGATTGAAATCATATTTACCTGGCCGGGCATGGGTAAATATGTTTACGATGCTTTACTTTCAAAAGATTTACCTGCTTTGCAGACAGCCACAATGTTGATAGCTATATTGGTAATTCTGATAAATCTTTTAGTAGATTTATCCTATGCATTAATTGATCCCCGTATTAAATATGAAGAGTAGAGGAGGAAATCATCTTGAATGCCTTTTTAAATTTTTTCAAAAAAGAACCACTTGCCTTTTTGGCCTTAATAGTGGTTGTATTATATATACTTATTGCAATTTTTGCTCCTTTTATTGCTACCCATGATCCCTTTGAAGTTAAAACCAGTATGGAAGTTGAGGGTGAAAAAGTTTATGCTCCCTATGCTCCCGGTGCCCGACATTGGTTTGGAACAGACCAGTTAGGGAGAGACCTTTTCAGTCGAATTGTTTATGGGATCCGGATTTCTATTTTTGTAGGTATTGTAGCCCGGGGTTTAAGTATGGTTGTGGGTGTACTGATTGGCTTATTTGCAGGTTTTTATGGAGGGGCACTTGATAATATTGTCATGCGGATAACAGATGTTTTTATTTCAATTCCAGCCATCTTATTGGCCATGATTGTTACTTTAATCTTAAGTCCCAGCTTAACTTCTGTTATAATAGCAATTGTAGTAGTAGGTTGGCCGAAAGTGGCTAGATTGGTCCGTGGTCAGGTCATGAGCATTACTACCAATGATTATATAGAAGCCACAGAGGCTTTAGGGGCGAACAATTTAAGAATTATTTTTAAACATGTTTTGCCAAACTGTATTGGAATTATCATAGTATCTTTCTCAATGGGGATTCCGGGTGCAGTTATGTATGAAGCCGGACTTTCTTTCTTTGGTCTTGGTATTCAACCTCCTAATCCTAGTTTAGGTTCAATTATCTCAAATGGGCGAGGTTACTTAATGTTTGCCCCCTGGTATAGTATTATACCTGGAATTGCTTTAGCCTTATTTGTACTTTCAGTCAATGTCTTAGGAGATACTTTAATAGATTATTATGATCCAACCTATAATAGATAAAATATTGAGGTGATTTTTATGAAATTAGGAGTTTCTACAAGTGTATATTTACATAACAACTTATTTAAAGCAGTAGAAAAGATTAATGATTTGAATTTTAAATATATTGAATTATGGGGTGAACCACCTCATTTATGGTTTGATAAACCCGATTTTCAATATTTGAAGAAATTAAAAAAATACTTAAATGAAAATGATTTAATACCTACTTATCATGGGCCTGCCCATGATATTGATATTACAAGTGTCAATCCGGGTATTAGACAAGAGTCTTTAAAGCAAAGTAAAGATGCAATACAAATGGCTCAATTTTTAGGTTCAGAGATTATTGTAATTCATATGGGGAGTTATTACCCTGGTGATAAAAAAGGAACAGAAAATGGTAAAGATAGATTATATAAATCTTTGGAATATCTTCTTCCATATGCTGAAGAAAATAAAGTAACTATTGCTCTGGAGAATTATCCAGTGGGAGAAAATGCTATCTTTAAAACGCCAGAAGATGTATTGAATATTCTTAGAGATTTTGATTCTGAATATTTAAAGTTAACTTTAGATATAGGTCATGCAAATTTAACAAATATTTCTCCGATAGAGTATATTAAAATTTTAAAAGATGAAATTGTCCATCTTCATCTTAATGATAATTTTGGGAAAGAAGATAAGCATTTGGTACCTGGTGAAGGTGAAATAAATTATCCGGCCATATTTAATCAGTTAAAAAAGATTAATTTTGACCAAGTAGGCATCTTTGAAATTTGGGCACCTGATGAGACTGATCAGGCCCTTATAAACAGTAAAAACTATATTAAATCACTTTTAAGCTAGGAGAGGTTGATTAAATAATGGAAAGGATAATAGGGATAGATATTGATGGGGTCATAACAGATGAAACAGGCAGATACCAGCGAAATATCTGGCATCATTATTTATGTGAATATTTAGGAAAAGAAGTTAGTAAACAAGAAGATATCTATAATATATACCATGCTTATGATATTGATAAAAGTGTTATTGATAAATTTTTAAAAAATAATTTAACAAATATATATGAAGATTTAATTCCTTTAGAGGGTGTACAGGAAGTTTTAAGAGAACTAAAAAAGAAAAGTTTTAAGATTATTTTGATTACAGCTCGTGAAGAAAAATATAGGGAAGTTACTAAAAGATGGCTTTCTTATTACAATATAAGCTATGATAAATTAGTTCATCGCGAAGATAAAGTACCTTATGCTAAAAAAGAAGGAATAAAATTATTTATAGAAGACGATCAAAGCAATGCAGAGGAATTTAAGAGAAATGGTATAGATGTAATTTTATTTGATAAAAAACATAATAGGGATACTGATATAATAAATGATGCATTTCGTGTAGAAAATTGGAAACAGGCAAAAGATATTATTTATAAACATTTTGACCTTAAAAAGAAATGTGGGTGATTATATGGATAAGTATAAAGGAGATTTTGATGAGCTAATAGATAAATGGGAACTAAAAGAAGAAAATTTGTGGATAGATTATCAGGTTTTAGGCCCGATGTTTGCTTCTTTAAGAATGTTTCTAAGTATGGAAAATGTACTGCCAGTTATCGTAGGTTCTAAAGGCTGTTTAAATCACCTGCGCTTTACAATCATAGCCTGGGGGGAAGAAGACTTTCATCTGGGTAAAAAGCCGGTTACACTGCTTGAATATGACCAACAGGATATAGTTACAGGAGACTACAGTATAACTGATACCTGGTATCAGAATATGAAAAAGTTAGCAAAACAAGAAAATACAGAAATGATTGTTCTTTTACCCACAGATCCTATAAATATTTCTGGGGTAAATTTAGACCCGATTGCTGATGATATCGAACAAGAAATTGGTATTAACACAACCTATATACCCACCTCAGCTATATCAGGCGCTAATCAGTTTGAAGGTTATCAGGCGGCCCTTGAAGCATTATACAAACCATTTTTAGAACAAGAATATGAGAAAAAAGATACAGTAAATTTAGTGGGTTGGATGTGGCCGTCACGTAAAAGAGAACACGAGATCGGAGCCTGTATTGAGATGCTTAAACAGATTGATATTGAAGTACAATCTGTTATCACTGGTGGTAGTTCAGTTAAAGATATTGAAGATAGTATGCAAGCAAAAGCTAATGCAATGGTTTGTTCTGCAGTGGCTGGAGACTTGTTTTATAAATTAGAAGATAAAGGAATAAAACTGGCTGCAAAAAGATCACCATATGGTAATGAAGGAACTTTTGAATGGCTAAGCCATATTGCAAAAGCTTTAGGTAAAGATAAAACAGAAAAAATACGTAGATTGGAGAATCTATATAAGGATGATTTTGAAGAAATCAAAGAAACCTTAAAAGGGAAAAAAGTATTTGTAAGTGGTGGTCCAGGCCGGTTAATTGGACTACTTCATACTCTAAGTGATTATGAAGTTGACATACAATCAGCTGCCTTATTTTGGCCCCACCCTTGGTCACAGGAAGATTTACAGCATATGAAAGACAAGCACGGTATAAACATTAAAAATATAATAGTCTCACCTGGTTTAGATGATTTAGAAGAAGTTGCACAAAATCATGAGATTGATTTATGGTTAGGTGGATACCAGGAACAGCATGTGGCCAAAAAGTATGAGATACCTTTTGTACCAATTACAGTCTATACTTCACCTCATGTTGGTTTTGAGGGAGTAGTTAATCTAGGTAATAAATTGAAACTGGCTTTAGAAGGTTATGACTTTACCGAAAATATATTGAAAGCAAAGGAGATACAGCCATGTATTTATCGTCTAAACGAGAAAGAATAGAACCATTAAAAGGTTGTTCAATGGTGGGCATTATTGAAGGATTAATGGGCATAGAAGACGCAAGACCTGTAGTTCATGGTCCAATGAGCTGTTCTTCTGGTCACCGAATGGTGTATTTATTTGCAGATAAAGAGCCCATTTTACCAACAACAGCTTTAACAGAAGAGGAACTGGTTTTGGGTTCACAAGAAAAACTTAAAGCTGCTTTAAAAAAAGCCTATGATCTTTATGAACCAAAATATATTAGTATAATCATAACCTGTGCGATTAGTTTATCAGGGGAAGAATATAATAATATAATAAAAGAATTTGAAAGAGAACATGATTGTAAAGTATCTGTTTTAGATGGCAGTGGATTATACGGTGAAGAAGTTGATGGTTTTAACCAATTATACGAAGATTTTTGGGAAAGATTTAGTATTTCAAATAATCATTCACAGCTTGTTAGTTTGGATGGGATGGCCCTAAGTGATGTAAATGCAAAAGGAAATTATAATGTAATCATAAATTTATTACAAAAGTATTTCAAAGTAGAAATAGGTCCTTCAATATTTTTAGATTTTAATATAAAAGAAGACCTTGACATTTATAAAAAGTCTGAAAAAATAAAAATCGGACACCTTTGGAATAATTATGAAATTGAGGATAATAGACCAGCCCCTTATGGAATAGAGGGTACCTATCAATGGTTAAAATGGTTTAAAAATAGATTTGATAAAAGAACAAGTGAAAACCTAAAAGATGATTATGAAAATTATAAGGAACAGCTTAATAAGCTATTAGATGAAAATGATTTAAAAGATTTAAAAATAGTAATCGAAGGCGATTCCTGGACTGCGCTGGGATTGGCTAACTTCTTAAAATATGAGATAGGCTGTAAGGTAATGTTGAGCACTGATAATTATGGATTTAAATATAATAAAGAAAATATACAACTAGAAGATATTTATGATGATATGGGTGGTTATGAACTCTTTACTAAAGCAAAAGAATTCAAACCAGATATTGTATTTGGTTCATCATATATTCGATGTAAAAAACAGTGGGATATCATTCCTTTTACTCAACCTATCTACCATTTATATGATAATGATATTGATTTAATGGGATATGAAGGAGCTTTTAATTTAGTAGACATTTTGTCTGAGATCTAAATAATATATTAACAGAACTTAAAAGCACTATTGGAGGAATACTATGAAAAAGATAGCGATGTATGGAAAAGGTGGAATAGGTAAATCAACTATAGCTGTAAATCTTGCCTTAACCTTTGCCAAAAAAGATTATAATATTGGTTTAATTGGTTGTGATCCCAAAGGAGATACCTGTAGGTTATTAGCTCCCCAAAGATTACCAACTATTTTAGATAATTATAGTGAAATCAAAAAGGATATTAATAATATCAAAGATCTAATATATGTTTATGAAGAAAGTATCTCATGTATAGAAGTGGGTGGACCTAAACCCGGGGTAGGTTGTGCTGGTAAAGGGATTGTCTTAGGTCTTGATCTATTAGAAGAGTATGATTTCTATCAGGATAAAGATATTATCATTTACGATGTTTTAGGTGATGTAGTTTGTGGAGGTTTTGCCTCTCCAGTTTCAAAAGGTTATGCCGAAGAAGTGTATATAGTTACTTCCGGAGAACAGGCTTCCCTCTTTGCAGCAAATAATATTATCAAAGGCATGAGTCAAATTGGTGGTAATATTCAAGGATTGATCTATAACAGTAAAAACATTGATAAAGAATTAGAGATAGTCAACGAATTTTCTAAAAGAATTCAAATACCTATTATTGGAAAAATAAAACATTCAAAAAGAATTCCTTTATTGGAGTTACAAAAAAAAGCAGTTGTGGATGTATATTCAGATGGGAAAGAAGCCAAGCAGTTTGCAGAACTAGCAGACCATATTATAAACAAAGATATTGATGTACAGACTGATAATATTGAAGATGAAGAAGTTCATGAAATAATAAAACAAATAAAGGGTGATAAATATGTCTATTAATCATCCCTGTTATACAGGTGGCTGTTATCAGAATATTGTTCGCATCCATTTACCGGTTGCAGATGTCTGTAACTTAGGTTGTGGTTTTTGTGAAAGATCAATTGAAAACAAAGATGGTATCAAATCAAGTAACAATGCAGTCTCCCCCCAGACTGCATTATCTTGGCTAAAAAAACTCATTGAGGAAGATAAAGAGGATATAAAGGTTGTGGGTATTGCTGGACCTGGTGAACCATTATTTAGTGAAAACACTTTTGAAACTTTGAAATTAGTTAAAGAAGCATATCCAGAAATTTCAACCTGTCTCTGTACCAATGGTGTAAACCTTGATAAGGCTGTAGATAGAATTACTGGCCTGTTAGATTATCTGACAGTAACCATTAATGCCTATACTCCAGAAACAGCCAAAAAAATATATAAGTTTGTTGTTTTCAATGGTGAATATGAATATGGGCTAGACTCTTTTCAAAAGATGCTTGACAAGAAATGGGAAGGAGTCAAAAAGGCTCTAGCTTCTAATAGCTTTAATGCTCTAAAAATAAACAGCATTTTTATTCCTGATGTTAATGATGAAGAAATTGTGGATATAGCAAAAAAAGCAGGTGAGCTCGGTATTGATGAATTAAACATCAAAACTTTGATTCCTAAAGCATACTTTAAAGACCATAAAAAATTCAAAAAAGAGAATCTTAAAAAAGTAAGGGAAGAAGCAGGTAAATATATTACGGTATTTAAAGAATGCAAAAACTGCAGCTATGATGCAGTAGGAGTACCTGGTAAAGATAGAAGATTAAATTTAATGTTTAAAGATGAAATATAAGATATTGTTAAATATATTTAGCCCCTTTGTAAAAAAAAGGGGCTAAAAATGTATTAATATCCAATTTTAATTATTAATCTCTCATAAAAAAGTTCAATTTATAAAAAATGTTATTCGATTTACAATTTTGTCTTGATTGTTTGTTTTGATTTCTTTTTCCACAGCGGTTATAAGAATCAGCATTTGTCATATAAGGATAGATTGTATTTCTTTTTTTCATAATGACCACTCCTGTAATTAAGTAGTTTATATCTATTGTGTTATATTTACATTATACTATACTTGATAAAATTACTCAAGTATAGTAACTGTTTTACTATTATAATATTAATGACTAAAAGTAGTTGAATATATTTTTTAAAAATATCTAAAATTTATTTATTTATCACATATTTATTACATAATTGGTTGTTAAAATGTAAATGTAACATGAAAGAAGTCTCAAAAAAAGTTAATTATTCTCCCCGAAGAAAATGCCAATACCAATACAAATGAAGAACCATCTATTTTCTACTCCTTAGCCCCGAGCGATCGGGGCTTTATGTTTCTAATTAGTCTTTTCTAACACCTAAAAAAAGATTCAGACTTATCAATTTAACTCTCTATATTTTTTTGAATAAAGATTGAGTAAATTACTCAAATTAATAGCAGGTAAATGAATAATTTTATAGAAGTTATTAAAGTACAAAAGGATTAAGAAAGGAGTGTTATCATGGTTAAAGTTTTTTGGAACGATAAGGAAATTGCAAGTTCTGATAAAACGAAAGTAGTTGAAGGTAATCACTATTTTCCACCCGAAAGTGTTAAAATGGAATACTTTAAAAAAAGTGATCACCATACAACCTGTCCTTGGAAAGGTGAGGCATATTATTATCACTTAAAAGATGGTGAACAACAAGAAAATAATGCCGCCTGGTATTATCCTGAACCAAAAGAAGAAGCAGAAAAAATAAGAGACCATGTAGCATTTTATACCAACAAAGTAGATGTTAAAGAACAATAAATAAAAAAAGAAATTCAGCAGGAGGAAATAGGTAATGAAGAAAAAGTTTATTTTGATTACACTCATAGCTTTAATGACAATATCTTTAGTGGGTACCGCTTTTGCCCAAGAAGGTAGTTTTAAGATACTGTATACTAATAAAATAGAAGATGAAAGTCAATTAAAGAAAAATGACGGTCTTGAATTTAATCAAATTAAAAAACGAATTGAAAAATATCAAAACAACTCAAATCTATTAATAGTTGATATAGGAGATACTCTTTATGACCAAACTATTATAAATAAAAATAGCGGCAAAGATGCTATTCAAAACATGAATGAAATAGGTTATGTTGGGATGGTTTTAGGAAATGATGAATTTAATTTTGGACAGACCCGAATAAAAGAGCTGGAAAAAATGGCAAAATTCAATTTCCTAGCAGCTAATCTTCAACCACAACTTGTCGATTCATATATAATAAAGGAAGTAGATGGAATTAAAGTAGGTATTTTCGGTTTAGTAACACCCACTACTATTAAAAAAACACATGCAGACAATGTCAAAGGTTTAACCTTTAGGGACCCTTATCAGACAGCTGCAGAAATGGTCGCTGAATTAAGTCAGCAGACTGATATTATAGTTGCTTTATCACATTTAGGAACTGATAAAGATAATGAATACAATAGCCAGACGTTGGCCAAAAGTGTTTCAGGTATTGATATTATAATTGATGGACAAAGCCGGGCAGCTATTGAAAAAAGTATATTAATAGATGGAACCTTAATAGCGCAAGCCGGTCAATATGATAGGAATATAGGAATGATAGAAGTAACCTGTGCAGATGGAGAAACTACTGCCCGGGCGGCTTTAATAACTGAAGAACAAAAAGCTGAAGTTAAAGATAATGAGGAAGAGTCTGAAAATAAGAGATTAGCACCCACTTGAATGTAGTATATAATCTACAGTTGTAGATAAGAATAGAAGTATATTGATAATCTAAATTTAAAATAGTGATTGCACAATGTAATATAAAAAGTAAGGGGCAGCAAAATTGCTGCCCCGTTTACTTGTTTAAAGATAAAAATATATTTTATTAATAAAAAAACTCACCCCGTTATAATGAGGTGAGTTTATTAGTTTCTTATTTGATTTTTCTATACATCTTGAGGTAGTAATTTTCCAGCATTTTACGAGCAGAAAATTCTTCATAGGTACTTTCAATACTGTTATTCATCATTTCTTCCCATTGTGGCTTGTTATCATAATAGGTGGGTAATACATCATTAAAGAGTACTCTATAAAGTGATTCCCTATCATGTTGATCCTGATTTTCGCCTACATAACCGTCCCCAAATTGCCAACCGTTCATTCCGTGTTGACAGGCTTCTGGCCACCAGCCATCAAGAATACTTAAATTTAAAACTCCATTCATGGCTGCTTTCATACCTGAAGTACCACTTGCTTCTTTAGGTCGGCGTGGATTGTTTAACCAGACATCTACCCCTCTAGTCATCATCATGGCAATTTCCATATTGTAATCTTCTAAAAAGACTACACTATTAGGATATTTTTCTGTCATTTTTACAATTCTTTGTACAAGGTCTTTACCCTTATCATCAAGTGGATGTGCCTTACCAGAGAAGATGATTTGGATTCTATTATCTTTTAAGTAAGGTTCTATAATATCCATTTTACTGAAAATGAGGTCAGCCCTTTTATAGGGGGCAGCTCTTCTGGCAAAGCCAATCAGTAATTTATTAGGATCTAGTTCAGTCTTTGTTTTATCTTTTACATAGTTAATTAATTCCGATTTTAATTGTTGGTGAATCGGCATTAAATCATTACCATCTTCAAAGGCTTCATAAATTCTAGAATCTACCCATGTCTTTCGATGTACTCCGTTTGTAATAGCTTTAATGGGGGACTTGTCATCTACATGGTCCCACATTTTACGAGCGGTTACTCCATGTAGTTGAGCAACTCCATTTGAAATTTTAGCTAATCTTAATCCCGCTACAGTATTACTAAAGGGATCATTACCTATTCTTTTCATCTGTTCTTCGGTTAATCCATTATATGCACCAATGTCTTTTAACACATGGTGTTCATGTTCTTCATTACCCTTTTTAACAGGGGTATGAGTGGTAAAGACAGTTTGATTCCTAACTGCTTTAAGGGCTTGTTCAAAATTTAATCCTTCTTCCATCTTTTCTTGTATCATTTCTGTACCAGCAAACACGGCATGACCTTCATTATAATGATAGACATCAATGTCTAAATCAAGAGCACGGATCGCTCTGATACCTCCGATTCCTAAGGCGATTTCCTGAGCAATTCTTTCTTCTTGACCCCAGGCATAAAGTCTTTTGGTTATCCAGTCATATTTACCGTTTTCTTCTAGATTAGAATCTAAAAGGTATAGGGTATTCATATAGTCTGTTTCCATTTTCCAAACTTTTAATTTTATATCATTTCCTTTAACTTCTACATTTACTGTAACTCCTGTGTCTTCTAAATGATCATAAATATAATCATTAGTAGGATATTTATCATATGGTCTACCATTTTCATCGATTAACTGTTTTGTATAGCCTTCCAACCATAACATTCCTATTCCGGTTATTGGGTAATCATATTCATGAGCTGCTTTTAAAATATCACCGGCTAAGATTCCCAAACCACCAGCATAGATGCGAAAGTTATTATTTATGCCGTACTCCATACAGAAGTAGGCAACATTTTTCCTTTTTTCTTTTGCTATCAAATCAAATCACACTCCCAAGTAAATTTATCCTAATTTTTAATTAAAATTATCTTTTCCAGATTCTTAGAAATCTATCCAGCAGCCTGGAATCGTTTTTTGCATCAGGTTCAGTAAAATATTCTGGAATTTCTAACTTTTCTTTTTCTTCTTGTTCGGTACTTAATATATTCTGCATAAATTCTAAATATGATTTAGCAGTTTGTTCCCAGGTATATTGATTCATCACCCTTTTTTTACCTTTTTTATGGTAATTATCCCAAATTGCTTTATCAGATAGTACTTCTAATAGACCCCGGGCAATATCTTCCGGCTCTTCTGGATCAACTAATACACCGAATTCCCCATCATTCATAATCTCAACCGGTCCACCGTTTTCAGTCACTACCGCTGGTAGACCAGAAGCCATTGCTTCGACAGGTGCTAATCCAAATGGTTCATAAAATGAAGTTAAGGCAAATACAGAATTTTTGCTAGCAAAGTAAGCATAAGTTTCAGCTAATTGCTTTTGGCTGTTTAAAGAAAACATGGTAACTTTATTAGAACAATTATTATTATAAATAATCTTCATGACCTGGTCAAGAATATTTTTTTCTTCTTTGTCAGCACTTGAATAATCTTCAAAAGGATTTTCGATTCCTCTTAAGGCTATAGCGAGATTTGCATGTTTTTGCAGTTTTTTATTTTCAGCAAAGGCTTTTACTAAGCCAAGATGATTTTTCTTTTGATCTAAACGACTTGAAGAGATTATTAAAGGTAAAGATTGTCTGTCTTCATCAATATCCCGCTCAATATATCCTTCTAATTTATCTTGTATTTGTTCTGTATACTCACCGTTAAAGATATCTGTATTGACACCCGGTGGAATAACTTTAAATTTGTCATCATCTTCTGTATCAACAGCTTGTCGATATAAATTATGCGAATACTGTTCATATCTTTCTTGTGAGGTACTAACAATAATGCCATCAGCATGACTCATCGCAAGTCTTTCAGCAATTATTCTTCTATGAAAATTAAACTTGGTATTATAGTCTGTAAAATTAACCTTATTTACATCAAGTTTATCCATCTTTTGAGCACCCAGGGAATGTCCTGTAAAGGTAAAGGGAATTCCTTTTTTCTCTTTTAATAAAACGCCACTTAGCCCCCCATCCCCATAATGAGTGGTAACAAAGTCCGGCATACTGCCTTCATCTTCATAAAAATTGATAATACTCTCTACATAATCATCTATATAAGGCCAGAGGGCTTCTTTTTTAAGAAATTCATCACCGCCAAAAGGAATTCTGACAATTCTAACCTTATCACTTTCGGGATATTTTTCAATTGGATCTGAAAATTCAGGCCAATCATCATCTTTAATTTGTCGGGTGATAATATCAACATTAATACCCAACTTTGCAAGTGCTAGTGAGACTTCCTTAACATAAACTAACTGACCACCAAAATCAGGATGTTCTGTCCAATAACTATCTTTTGGATCAAAGTTTCCTTGTGGATTTAAAAAAGCTACACGTTGTATCTCAGATATATCCATTCTATAATGCCTCCTGCTCTTTAATAAATTTTAAAAGATAATCTTTTTCGGGCACCTGTGAAAGTGCACCAACACCTCGAATCTTGAAAGCTGCAGTTGCATTACCTAACTTAACAGCTTCTCTGATACTCATTTTGTCCAATATTCCGTTCATAAAACCAGACCAAAAAGAGTCTCCCGCTCCCGTTACATCTACAACTTTTTTAGAATAAACTTTTAGTCTGAATTTCTCTATTCCATCAGATACTAAAACACCGTCTTTTCCCATGGTTAATATAACAATGTTTGCACCGACTTGCAAATATTTTTCAATATAATTTTCTGGTGTATCAGGGCCAAAAAGATATTCGGCATCATCTAATGAGGGTTTAATAAAATCAGCAGTTTGGATTATTTTTTTAACCAATTCGGCACCATCATCTTCCTTAGGCCAGAGGATAGGACGGTAACAGGGGTCATATGCTAATAATGTATTATCATCTCCGGCAATCATATCTAATACCGCAAGGGCTGTATCCCGAGATGGTTTTTGAGAAAGAATAAAAGTAGTGAGGTATACAATCTTAGTCTCCTTCACTAATTCTTTTACTTTATCACTAAATTGAATATGCTTATCAGCATCCCGATAGGCAAGCCAGGCTGGGGTTCCACTAGTTTTATTCACAAAGACGAGAGGTGTTCTGCGCTTTTTATCAATTTGAATACCTTCAGTATTAATATTTTCTCTCTGTAACACATTTAATAGAAATTCACCGAAATCATCATCACCGATTCTGGTTAACATTCTGGTTTTAGCTCCCAAACGCTGAGAGTTAACAGCTACATTGGCAGCTGAACCACCGAAATAGCGGGAAAATTTTTCTGCCTCTGAAAGTAAAACATTTTCTTCTTCAGTGATGAGATCTACAAGAAGTTCTCCAAAGCTTAAGATATCAACCTTGGAAGTAGTAAATGTATATTTAGAATCCAGTAATGACATAGTTTTCACCTCTTTTACCTTCTTTATTGATTATTCTAGAAAAATTTTTGATTACCTGCTTGAAGGGATTATATAAGCTTTATAGAATTTATATAAAATAGTAGCGGAGTTTATGTGTACTACTATAACCATAAATTGGAATGATATATATGAAACTAACAGCAGAAGATAAGATTATTTTTATATATGTGCTAATTGGTGCAATGTGGATTTACTTTTCTGATGAAATAATTTCTTCTCTTTTTAATGAAGAGGAAATATTAATGAGAATTCAAACCTATAAGGGACTGATATTTGTTTTAGTTACAGGTTCAGTATTTTATTTCCTTTTAAAAAATTACTTTAAACAATTGAGAGATACTCAAAAAGAGTTAGAAAAGAGAAATGAAGAATTAAACAAATATACTTCCCAATTAGAATCCGGCCAAGAAGCTCTGCAGGAATCCTATCGTGATTTATATGAACACACAGAGGACTTAAAGTTAATGGTTGATTTTATTAATAATATTAGTCAGGAAACCTTTAATGATTCTCATAAGTTTTTATCAAGATTATTAAGAACTTCTTTTCAGTTAGTACCGTTAAGTGATTATGGAAGTGTTTATAGAATTAAGAATGGAAAAGTACAATTTATAGATGCAATTGGTCATGACTTGGATAAATTACAGAGATTAGATATTGACCAGGAAGTATTTGCTACTTATGAGCCGGAACCACAGATTATTGACGAGTTGCTAATGAAAAACAAAAATAAATTACCCAAAGAAGAATTCCAATTATTAGTAGATGGATCTAAGGATATCAAACAGTCTCTTTCCTTTTATTTAGAAGTGGAAGATGATATGATTGCTGGTATTTCACTTGATATAGACCGCAACTCAGAAGCTGAATTCTGTGAACATGGAGTCAAAACATTAAAGGCATTTCGCAATATTGCCGAATCATTTTATACCTTTCAGCGGTATAATAAATTGCAGGGAGACTTCCAACGTGATATAATCTTATCAATGATTAAATTTTTAGAGATTCACGATAAATACACCGGTGGCCATTCTGAGGAGGTAGCGGAATTATCTAAAAAGATTGCAAAGGCTTTAGATTTAGATAAAGGCCAAGTTAATGATGCCTATTGGGCCGGACTGGTACATGATATTGGTAAATTAATAGTACCGAGCGTAATTTTAAATAAAAAGAGCAATTTTCGTAAAGAAGACTATGAATACATAAAAAATCACCCGCGTTGGGCATATAAATCACTTTCAGAATCTGAAAGATTAAAGGATATTGCAGAATACGTTCTTTATCACCATGAAAGATGGGATGGGGAAGGTTATCCCAAGGGATTAAAAGGAAAAGAAATACCCTTGATTTCAAGAATAGTAGCTGTGGCTGATGTTTATTCAGCCATGACTTCAGACCGATCCTATCGCGATGCTTTATCAGAAGAAAAAGCATTACAAGAACTTAAAGAGAATAAAGGAAAACAGTTTGATCCTCAAATAGTAGATATATTTATTAAAATAATAGAAAATGATATTAGTAAAACTATCCAGGTTAATTAATATTATTAGATATATAAAGGTGATGTAATAAATGGATATTATTGTACTACAGGAAGATATC
>CAZXRH010000002.1:0-24751 GCA_964642575.1 uncultured Halanaerobiales bacterium
ACAAACATTGCTCCTATAACAAACTCACGGATGGTTCTACCTCTAGATACACGGGCAATAAAGGTACCAACAAATGGTGCCCATGCAATCCACCATGCCCAGTAAAAGAAGGTCCAGGATGGTAGCCATGCATTTTCCATAATTGCATCAGACATAAAGGACATTTCTACAATGTGTTGTAAGTACTGTCCTATTGAATTAGTAAAGATGTTGATTATAAAGAGTGTGGGTCCTAGGATAATAACTAAAACCACTAATGCAGACATAATCCATACATTGATCTTACTTAACCAGCGGATTCCTTTATCAATACCGGTTATTGTTGATATTACAGCCCCGGTTGTAACCACAACGACAATTCCAACTTGTACCGCCGTAGTTGCACCAGATACAATACCTAGATGTGAGAGTCCGGCCGCAATTGACATTGCGCCTAATCCCAGAGAAGTTGCCAATCCAAATAGGGTAGCATATACACCAATTATATTGATTACCATTCCCCAACCTCTATCTAAATTTTCTTCACCAATGATTGGTTCTAAAGTAGAACTTAGTAACATTGGTAAATCTTTATGATAGGAGAAATATGCTAATGATCCACCTACTATAATGTAGATTGACCAGGGATGTATACCCCAATGGAAAAATGACAACCGCATTGCATTTACTGCTGCCTGCTGAGTTTCTGCGGCAGCACTTGCTGCAGCACCAGTAGGTGGCCAGATATAATGCCAAATCGGTTCAGATACACTCCAAAATACCAGTCCAATTCCCATACCAGCACTGAACAACATTGAAAACCATTCAAACCTTGTGTACTTGGGTTCTTCATCGGGTCTCCCTAACTTTATATCGCCGACCTCGCTGAGCATAATATATAATGCTACTAAGACAAATATAGAGGCGCCCAGCATAAATGACCAGCCTAATTGCTGTGTAATAAAGGCAAAGGAAGCGTCCGCTGCTGCTCTTAAACTCTGAATACCGAAGATTCCCCAGAGCACAAATAAGACGGTTAAAATAAAGGCAATCCAAAAAGTCTTATTTTCTGACCAGGATTTATGCACTAATATCACTCCTTATTTTTTACCCACTACTCGACTTTTTCACTACTGATCAATCCAATAAGAAACTATCGTCTTAATGTCTTCACCCCTTCTTTTATTATATTTTGCTCTCTTTTTACACTCACCTCCCCTCTATGTGTTAATTATATTGCAAATATATATAATTTTCTAAATATTTTGGATATTATAATCGGTCAAAATATTTTTGCTTTGAATTTATAGCATCGCTTTATTTTCTACAATAGAATTTGTATAACTCATAAAGACTTCAGTTGCTTTTTTTGGATTGTATTCAAGGCGATTGTTAACCATCAGGGAAAGCATCCCGTGGTAGATAAGTCTCACCCTCTCGTCTACTTCTTCGGCCAAGTCGGTAGTGAAATAGCCTGCTTCTATACACGGTTTAATATGAATGGAACATCTTTTGGATAGTTCAGATTCTAAAAGCATCGGTATGTATCTTTTAGGAATATTGTCCAATTCTTCTGGGAAAAGTTGGTAGTATTTTTTAAATAAGTTATCACAGCTGTCACCTATGTTCTCAGTAAATATTGCATAAAATATCTGGGGATTTTCAAAACTGTTTTCAACAAAACATTTCCAGATTAATTTATACTGTTCAAGCTCATCATCACTTTTGTTTAGATAAAAGGGAATGGCCTTTACATAATCATCTAAAAAACTGATCGAACCAAAAAAGATTAACTGGTTTAAATTATCGAAGTAATTATAGATAGAGGCACTATTATATCCAGCCACTTTTGCAATTTTACGGATGGTAACATTCTCAATACCCTCTTCATTAATTACCTTCCGTACTGAATTGATGAAAGCCCTCAGAATTCTCTTCTTCTTTATATCATTCTCTTCAAATTGAATCATATAATCACTTCTCCATATTTGAGAGTCAAATTATTTAATTTTTTCATCAAAATGACAAAACTGGATATTTATTAGTAATCATTCTTACTATTTTAAACATGTTTAATTATTAACCACGTTTTTTTATTTCTTTATGGTAATAAAAAATCCTTCTTTTTTATTCAAGTTATTATTATCACAAAGGTTAATATAATCTTGAAAACCTCTGTCATTTATTATATCATTACATTGTTAAGAAGAATAAAACTTTTAAAAAATATAATACTATACTCAATACTAGTAAAAATATAAGGGTGGTCGTATAAATATGATAGATTTTGACCAAGATGATCTAAAAGTTAAACGTATTATTAAAGTATTTGTGAGTGCAACTATTGATATTATTGAAAACAAAGGCTTAGATGATGTTACAGTGCGAGAAGTTGCTAAAATTTCTGGTTACAATCCGGCAACTATTTATAACTATTTTGATAACAGCCGTCAGCTTATCTTCTTTGCTTCTTTGAATTTTATGAAGGATTACTTTAAAAATATAGAAGATATTATTGATGGTAAAAATGATCCTTTAAATAATTATCTTGAGCTCTGGAAGGTATTCTGTCGTTATTCCTATCAAAATCCTAAGATCTACTATTCAATATTTGGGGAAAATATAGATGAAAGTCCTCAAATTTTAATTAATAAGTACTTCAAATTATATCCTGAAGATTTTGAATATAGTCCGGCTGAATATTTACCAGTTTTAACCGACTCTTTTGCTGAAAATAATATTACTAAACCTCTTAAAGACTGTGTTGATAAAAACTGTTTTTCAGATAAGCAGGCTAAAAAAATTGATGAAGTTAATATGTTATTTTATCAGGGTATGTTATCATTGATGGTCAATAAAAGAGTCTCCTATTCTATTGATGAAGCAACCCAAAAAACTATTGAACATATTAAACAGGTTTTAGATGATGTAATTAAAAACAACGAAAAAATATTAAAAGAAAAGGATTTTTAATATTTGATATTGAGGGGGAAAATTAATGAGAGAAGTTTATCTTGATAATGCTGCTACTACTCGTCGGAAACCCCAGACTGTAATTGATGCTATGCAAGAATTTTTAACTAAACTAAACTGCAGTCCGGGCCGGGGTGGTTATGAATGTGCTATGCAGGCTGGTCGTAAAATAATGGATGCCAGGTTTTTAATTTCTGATTTCTTTAATGCTGGTGAGGTAGAAAGTATCTTATTTACCAAAAATGTAACCGAATCAATAAATTATGTTATCAAAGGATTACTTAAAAAAGATGATCATGTCATCACCACTACCCTAGAACATAATGCTGTATTACGACCTTTAAATCAATTAGAAGAAAAAGGTATAATTGAAGTTGACTACATAGAATCTGATAAACTTGGGATTTTGGACCCAGTTTTAATTGAAGATGCCATACGAGATAACACTAAACTAATTATGTTAAACCATGCTTCTAATGTGACAGGTACTATTTTACCTGCTGAAGAAGTTGGTAAAATAGCAAGAAAACATGATATCTATTATGCCTTAGATACAGCTCAAACTGCCGGTACAATTGAGATCGATTTTAAAAAGTTCAATCTGGACTTTTTAGGATTTACTGGCCATAAAGGGCTTTTAGGTCCCCAGGGAATCGGGGGTATGGCCCTTAGTGAACGATTAGCTGAAGAAATGGAAACTCTCATTGCGGGGGGTACCGGCAGTTTATCTGAATCAGTTAAACAACCCGATTTTTTACCTGATAAATTTGAAAGTGGTACTTTAAATACACCGGGGGTAATTGGTCTTAAAGCTGGTATTGAATATATTAATAAAGTTGGCTTAAAAGCAATTCACAACCATGAAACTAGACTTTTAAAATTATTTTTAGATGGTTTAAAAAATATTGATAAGATAACAGTATATAGTAGTAAAGATTTGGATAAAAAAGTACCCACTGTTCCGCTTGTAGTTAAAGGTTATGACCTAGGCGATTTGGGTTTTCAATTGGCTGAAAAGTTCAATATTATGGTTAGATCTGGTCTTCACTGCGCACCTCTAGCTCATAAAACAATCGGTACTTATCCAGGTGGTGCCTTAAGATTTTCTATCGGCTGGCATACTACAGAAGAAGAAATTGAATATACATTAGATACTTTAAGTAAATTATAAGAAATGATAACAATAAAATACTATATAAGTATAAGGTGATTTTATGGAGGAAAATAAGCTGAATTTGAAAGATAAAAGTTCATCAGTTTTAAATAAGTTAATCAAGAGATATAAAAATCACGATATTTCAGCTTATGCTGCCTTAATGGCATTCTTTTTGACTTTATCATTCTTTCCTTTTATGATAATTCTCTTTGCTGTTTTAGGGCAGCTTTCTCTTGATACTAATTTGATAATCAGTGCCCTCGAACTCTTTTTTCCACCGGAAGTACATGGGCTTGTCATGGAATTTATAAGACAGAACATTATTTTACAGGATTTTAGTGTTCTGTCTTTATCTGTTATAGGTGCCCTTTGGGCTTCTTCAAGAGGTATTCGCGCTTTAATGCTTTCCTTAAATATGGCTTATGAAGTACAGGAAACCAGAAACTATTTTGTAGTAAAATTAATTGATATTCTATATACGATCTTAATTATAATTGGAATTGCATTTTTACTCACTCTACCTAATATTGGGAGAGAATTTTTAAGATATGTGGATACCTATATTACAATTGAACCTAGAATAATTGAGCTAATTGGTGTCTTTAAATTAACCGCTCTACCAATTACAATAGTATTTATCATTACTACCTTATATATGCTCTTACCTAATAAAAAACAAGCTTTCATGAAAGTGATTCCGGGTACAGTTTTTACTGTTATCGGCTGGACTATTCTTTCTTACCTATTTTCAATTTTTATAAACTATATTGCTAACTATTCTGTAATCTATGGTTCTCTTTCAACTATTATAATTTTAATGCTCTGGTTATATTTCTCGAGTATTATTCTTATTTTAGGTGGAGAATTGAATTCCGTGGTTAAAGAGTTAGAATAATTCTAAAATATATATTAAAAAACACCAAAAAGGCAACCAGCTGGTTGCCTTTTTAGTAATTTAAATAGAAAGGTCATTTTTTATATCTTTATATTCAATATTTTTGTCATCATACTTCTTTTCAATTGCTTTTTTAATATCCTTTTTTAATTCTTGAGTTCTAACTGAACCAAATATGCTGACTATTCCGTTATCAGATGTTATATTTATATTAGGTATACCTCGTAAGGTTGGTTGTTCTTCGATTGCATTATGGGCTTCTTTTTTCAATAAATCATCATCATAGTTTGAACCAAAAATCATAATGCTTCACCCCTTTCGTTTTTCTCTTACAATTATATTATAATACTTTTTCCAGAAAATATTAAATTTAATTACAATTTTCTTTTAATCAACTTGTTAAGACCAACAAAATCATTTTTAAAAAAACTAAAAGAGTAAACTAATTCTAAAACAGTTTTATTTTTCAGATAAGATTTACAACCATTTTTAAAAAATAAAGATAATAAAAGTATAAATATCAAGGGATGAACAATAATTATTTACATATATTTATATTATTGAAGAAATTTCAAGCATATTATTTATTCATTTTAAAACCAGCCAAATATTTGACATCTAGGACTTCTAATGTTATGATTAATAATTGTTGATAACTAACTAAATAAGAGGTGAATTAATTTATGTCAGTAATTGAAAAAGCGAAAGAATTAGGTCAAGAACTTGTTGAATCCGAAGAATATAAAGAACTTAAGAAAAAAGAAAGTGCTTTATATGATAATGAAGAGGCTACTTCTTTATTAGAGGAATATGAAAATATTAATAAGCAGCTGCAGATGGCTCGTGCAAATGGTCAGGAAGTTAATGATGAGCAGCAAAAGAAAATGCAAAGCTTACAGATGAAAATGGAAAATAATCCTGCAATTAAATCTTATATTGAAAGCCAAAAGAAATTTAATGAAGTTATGAATTCTGTAAATAAGATTATTAATGGTTATATTACAGGTCAAGACCAAGAACAAGAAGCTCAAGAGCAAGAATCCAGTAATATCATTACCTAACATAAACCATTCTATAAAATAAAAACTATACTGCAAATAAAAATGGTTCCCAAATTGGGAACCTTTTTTATTTGTTATCTTATTTTCTATGCATTAAGCCCTGCTAAATAACCGGTTGAAAAAGCAATCTGTAAATTAAACCCACCGGTATAAGCATCGACATCGATTATTTCTCCAGCAAAATATAATCCTTCAATTTCTTTTGATTCCATAGTAGAAGGATTAATTTCATCTACATCTATTCCACCCGATGTTATAATACCTTCATTAAAAGAACTATAATCTTCTATTGTAAAATTGAATTCTTTTAGAAGACTTATAATTTTCTCTCTTTCTTCAGCTGTAATTTGATTGACTTTTTTTCTTAAATCAATACCAGTTCTTTTTAAGAAAATAGGAATTAATTTTGATGGTAATAAATCATCTAAGGAATTTTTAAAGTCTTTATTGGCGTATTTTTTAAAATCTCTCTGCAGTCTTCTATCTAAAGTTTGATAATCTAAAGCTGGTTTAAGGTCAATTGATAGAATATAACTCTTTCCTTTTACTTCTTTAAGATGAGAACTTGCTGAAAGGACAATGGGACCGGAAACTCCTTTTTCAGTGAATACTAAATCACCAAAATCCTGAAAAATTTCTTTGTTTTTGGGATCTTTTATTGTTATTTCAACGAATTTCAAACTTAATCCTTCTAGTTTTTCAGTTTCATATTTTTCATAAAGGTTTAAAGGAACTAAAGAAGGATATAGTTCATTCACAGTATGGCCTAAAGCTTTAGCCATTTCATATCCTTCTCCTGTTGAACCTGTTGATTGATAAGTATTACCTCCTGCAGCTAAAATCAAAGAACTACATTCATAAAAATTACCATCTTTAGTCTTAATACCTTTAATTTGCTTGTTTTCAGAGATAATCTTATCAACTTTTTCATATTTGACCTGAACTTCATTATTCTTTAAATATTTTTTTAAAGCCTTGGTAACATCACTTGCCTTATCAGATTTAGGAAAAACTCGGTTACCTCTTTCAACTTTTGATTTTAATCCCATTTTTTCAAAAAAATCAATTAATCTTTCACTGTCCATTGTATAAAAAGCACTATATAAAAAATCACTATTATTTACAACATTTTCTATTAACGTATTTACATCTACTTTGTTTGTGAAATTACAGCGTCCTTTTCCTGTTATATATAGTTTTTTTCCTAATTTATCATTTTTTTCATAAAGTGTTACAGATCTGTTTCTACTACCTGCCGTTCCAGCTGCCATAAGACCAGCTGGTCCGCCTCCAATTACTATTACATCAGTCATTATTTCACTCCAATTATCTTCCATATTTTTCTACATATTTTTTAATGCCTTTCAAGGCATACTCAATGTTTTCACGTGGGGTTGCTAGATTCATTCTTAAAAAGCCAGCCCCACCTTCACCAAACCAGTTACCTGGTTCTAAAGCAACACTATATTCCTGTACTAAAATATCATTGATTGTTTCAGAACAGTCTTCAACATTTCTAAAATCAAGCCAGAATAAATAAGTCCCTTCAGGTTTTGAATAATTAATTTCTGGTAAATTTTCATCAATAAAGTTAGCAGTAAAATCAATATTTCCCTGAAGATATTTCAACTGAGCATTCATCCAGTCTTCACCTTTGCTATAAGCAGCTTTCATACCAGTCAAACCAAAAATACTACCAGCACCTACAAGATGCTGACTAACACTTTTGAATTTCTTTCTGATCTTCTTATTTGGAATTACAGCAAAGGAAGTATGCAGACCTGCAATATTAAATGTTTTACTTGGGGCCATCAGTGTTATACTTCTTTGTTCAACTTCTTTTGATAAACTCGCAGGTGGAATATGCTTATTATCTTCAAAAACAAAGTCAGCATGAATTTCATCTGAAACTAATATTAAATCATTTTCAACCACAACTTCATTTAATTCTTTTAATTCTTCTTTATTCCAGACTCTACCAACCGGATTATGAGGATTACAAAATAGTAGCATCTCTGCCCTCTTACAACCACCATCTGTCTTTTCTGAAATACTTTCTTTTAACCCTTTAAAATCAATTTTATAGTATCCATCATCATTAATTAATTGGTTATTTTCAATCTGTCGACCGGTATTCTTAACAGTTGAAATAAATGGGTAATAAACTGGAGTTTGAATAATTACTCCATCACCGGGGATTGTTAAGGCACGGATTGATATGTTAATTGATGGAACTACCCCATTAGCATAGACAATCCAATCTTTTTTTATCTTCCAATTATAATGTTTTTTTACCCATTTAATTATTGTTTCTGTCAATTCTTCGGAAGGATGGGTATAACCAAAAACTCCGTGCTTTACACGTTCTTTTAAGGCTTCTTTAATAGCCGGAGCAGTTTCCCAATCAGAATCTGCTACCCATAAGGGCAGACAGGCTTCTTTATTAAAAAATTGATCTGTTAAATCCCATTTAATAGAATTAGTACCTGTCCGGTCTATTTGTTTATCAAAATTATATTCCATTCTTAAACCTCCTGGTTTTAATCATTATAAAAAGCAGTTAATAATTTAATTACTGATTCATGGTCAGCCAGTCCGTAAAGTTCTCTTATAGAATGCATCGATAAAACTGGATTACCAATATCGACAGATTTAACACCAAGATGTCTTAAATTTAAGGGGCCAATCGTTGAGCCACCTCTTTCATTGGAATTATTCACAAAGGTTTGATAGGGTATATCATTTTCAATACAGAGCTTTTTCATATATCCACCAGTATAACTATCAGTTGTATAGCGGCGATTGCTGCTCACCTTGATAGCTGGCCCTTTATTAATAATCGGTTTATTGGTAGGGTCATGTTTATCAGCATAATTAGGATGAACTGCATGAGCCATATCTCCTGATATCATAAAAGTATTTTCAACTATCTCAAGAAAATCAGCTCTACTTCCCCCTAATGCATATACAATTCTTTCTAATAAATTGCTTAAAAGAGGGGAATCAGCTCCTACATCAGTATTGCTGCCAATCTCCTCATTATCAAATAGCACAAGAAGTTTAAATTGATCATCTTCACTATTTAATAGGGCTTCAAGACCTGCGTGAGCCATACCGAGGTCATCAATCTGGCCGGCACTTAAAAATTCATTTTCACTACCCATGACCATGGGAATTTCTGTATCTCTTAGATAGAGATCAAAGTCCATAATTTGATCACTATCAACTTCAATTCGTTCAGCAATTAAATCCATTAGATAACCTTCTAAGTCTTCATCTCCCTGTATTGTTTTCATAATCGGTATTAGATCTTTTTGCTTATCAATTTCTTGACCCTTATTTACCTCACGATTAAGATGTATCGCTAAATTTGGGATAATCATTAAAGGATCTTTAAAATTAATGTTGATGTTTTCTATTTCGCCATCTTTTAATACACTGATCCGACCAGCTAAAGTAAGGGGCCTATCAAACCAGGTGTTTAAAATTGGTCCTCCGTAAACTTCTGTATTAAGTTTAAGATAATAATCCTCATCTTTAAATTCAGGTTGAGGTTTAATTTTAATAGAAGGACTATCTGTATGAGCACCTACTATTTTAAGGCCATTTTTGATATCATCTTTTTTACCAGTTGTAAATGCAATAATGGCTGAATCATTTTTTATTACATAATACTTCTTATTTTCTTTTATGGACCAACTTTTTTCAATATCTAAACATTCGTAATCATTACTTTCTAGTATTTCTCTTGTTTTATCTACTGCATGAAAGGGGGAAGGACTATCTTGTAAATATTCTATTAAAGATTCTTTGTTTTTATATTCCATTTTTTAATCTCCTTCCTTTTCATTTTTAACTGCTGCAATACCATTTAAAATTGCATCAGATACTGCTTTAGCTGCTAATACCCCTGTTTTATTTATGTCTGCTTCAACTTGATTTGTAGTAAATACAAAGATCATGTCACCATCAAACATAGTATGGACGGGATTAACAGTTCTGGCTAAACCATCATGAGCCATATTAGCTATCTTTTTAAGCATCGCTTTATTAAGTTTTGCATTGGTAAGAACTACCCCTAGAGTAGTATTTTGTCCAAATAAGTCCATAAACTCACTTTTTAAAATATCATCATAAGAAATAAAACCGGATTCACCTTTGATACCAGCCACAATTTCACCATTTTTAGGATTAATGATATTACCAACTGCATTACAAACAGTTAAGGCCGATACTTTACAATCTTTTGCATTGTTTTCAGCATAGCCAAGGCCTGATTTGGAAGCTTTATCAACTCCTAAGAGTTTACCACAGGTAGCTCCAGTTCCAACTCCTTTTGAACCGATTTCAAAGGAATTCTCTGCATTTGTAGCAGCATAGTATCCTTCATTACTGGAAGGACGTATGCCAGAATGTTTGTAATTTAAATCAAAGATAACTCCTGCTGGAACAATAGGAACTTTTGCAATACCGGTATCAAATCCAATGTTTTTTTCTTCAAGATATTTCATAACTCCATCGGCAGCTGATAAACCAAAAGCACTACCTCCGGTCATCAATACGGCATTAATCTGATCCATACGGGTGGTAGGATCTAAAAGGGCTAATTCCCTACTGCCTGGTCCTCCACCCATCACACTTACAGAACCAGCTAGTGGTTTATCAAACATAATAGCCGTACAACCGGTTCCAGCCTCTTGGTCGGTATAGTTACCCACCTTTATCTCAGGAAAATTACTTAATGTTATCTCCATAAATAATCCTCCTATTCTGCTTTAGCTAAAGCTTTAATCGCATAAGCAATAATCTTTGCGTTCTTATAGAAGTTTTCTAAACTAATAAATTCATCCTTTTGGTGGGCAAGTTCTTCCTCATCTGGGAAAAGTGCTCCAAAGGCAACTCCTTTTGGCACAGCCCGTGCATAAGTTCCTCCCCCAATAGCAATTGGTTCACTATCTTCATCTCCTGTTACTTTGCGGTATACCTTCATTAAATTTTGTACTAAAGGATCATCTTTAGGAACATGTAAGGGACTCTGATGGTTTTTCATTTCTAGGTAAGCATCAAAGTCTGCAATAGAATTTTTTATTCCTTCCATAACTTCATCTTTGCTGTTGGTAACAGGATAGCGAATATTGATAGTTGTTTTAACTATGCCATCTTCTAATTTTACCTGTCCCACATTAAAGATTAATTTACCAGATACTTCATCATTTAACTCACAGCCAATTCGTTCTCCATAGTAGTCTAAACCAATTTTTTGGTTATAGAAATCAACAAAGTCACCAATATTTAATTTATCTAACTCACCTAAAAAGGCCATCATTCTGCTAATCGCATTTACACCTTTTTCGGGCATACTACCATGAGCTGATACCCCATTACTGGTAATTTTATATTTTTTACTATTAATGCTTTCGATTTCAAAATCATAATTAGTTTTCTCTACAAAGTCAACCATCTTTTTTTCAAAAGCTTGGCCATATTCAGTTTTAATAACTGCTTCTGCAGATTCCGGCACCATGTTAGGGGCATTACCACCTTTTAAACTGATAACTTCATATTTAAAGTCAGTGTCATCTTCATAATCCTCACTATCTATATCCAATTCATAATTCATATCAAAGATTAAAATACCTTTTTCGGCATGGATTACTGGATACTCAGCATCTGGACTAAACGCCATATCAGGCTTAGGTTCCTTTTGAAAGTAATAGTCTAAACCTTCCCAGCCACTTTCTTCATCAGTGCCTAAAATTAATCTTATCTTCTTGTTTAGTTTAACTCCGCTTTCCTGAATAGCCTTTAAAGCATAAAGAGAAGCTACCGCTGGACCCTTGTCATCTATTGAGCCACGTCCATATAGCTTATCTTCATGTATTTCAGCCGCATAAGGGGGGTAAGTCCAACCGGTTCCTTCTGGTACTACATCAAGGTGACATAAAATACCTAATATCTCATCACCTTCCCCAATTTCTACATGACCTGCATATCCATCTACATATTTTGTCTTAAGTCCCAACTGATCAGCAATCTCTAAAAATTTCTTTAAACTTTTGTCAACCCCTTCGCCAAAAGGCATACCTTCTTTTGCTTTTGCCTCTACACTTTTAATTTTTACCATCTCTTGTAAAGTGTTAACCATATCATCTTTGTAACTGTCTACCTTTCGTTCTAAACCAATATCCATTACTTTTTGCCTCCTTTGTTAATAAAGTTTGCTAAGATTAATCCTGTTATTGGAACTAAAACAGGAAAAAATGTATATTTAAAATATTGTAGGGTATGAACACCTAAAATACCCATCATCATTAACGCATTTATATTCCAGGGAATTAAGGGAGATAAGATTAACCCTGAATCTCCTAATGATCTACCCAAAATACTGCGCGGTACATCTAATTCATCGTATTTACCAGCTAGCATCTTGCCTGGTAAAAATACACCTAAAAGTTGGTTACAGCTTAAAGCAGCTGTGATAAATGAGGAAGCCATTGTAACTGAAATGAGTTGGCTTCTATTATCAATAGCTTGAATAATCTTATTTAAAATAGTATTCAAAATACCCAGTTTTTCTAAAAGACCTCCTAAAACAACAGCTAAGATAATTAAAGCAATTAAATCTAACATACTGGCAAGTCCGCCCCGGGTTAGCAGTTGATTTAATAATTCAATTTCTGTTTGCCCTTTTGCACCTGCATAAAGCACATTAATTACATTTTTTATATTCATTCCACTAACAAATAAAGCAATTAGCGAACTTAAGATTAAATTAATTAATAAATTTAAGATTGTTGGGACTCTTCGCAAGGCTAAAATAATTATCATAAGTGGAGGTATGATCATAAGAAACGAGATTAAATAATTATTTACCAATCCATCTAAAAGCAAGTTGGTTTGTGAAACATCATAAGAAAATCCATTATATCTAAAACCTAATATGAAATAAATAATTGCAGAAAGTATAAAAGGAACCCAAAAAGTTTTTAACATTTCCTTTATCATCTCATGTAAATCACTGTCAGCACTGTGAGCTGTCATAATTGCTATTGAAGAAAGAGGCGACATTCTATCACCTACATAAGCTCCCGAAATAATTGAGCCGGCAGCTAAAGGAAGTGAAATCCCCATGCCCTGGGCAATACTAATTAACGCCAATCCTACCGTACTTACGGTTCCAAAAGCAGTCCCTATCGAAATCGAAACTACCGCTGAAAAGATAAAGCTTATCACATAAAAGTACTGTGGTTTTAGAAACTTTAATCCATAATAGATCATAGTTGGAACAGTACCACTTTCAATCCAAATTCCAATTATCATTCCGATCAACATGATGATAATTAAAACATTACCTATTTTAGCAAAACTAGAAAACATCATCTCTTCTAACTCTTCCCATTTAAAACCCCAGATAAGTGCTAAAAACAGGGTAAAGGTTAGTTCCATGATCAATGGAATATGAATAGGTGCATCCCAGATCAGTACTGCTAATATTAAAAATAATATCATAGAAAATACAGGTATTATTGCTTTGTTAAAAGTTATATTAATCTTTTTCATTTTTATCACCGAATTTTGTAATATAGAATAAAGGATTATGATTGAAATTAAAGAAATTTATTTAATATAGAATAATATCTATTTCAATATTTTTTAGGAGGATTTACTATGTATGACATAATTAAACACAACCCCCAAGTCAACCCACTAGCGGAAGAAATAATGTTACAGGGTTCCAATAAAAATCTTATTATCTTAATTCACGGTTATACGGGTTCTCCGCGTGAGATGTCAGAACTGGGCAAAGCCCTTTCTGATCAGTTAAATTATACTGTCTATATACCTAGGTTACCCGGACACGGTACAGACTCTTTAGATTTTCAGAAAACAAATCGTAAAGATTGGTTAAGAAAAATATATGATGAAATTCTTAATCATCAAAATAATTATGAAAATATCCATTTGATTGGTTTATCAATGGGGGCAATAATATCTTTATTAGCCTCTCTTCACTTTAAAATAAAAAGCCTATTTTTAATATCTCCCGCTATATATTCGAAAAATCGCAAAATTATCTTAACTCATTTTTTAAAATATTTTAAGCCAGTTTTATCTAATGACTTTGAAATTAGCGATGATGTAAACGATCCTAATATGATAGATCTTTTAAATAATTATAGTTGTCAGGACTATACTAAACAGATTTCCGAACTCCATAAATTAATGTTAGAAACTCGCCGCAATCTAAAATTTATTAAAACCAAATTAAAGATTATTCATTCTAAAAAAGATCAGGTAGTACCAATCAAAGCCGCTCAAAAAATATACAATAAAGTAAGTTCAAAAGAAAAATATTTAAAGATATTTGAAGAATCACCCCATGTTATTAATTATGGTCCGGAAAAAGATAAATTAAAAAATGAGGTTATTGATTTTCTAAAAGAAGCTTGAATTTTCTAATTGAAGTAGTTTTTCTTTTCTCCAAACACCTCCATTATAATTGCCCAGTTTATTATCGGTCTTTATAACCCGATGACAGGGAATTATAATGGGGATTTTATTATTTTTAAGAGCAGTACCTACTGCTCGATAGGCTTTCGGATGTCCACTTCTTTCAGCTAATTTTTTATAAGAGACAACTTCCCCATATTCTACCTCGCGTAATGTTTTATATACATCTATTTGAAATTGAGTACCTTCAATTTCAAGAGGAAGATCAAACTCTCTTCTATTTTTATTAAAATATTCTCTTAACTGTGTTTTAATCTCACCTAGAATAGAAATATTATTATTTACTATCTTTGTCTTTTCATTTTCCTTACAGTACTTAATTGATATTAATTTATCATGTTTTACCGTTATTTTCAATAATCCAAGCGGTGATTGTAAGTATTCAACTCTTTCATTGCCCAACTTCAAAACCCCTTAATCTTTCTAATTTTGGTGGTAATGGACTCTGCTTTAAAAAGTAACCAATCAGATAATATGCTTCTTTTCTATTTAATTTTCTATTTTTCTCAACCATTTTATCAAAATTAGGAGGTATTAATCCATCTTCTTTTAAGTACTTTAGATAATTATCCTGTTCAATTTTTAATACCTGGTGACTGCTGGCAGCTAGTATTAATTTATAGGCAGCCATTTTAGTTAAATCATTTAAAGTAGTTAAGGTTTCTAAACTACCAGGCACCCATTCATAAAAGATGGGCGATTTTCTTCGATTCATTCCTTTAATCAATAATTGGCCAAATTCATATTCAGTAATATTATTTGTAAACCTGAAATCATTTTGATATCCACCAATAATTAATCCTAGGTTAAAAAGTTCTTTTAAATAAGGATATGTCTTATCCTTTTTAATCAGTGGGGTTTGGTTTTTATATTTCTCTATATCAATATCCATATAATCTTGAATTTCGTTGATCAATCGCTTGTCGTTATTTAATTCCTTTAAAGATATATTATCTTTTTTAGCTAACGCAGTTGCTTTACCGGCAGCAGCACCACTGTTCATTCGGGTAGGTAGTACCCTTGCGCTCGCAGCAGCCAGTGAACTTATACCAGTACTACGTGAAACCACCATTAAATTACTTATGTTGACTGGTAATAAGGAATCAAATGGTATGCCATAAACAGCCGGGTTAAATAGAACAAACCCTTGATAATCCATCTCTGAAGCTTGATAATCCAGAGGATAAGAAGCTAGGGTTATTGTGTTATCAAATATTTTGTTTTCTAATAGATCTTCAACCTTAATTATATTTTCAGCTACTAAATGGCGGGATTCTCTTATATATAACTCATCAGCAGGTTTTGTAAGCCTGGCATTTTCAAATCCTCTTAAGTTTTCCTTTAGAAATTTTAAGACATATTTAGATTCGGCAACCGCTAAATTATATGCTGCTTTTCTTTCTTTTTTATCTAATGGATTGTGATTAAAAATTAGGAGGGCATTGATCGAACCATGATGGTTGCCATCATTATTTTCATTAAATATAATATTTAGACCTCTCAGTTTAACATTTTCATGGTGTGGTTGATATATTTTTCCCAATTCTTTAAAACCATAAGCATGGTTATTTTTTATATAAGATGGTCCATATCGATTACTTTTAATATCTATTTTCAGAAGATCGATATTTATGTTATCAATATTAAGTACTAAGGTCATTGCCATAAATCTGTTCTTTAGATTTATATCAGAACCAAATTTAAACATTTCTGCACCGGCTTTAAAGGCCAATTGACCGTCCTGATCAGCATCAATAAAATAATCAGCAGTTACCTGAAAATAATTATCATCAGAATCCTTAATCAATAATCTCTTGATTTCATTATCTTCTAAACAGACTCTTTCTAGATTTGAATTTTTAATTACTATGACTCCTGCTTCAGATAACATTTGATTAAAAACCTGAGTTGCTTTTTGATAGGTAAAGCTCTGGTTTCTGCCAATTTTTTGATACCACTCTGCAAACATACTTTTGTTTAAAATATCTCCATTCTTATCAAAATTTAAATCCAGGTAGTTTAAACCACCATAAGTCATTAAACCACCTGGATTACCTCTTTTAAGTACCAATAAAGTGGACAAACCATTTCTGGCAGCACTTACGGCAGCAAATACGCCTGCAGGTTGTCCACTATATACCACTACATCATAATCTAAAGCAACATTACTTTGAGCAGATACAGTGGGGGTAAATAATACTATTATTATTAAAATTGATAATAATAGTCCCTGTTTAAAATTTAGCATTACCGGGAGTCCTTGGGAATGGAATTACGTCTCTGATGTTTTTAATTCCAGAAATATACATTAAAATTCTTTCAAAGCCCAAACCAAAGCCAGAATGTGGAACGGTACCATATTTTCTAAGATCTAAAAACCATTCATATTTATCAAGGTTCATATTTTCTTCTTCCATTCTTTCTTTTAACACTTCATATCTTTCTTCTCTTTGACTTCCACCAATAATTTCTCCTACTTCAGGTACCAGACAGTCAACAGCAGCAACTGTTTTATCATCATCATTAATACGCATGTAGAATGCTTTAATACCTTTTGGATAATCGGTTACTAATACCGGTTTTTGATAATGTTGTTCTGTTAGATATCTTTCATGTTCAGTCTGTAAGTCCATACCCCACTCAACAGGGAATTCGAATTCTTGGTTAGCCTCTTTTAAGATATCAATTGCTTCTGTATAAGTGATACGGGCAAAAGTAGAATTAATAATATTTTTAAGTGTTTCTTTTCTTCCCTCTTCAATATTTTCTTCGAAAAATGCCATTTCTTCTTCTGCTTCTGTTAAAGCATATTCAAATAGGTACTTTATAAAGTCTTCGATAATATCCATCATCTCTTCTAAATTACAAAAAGCCATTTCCGGTTCCATCATCCAGAATTCAGAAGCATGACGAGATGTATTTGAATTTTCAGCTCTAAAAGTAGGTCCAAAAGTATAAACATCACCGAGAGAAGTTGCCATTACTTCAGCCTCAAGTTGACCACTTACTGTAAGACCAGTTTGCTCACCGAAGAAGTCTTCTTCAAAATCTGCCTGTTGATTATCATTTTTAGGTACATTATCCAAATCAAGAGTAGTTACTTTAAACATCTCTCCCGCACCTTCAGCATCACTGGCAGTTATGATTGGAGCATGGATATATTGAAATCCTCTCTCCTGGTAATATTTATGGATTGCATATGCCATTTTATTCCTAAACCTATTTACAGTACTAAATGTTTTAGTACGTGGTCTAAGATGAGCAATCTCTCTTAAAAATTCAAAAGTATGTTCTTTTTTCTGTAATACATAGTTTTCGGGCGCTTTTCCTATAATATCAATTTCTTCTGCTTTCATTTCAATACTTTGTTCTCGGTTAGGAACATCTTCTAAATATCCTTTAATCCTAACACTACAACCTCTACTTATTTCCTCTAAATCAAAATTGGATGGTTCAAGTACAACAATCTGTAAATTTTTCACAGTTGAACCATCATTAATTTCTAAAAACGCAATATTTTTAGAAACTCTCTTTGTCTTTACCCAACCTAATACAATTACATCCTCATATGATTCAATATTACCCTGTAAAATATTATTAATCTTTGACTTTTTAAAATAATCCATTATGTTTACAATAACCTCCTGTTAAAATAGAAATAATTTTATACAATTCCTTATATATATTCTTGAATATTGAACAAATCCCTTTTTAATATAGTCAAAAAAATAAAGGATAAGCAGATTACTTATCCCAGTTTTAATCAATATTTTAATACCAAAGATCTGCTTCACTTGTGGAAACGGCAAAAACACCGTCCTTTAATAATTTATCAACCTCTTCTCTGTTTCTAATTAGACCACCTGCAATAAAGGGGATATCCATCTCTATGGATAATTCTTTGATAAAATGGGGAGCCATTAAACCCGGTAATATTTCTACAGCATCGGGCCTTACTTTTTTTAAACTTTTTATACCATTTTTGATTGTACCTGAATCAAGTACAAAGATTCGCTGTATAGTATAAAGCCCCTCTTTTTTAGCATATTTAATCAAATTTTTATGAGTAGTTATAATTCCATCACATAAGTTATTATCCGCTAAATAGTTAACGGCCTCTTTATCAGAATTCATGCCTTTCATCAAATCGAGGTGTAAAAATAATTTTTTTTCATGTTCCTTAGCACTTTGTGCATATTCTTGCAGTCTGTTAAGTCTTGCGTTTAGTAAAAATACAGCTAATACCTTACTGTATAGAGCTTTTTCCAATCTAGAATCATCACTTATGCCAGCTATTACCTTAAAGTCTTCGAAATACTCTTCGAGACTTTTTTTCAATGTCTATACCTCCACTTCTTTGTCAATATTGCGAGTTGCCACTACATCAACACCAGTATCAAGGATATTCTCTATTAAAACATCTCCGATTTTAATAGGAGCTTTGACTTCTTTTTTAGCTATTACATCCATTGCTTTAATTAAAAGTGATTTGGGAATAGGAGCAGCTGTTTTAACTGGTACTAAAGGAAATTCTCCCTTTTTAACTCTTATAGTTGAAGGAAGAATTCTAGTGGGATTTTTATATTCATTAATGGCATACTCTTTCCCGGTAGGACACTCATATCCTTCAATATTGATTATTTCTTCATCTTCAACCTCTACTGTTACTCTGCATCCTTTGGGACAACCCGTGCATATTATATCATTTTTCGCCATCATTTTCACCCACCTTTTTTTCAATCGATACTTTTATCTCATCCATATCATTTTTGATTAAAGCGGCCGGTAGATTAGCTGTTACCATTTCACCGGGCATTACAATCTTTTTAGGATAACTTACAACCTCTTGATTCTCATAGATAAATTTGACTTTCACATCTTCCATCGGTTTTGTAACTCTCATAAATACTTTAATAAACTTTTTATCTTGAAAGGTGTATTCAATAGTCTGTGGTACCGTATAGGTGACATTTTCTCCCGGTGTTATCTTAATTTTATTCTCTCTTTTTTCTAGTTTATTATTAAGATAATCAGCAGCAGCTCTTCCTGCAATCTCAGCTTCTTCTGAAACCCAATCTACTAAGTCATGTACATGTAAGACATTACCAGCAGCATAAACACCTTCGATATTAGTTTCTCTGTTTTCATTGACATAAGTACCCCCGGTAACAGGATGTAAGTCCAGTCCCATTGCCTTGGTAAGTTCATTTTCAGGTATTAAACCAACTGATAAGAGTAAGGTGTCACATCCAATCCATTCTTCTGTACCTTCAATCGGATTAAAGTCTTCATCAACCTGAGCTACTTTAACTCTTTTTAATCTCTCTTTTCCTTCAACTCTTGTGATCGTGTGCTGTAATTTTAAAGGAATATCAAAATCATCTAGACACTGTACCTTGTTTCTCACTAACCCTGAAGAAAAAGGCATGATTTCTAAGACAGCTTTCACATCGGCACCTTCTAACCTCATTCTTCTAGCCATGATAAGTCCAATATCACCAGAACCTAAGATAACTACTTCTTTACCTGGCATATATCCTTCAATATTAGTATAACGCTGAGCAGTTCCAGCTGATAAAATACCTGAAGGTCTATCTCCCGGTATTTTTATATTTTCTCTTGTGCGTTCTCTACAGCCCATGGCTAAAACAATAGTTTCACCCTTGACTTTTATAACACCTTTTTCTTTATTTAAAGCTGTAATCTCTTTTTTATCATTGACATCTAAAACCATAGTTTCAGTCAAAACTTCTATATTTGAACTGTTTAGATCCTTAATAAATTCATAGGCATATTCTGGTCCGGTTAATTCTTCACCAAAATACTCTAAGCCAAATCCATTATGGATACACTGAGGCAATATCCCTCCGATATATTTATCTCTTTCTAAAATCACAATATCATTAAGTCCATTTTTTTCAGCTTCCAAAGCAGCCGCTATACCAGCTGGTCCAGCTCCAATAACTATCATATTATAATTTTTCACTTAATGATCACCTACTTTATTGTCATCTTCTAAAATTATTTCTTTTGATCTTGCTTTTAATATCCTGGAATCTTTTCCTCTTTTGGTCACTTCTAAAGGATCAATCTTTAAATGCTTTGATAAAATCTCTAGAATTCTTGGTCCACAAAAACCGGCCTGGCAACGGCCTGAGCTAGCTCTTGTCCTCCGTTTAATTGCATCTACAGTACGGGCAGGGACTGGTCTATTAATAGCATCGATAATTTCGCCTCGGCTGACATGTTCACAGCGACAAATTATTTCACCATAATTTTTATCTTGTTCAACAACTTCCTGCCATTTTTCCACTTTATCATTTTCTTCATAATGATGGTAATGAGGATATTCAGGATTAGTTTCCTGAAAATCATCTGTTTGATGAAAAGCATGGTTATTAGTTTGACTAAATTGTTGTACCATTTCAATTACTTTATTAGCAATACCAGGGGCTGAACTTAAGCCTGGAGATTGAATTCCAATTAAGTTGATCAAGCCCTTTGTTTGCCTTGAAAAATCAATATGAAAATCTTCTGAAGCAAGTGAAGCCCTTAAACCGGAAAATGATGTTATTACACCTTTTTCGGGTATTGAAGGTATTAAATGATGAGCACCTTCAAAAACTTCTTCTAAACCTTCTGAAGTTGTTGAAACATCATCTTTATCATCAATACGGTTAGCATTTGGTCCTATTAAAAGGTTGCCATGTACAGTAGGTAAAACTAAAATTCCCTTTGATGTTTCTGTCGGCATTGGAAACAAGGTGTGATTTATTATATCACCATGCACCTTATCAAAGAGATGGTATTCTCCTTTACGGGGATGAATCTCAAATTGATCACCGGCCATAGCAGCTATTTTATCAGAAAAAAGACCAGCTGCATTGATTACCAAATCTGCTTTGTATTCACCACGATCAGTATAAACTCCTTTGATTTGATCATTATCTATAATTAAGTCGGTTACTTTTGTATCTAAAAGGACTTCTGCTCCATTGCGAACCGCATTATCAGCATAACCTATTGTTAATTCATAGGGAGATATGATACCTGCTGTGGGAGCATAAAGAGCATATTTTGCATCTCTATTTATATTAGGTTCTTTTTCAAACAGTTCTGTCTGTCCAATGATTTCCAAACCTTCAATTCCATTTTCTTCTCCATTAGCCTTTTTCTTTTTTAATTCTTTTAAATCTTCTTCTGTAAAACCGACAACTAATGAACCATTTCTTTTAAATGGGACCTTCAAATCTTTACATAATTTATCATAGGCAGGGTTGGATTTAACATTCATACGTCCTTTTAATGTTTCAGCATCTGCATTATAGCCGGCATGTATTATACCGGAGTTAGCTTTTGAAGTCCCATCTGCTACATCAGGTTCTTTTTCAATTAATAAGATATCAACATCATATCTTGATAGTTCACGAGCTATAGCTGAACCTATTACACCTGCTCCTATTATTATGATTTGCATAATACCATCTCCCAATTAAAAGTTCTCTTCGTTTCTTAAATTCAAAGCCTGTAAGGGGAAATCGGTTATAATTCCATCCACATCACAATACAACATCTTCTTTAAATCATATACATTATTTACTGTAAAAGTATTAACCAAAATATCATTTTGATGACAGTTATCAACTGTATTTTTATCTACCAGTTTATAATATAAATGGAGGTACTCACAGCCTATCCTTTTAGCATACTTCCAAGGTTCATATAATTTAGCATAAAGAAGAGCTGCCGTTTTTATATTCTTGTCTATCTCTTTTATTATTTTTAAGGATTCATGGTTAAAAGAAGAAATCAAAACTTTATCCATCAATTGTTTCTCTTTAATGATATCTATAACTCTCTTTTCAATTCCTTCATTAATTCCATATCCTTTTTTGATTTCAACATTAATTAAACTCATATTCTGCACTAAATCTAAGCTTTCATCTAAAGTAAGGATTTTTTCTTCTTTAAACTTTTCATCAAAAAAACTCCCAAAGTCAAACTCCTTTAATTCCTTTAAGGTATAATCTTTAACAAAACCAAAATTATTGGAGGTTCTATCAATTTTTTCATCATGTATAACTACAACTTCTTTATCTGCTGTTAAATGGACATCGAGCTCTACTCCATCAGATTTATCTTTTAAGGCCTTTTTAAAAGATGCTCCGGTATTTTCAGGAGTAGCATTAGAAGAACCTCGATGTGCAATAATCTTTGTCTTCATAATCTTCCCCCTATAATGAATTTCCGATTTCAATTACTGAATTGAGTACAATGTCAGGCTTGATTTTTGCTTGTTTTAAATCTTTTTCTTTAGTTTCACCGGTTAGAACTAATATACTATTAATACCACTTTGATTAGCCATTTTTATATCGGTATAGAGGCGATCGCCCACCATACTAATTTTCTCTTTTGGTGTCTGATAACGAGAGGCAATATACTTAACCATTAATTCGGATGGTTTCCCTACCACTATGGGCTCTTTGCCGGTCGAAGTTTTTAATAAATTGATTATAGCTCCACAATCCGGCATTGATTTACCACCTTCTAATGGACAGACTTTATCAGGATTAGTAGCAAAGTATTTAACACCTTTATTTATTAAATAATGGGCATCCCAAAGCTTTTTATAAGTTAAGGTCGTATCAAATCCAACCACTAAATAGTCAACTTTTTCTTCTCTATTTTTTATTACATTAAATCCATAATCTTTAAAAACTTGTTCTAATGAATTGGTTCCCACTACATAGACATTATCTTCATCTATCTCTTTAATATCATCTAAATATGCAGCGGTTACTTCTCCCGCATTTACTATTTCTTCTGTGGAAGCCTCAATTCCTAATCTATTTAATTTTTTTTGATAATCATTGGAATTTTTGGATGAGTTATTAGTTAAAAAGATATATTTCTTATCATTTTTTTCTAATTTATCTATCAGTTCTAGTACACCATCAATTAGATTATCACCTAAATAGATTGTCCCATCCATATCAAATATAAATAACTCGGTATTTTTAATCATATCCATGTATTAAGCTCCTTGTTTAATTTTATTTTTCAGGTTCAATTAAGCCCTGTACAAAGCTTTTCTGCAAGTATAAAATTACACCTAATGGAGGTAGCATTGTGAAGATAACAACGGGCATAATCTGATTCCACTTCGGTAAAGCTGTTCCACCCTTAGGAATAACTGCTTCAATACCCAACTGAACAACATTCATATTTGGATTGGTTGTAATAATTAAAGGCCATAAGTATTGATTCCAGGCCCAGATAAATAATATAACAAATAAAGCGGCAATATTTGTTTTAGCTATTGGGATTAATACCTTAAATAGAAAGGTTAAAGGCCCTCCTCCATCAACAATTGTTGCTTCTGCTAATTCGCGTGGTACTGACATAAAAATCTGTCTTAATAAAAAGGTACCAGTTGCTGATGCTATCATTGGGAAAATCAAGCCCTGATATGTATTAATCCAACCAAATGAGTTTACTACCTCATAAGTAGACATAATCCTAACCGGTACAGGCATCATGAGTGTCAATAAAGTGATAAAAAATATAAAGTTTTTAAAGCGAAAATCAAAGTATACAATTGCAAAAGATGTTAGTATAGATAATGCAATTTTACCTAATGTTGTACATAGAGCAAATATAATACTGTTTATTAAAAGCCGGCCTAAGTGTACACTGTTCCAAGCATGACTGTAATTTGCCATTATATTAGTACCTGGAATAATTTTTGGCGGTATAGAAAATACTTCTTTAAAACTGATAGAACTAATAACAAAGGAATAATATACAGGAAAAATAACAATTAGCACTAAAATTATAAGTAATATATGATTAAGAATTCTATGTTTTTTACGCATAATGGACTTTCCCTTCTAAAAATCTAAATTGTATTGTAATTATACCGATCACAATTACTAAAAGGATAACCGATTGAGCGGCTGAAAGGCCTGGTACTAAATTGATAAAGCCATCTTTATAGGTTTTATAAACCATTATTTCTGTCATACCAGAAGGTCCACCTTTAGTTACAGTATGGATAAGGCCAAAGGTCCTAAAAAATGAATAAACAAGATTCATAGTCAAAAGAAAAAAGGTTGTTGGTGTTAAAAGAGGAAAAGTAATCTTAAAAAACTTTTGAAAACCACTAGCTCCATCTA
>CAZXRH010000002.1:24761-48726 GCA_964642575.1 uncultured Halanaerobiales bacterium
TTAAAGAAACCGGGACAGATTGAAGTCCAGCGATATAAAAAGCAATATTGTAACCTAACATTCTCCAGGTAGCGGCAATAATAATTAATATTAAAGCATGGCGCCCATTTAAAATCCAATCTATTTCGAAAGGTAAAATGCTTGTAATAATACCATAACTAGGATGCATTATAAACATCCAGATTGCACCTGCTACAGCAGGTGATAAAGCATATGGCCAAATAAACAAAGTACGATAAACTGTTAACCCCTTCATAGCATTATTAACCAGTACACTGATTAATAATGATAATGCTAGACCTATTATTGTAACTCCACCTGCAAATACTAAACTAACAACTACTGTTTTAATATAATCAGGTGAAGAAAAGAGATCGGTAAAATTTTGTAATCCTACAAATGTTTTATTTCCTCCAAAAATAGAAGTTGTAAAAACACTTAATTCAAGTGATTTGTAAGTGGGATATAAAATAAAAATAGTAACAATTACAAACTGTGGCAAAGATAAAAGGTAAGGCAACTTTTTATTTTGAAATTTATATTGATCCATCAAACTTCCCTCCAATATATTCCCAGTCCCCACTTTTTATAAGTGAGGACCGGGATTAACAATTGATTTTTATATTATTCTACATTTGCTTCTATATATCTTTCTAATCTTTGGTTACTCTTTTGTACAGCGTCATCTAAAGCTTTTTCTACTGTTTTATTACCGGAGAAGATGCTTTCGATTTCAGAAAGGACAATCTCTCTAATAGCAACAAAATCGCCTAATCTTAAACCTGCAAACTCTCCAGTTTCAGTTTCAATGTTAAGCTGATTGAATGCAGTTGAATGGTTGGGATTTTCTTCAAACCATCCTTCTTCTTCTAGTTGGTTAACTGCAGAATTAGTTACTGGTAAGTAACCAGTTTCTTTATGCCATCTTACCTGTTGGTCTACAGAAGCAATGAAGTCTAAGAATTCAGTAACTGCTCTGTATTCTTCATCACTATGGCCTTGATAAACCCAAAGAGTTGCTCCACCAATTAGTGAATTACCCTGTGGTAGACCTTCTTTGTGAGGAATAAAGCCAGAGCCAATCTCAAAGTCAGCACCTTCTTTAAATCCTCCGAGGTAAGCAGTAGATGTAATTATCATCGCTGTCTTACCAGTTAAGAAGGAAGGATTAGGAGTACCCTCTCTACCTTCATAGGTAAAGATATTTTCGGACTGCCATTCTTTAAGTTGAGTAAAGAGTTCTACACCAAACTCACTATTAATTTTAAGTTCGGAAGCATGACCGTCATAACCATTTCTATTGTTTGTAATGGGCTGACCATGCCAGGTAAACATATTTTCAGCTAGAACCCAGGAAGGCCATCCTACTGTTAGAGCGTTTTCTACTGCTCCACTTTCGACTAATTGTTTACCATATTCTTCAACTTCTTTAAAGGTTCTTGGTGGTTGGTTAGGATCTAAACCTGCTTCTTCAAAGGCATCTTTATTGTAGAATAAAAATGGTGTTGAAGAGTTAAAGGGAAGAGAATATAGATTTCCATCCACAGAATAGTATGCTTTTAATGGACCAATAAAATCATTCCAGTTAATATCCATATCATTTTCTTCAAATAATTCATAAACCGGTTTGATAGCATTACTATCTAATAAGGTTTGGGTACCAACCTCGTATACTTGTACAATATGTGGGGCATTACCGGTTCTGTAGGCTGCTATTGAGGAAGTTAAAACCTCTGAGTAACTACCTTTATGGACTGGATTAACTTGAATATCGGGATGAGACTCATTAAAGTCTTCTACCAGACTTAAAGTTACCTCTTGAATATTACCTGATAAAGCATACCAAAAATCAATTTCCGTTACCTGTGCCTGACCCACTACAGCAAATGAAAATACGAAAATTAGAAGTAACGGTAAAACTAAGTACTTTTTCATCGTTTGTCCCCCTTTTTTAATTTAAAAGTGCTCCCATGTTTTCTCAGTAAACCAACTACTCAATGCTCTCCTAATACCACCCCCAAATTAATATACAGCTAACATAAAGACATTTTGCATGAAAAATAATGATATATACGAAATAATGGCTGAAGTAATGGGGGTAATAACCCATCCCAGGCCAATATTTCTAAGGATGCCAAAATTAATATTTCTTCCACCTTTAGCTAATCCAATTCCTATTACAGCACCAACCACTGCTTGTGAACTGGAAACTGGAACTAAAGGAAAAGAGGGTAAACCCATATTTGTTAACCAAATTTTTAAATTTTCAGATGCAAATAAAAATAAAACAGTTGAACTTGAAAGTACCACTATTAAAGCCGCAATCGGAGATATCTTATATATACTTTTACCAACCGTCATCATAACTTGTTTGGAATATGTAAATACACCGACAGATATTGCTATTCCACCTAATAAGAATAACTGCTGGGTACTGCTTAATGTAAATAAACCTGCAAATTGAACAGTTGGTAAACTAATGGATGTTGTAAATACTCCCATTACATTTGCAATATTATTAGCACCTAAACTATATGCACCAAAAGCTCCTACTAAAATCAAACCTATTCTCGTATAATGATCTAGTCTTAATAAATGAATTTTAAATTTAAATAATGTTTTATTGACAATAAAGAAAAATAGGATTGCAAAAAACGCTGATAAGATAGGACATAATACCCAAGTACTAACAATCTTAGATAAAACACTTAAATCAGTATTCAATCCTGCAAATAGATTCCAACCAATTATAGCACCAACAATTGACTGAGAAGTTGAAACTGGCAATCCCAAATTTGTCATCCCAAAAACTGTTAAGGCAGCTGCTAAAGCAACCACAAAAGCACCGGGTAGTTTATCAACACTACCTAATGCCCCTAGGGTATGAGAGGCACCCATACCACTTATAACTGCCCCTATTATTACAAATACACTTATGATAACAGCAGCAGTTTTAAATTTAACCATCTTTGTTCCCACAGCTGTGCCAAAAAGATTAGCTGCATCATTTGCACCCAAAGACCAACCTAAAAATAGTCCACTAGACATAAAAAATAGGGTGGGCAACATAATATCAACTCCATCTAATATTAAATTCTTCTTTTAATTGCTGCAACAGAAGCTCTTTCACTAATTGTTTCAGCCCTATCTGAAATTTCAGCAATCTTTTCTACAAAATAACGTAAATGTACCTTTATACTAAAATCTTCTATTTTCCCCTTTTTAAAGATCTTCCTTTTAATCATTTCCTCGGACTTATCTGCTTCATGTTCATAAAAATGAACCTTATTAACATATTCATTAACCATTGAAATATTTTGAAAGTAAGATCTGATACATTTGATTAATACATCAACTGCTTTATTGACCATATCTATCAATGAGAAAAAGTCTTCTGCTAATTCATCAGGAATAAACGGTTTTTCTATTGATATTTGTACTAATAATTTCTTAAAATGGTCAACAATATTATCAACATTTTCTAAAAGTGATAGCACATCTCCTCGCGCTTCTGGAATTAACATATATTTATATAACTTATATTTAATCTCTTTTTGATAGTCATCTGCCTTATTTTCTAACTGTGAAATTTCATCAAGTGACTTTTTAAATTCCTCTAAATTACCTTTAATGAAATTTTTACTATCTCGTTCAAAGACCATATTTGCATTACTAACAACTTCTAAGTACTTATTTATATAATTCTCTAGTTCCTTTGCATGGTTTGTAAATATACTTTTCAAAATATCTACCCCTCAAAATATAAAAAACCCTATTTAATGCGTAAATTTACCTATAGTTATCCTCTATAGATATACATTAAATAGGTTCTCTTTTCTCTAACCCCAAATATCTAATTTTAAAATTAGTTTAGTGTTCACCTCTATAAATAAATTAATAGTCTATTAAATTATTTCTATTTAAGAGTAAAAATTCCTTCTTTAATAAAAAGAAATTCAAAAATTAATTATAGTCTAGTACTTTTCGCCCTTCTTGAACTGCAGCAAATATATTTTCCGAAGGTGTATCTTTACTGATGTTACATAAATATAGAGAAAAGTTTTTGACCTCTTTTCCATGTTGAGCATATTTTCTGACCCTTTTTTCAATTTCAGCAATACTTCCACTGCTTAAAATCTTGGCTCCTACTCCAAAAGTTAAGTCCATATTATTTTTCTTTACAAAATCAACGATATAATCCAAATCAATACTTTCTAAATCCGGATCTTGAACTCTTAATATTTTATTATTTGGTGAGGCTTGATATTTCAAATCAAGAAATCTATCCAGATTATTCACAAAACTTTCTCCCCACCAGTTTACAACCCCTACATTTTCACCACAGGCTTCTTTTATTCTTAATACATATGGTAAAGTATATTCTTCTAAAAGATCGAGTGTTAAGTTAGGAGGAGAAGCTAAGGCATCAGCTCCAAGTGCTATCTTCCAATCAGGTACTATTTGTTTTTGGTATTCAATCCAGGGAATTAAAACATATTCAGTTATATCATTCATCAACTGGTGTATTTTTTTAGATGCAGTATACATTTCTGTTACTAAATTTTCATAACCATATAAAGCGACTGCTAAACTAAATGGAGCACAAAATTGTAAAGGTGGCACTTTCTTATACTTTTTTTGAAAGTATTTTAAAGCATTAATTACAAAAGGCATACGCCCTGATTTTCCCATTTTAATATTTTTTAATTTATCAAAATCTTTTTCATCATTAATTAGAAAATCTTTTTGATTTGTCTGGGGAGAGCTGTCTTTAAAAAATATTAGATCCTGACCAGCTGCTTCAGCTTCAATATTATAAACATCATAGCCTAAACCAGGTTCAGAAAAATTATATTTTTTGTAAATTTCAATGATACCATCAACCAAAAGCGCACTATTGGTATATAGCTCTTTACCTTGACAATTTTTAATTTTCATAACATGTTCATGCATTTGAGCTGTTATCTTTTTAATTATTTTCACCCCCATTAATAAAATAATAAGACCCTTTAAACACATACTTATCCTTAATGTGTTTAAAAGGTCTCTTATCTCAACCTTTGAAAATATTTTTAATTTTCTCACTATATTATTCAACACTAAAGTTAATATTCCTTTATTTAATTAACTTTTTGACCAATAAAGAGCTGTATCAATTGCTTTCATCCAACCTTCGTATCTTTTATCTCTTTCAGCTTGTTCCATTTTTGGATTAAATATTTTTTCTACTTTCCTTTTATTCATTAGGTCATCTAAGTCATCCCAAAAGTTGGTAGCTAATCCAGCTAGATAAGCAGCTCCAGTTACCGTTGTTTCTGTATTAACCGGTCTTTCAACTACTGTATTGGTCATATCTGCTAAAAACTGCATTAAAAGATTGTTAGCCGAAGCACCACCATCAACCTTAACTTCTTTTAAGTCAAGGCCGGAATCTTCTAACATAGCCTGTATTAAATCTTTGCTCTGATAAACTAATGCTTCTAAAGTTGCTCGAATAATATGATTTTTACTGCTGCCCCTTGTTAAACCAACTAAAGTACCTCTGACATCTGGATTCCAATATGGTGCACCAAGGCCTGTAAAAGCAGGGACAAAATATACACCATCTGAGCTATCTACTTTACCGGCAAAATATTCGGAATCAGGTGCCTCATTTAAGAGAAATAGTTCATCTCTTAACCATTGAATAGCAGATCCGGCATTAAAAATACTACCTTCTAGAGCATAAGTTATTTTCCCGTCACACCCCCAGGCGATAGTGGTTAATAAACCATTTTCAGAATAAACCGGTTTTTCACCTGTATTCATTAAAAGAAAGGCACCTGTTCCAAATGTAATTTTAGTCATACCTTCTTCATAACAACCCTGTGCAAAAGTTGCTGCCTGCTGATCTCCTGCTATACCAGCAATCGGTATATGCTGTCCGAAGAATACATTTTTATCCGTATATCCATATATCTCACTTGATGATTTTACATCCGGTAAGATGTAGGAGGGAACTTCCATAATATCCAAAAGTTCTTGGTCCCATTCTAATTCGTGTATATTATATAACAGTGTACGAGATGCATTAGAATAATCAGTTACATGCACCTTTCCATCTGTAAGTTTCCAAATAAGATAGGTGTCAATGGTTCCAAATACTATCTTGTTTTCCTCTGCCATCCGGCGGGCCCCTTCTACATTATCTAGTATCCATTTTATTTTTGTACCAGAAAAATATGGGTCTAAGAGAAGACCGGTTTTTTCTCTAAATAATTCTTCATAACCCTCTTCTTTTAAATCTTTACAGATATCAGCGGTTCTTCTGCACTGCCAAACGATAGCATTACAAAGTGGTTCTCCCGTGTTCTTATCCCAGACCACAGTTGTTTCCCGTTGATTTGTAATACCAATTGAATCAATTTCAAAGGGTTTAATCCCACTTTGTTTTATTACATTATTGATTACACCTAATGTTGAATTCCAAATCTCTTCTGGATCATGTTCAACCCAACCTGGTTTTGGATAGTATTGAGTAAATTCCTTTTGAGCTTTTTCTATAATATCTCCGTTTTTGTCATATAATAGGGCCCTTGTAGAAGTTGTGCCCTGGTCAATAGCAAGTATATACTTAGACAAGGTAAGTTCCCTCCCACTTATTTATTTAAGATAAGGTTGCATAAATACAGCTTTCAACTATTTTAATATCATTTTCAGCTGCATATTCTCTAATTTCATCACTTCTTGTTCCTGGTTGTAGCCATACATATTTAATACCAAGGTCATTAACTTCTTTCATTACATGTTTGCCAATCTGAGGGTTTACCACAATATCAACAACATCAATTGTTTCTTCAATATTTGATAATTTGTCATATACCTTGATTCCATCAATTTCATCTAAAGAGGGATTGATTGGAAATACTTTATAACCATTTTCTTTTAAGGTCTTTACAATTTTATATCCATATTTCTCAACTTTATCAGTCGCTCCAACTACAGCCCAATTATTCATTTCTAGAGTATCATGTTTTACACTCATTATTAACACTCCTTTTTTTACTATATTTATCTTAATTTATTTAAAAATATCTTCTGCTTTTTTTAAATAAATATTATAATCATCTTCACTAAACAAAATCATGCGTACTTCATCAAACTGAACATTGTTTTTAACATATTCTTTAATTGTTTTTAAAGCAATCTCAGCAGCTTTTTCAATCGGAAAACCATATGCACCAGTACTTATTGAAGGAAAGCAAATTGTTTGATAAGAATTTTCGTCTCCTATTATCAAACTGTTTTTATAGGCTTCTTTTAAAAGCTCTTCTTCATTATCATTTCCACCATTCCAAATTGGTCCAACTGTATGGATTACTCCCTTTGCATTTAGTTTCCCGGCTGTTGTCACAACTGATTTACCGGTTGGTAATTTACCCTGTCTTTCGCGAATTTCTTTACATTCCTCTAAAATTTTAGGACCTCCTGCTCTGTGAATTGCACCATCAACTCCGCCTCCTCCCATTAATGAGGAGTTGGCTGCATTTACAATTCCATCACAGTCTTCTTCTGTAATATCGCCCAGTTTTAAAACAACTTGAGTTTGACTTATTTTAAATTTCTCCATAAAATCACCCCAGTTGTTGGATAGTATGGCCCCTGTGATTACAGGGGCCTACTATCAATTATTTTTGTAAGTTCATTGGTTGTCCGCAGCAGACTAATTCTCCACCACCGACTTCTTTTACTTCCACAACATTACCACAAACTCCACATTTGTAAACTTCACCTTTTTTCTTTACATTCACTTTTTTAGCCTCCTTTAATAGTTTTTACTTTTTCTTTTATAAATTTTTAAGATTTCATGTGCTCCTAAAAAGATACCAGCTGATCCTAAAACATAAAGCCAGTCTACCAATGTAATACCAGCAAAACCTAAATAACTATTAATAAACGGTGTATATATTGCTGTGATGATCATTGCAATCGATAAAATAATTGAATAAATCATCTTTTTATTTGATAAAATATTTTTATTAAAGAACGTTACCTTTTCATATCGTCTGGACATGATGTTCGTTAACTGTGTAAAGGCTATTGTTAGATAGGTTATTGTAGTAGCTCTAGAGTATAAGGGGTGAGCATCTGTCATATCCATTATTCCCATTCTACTGCTGAATAAATAGTAGTTTAGGAAAGCAAGTCCCCCCATCAAGAGTCCAAAGAAAGCAATTTCTGAAAATGAGCTCTTATTTACAATATGCTCATCTTGTTCACGTGGTGGTGATTTCATAATATCTTTTGAACCCGGGTCAAATGTAAATGCAGTCAATGGAAGAATTTCAGCTAAAAGGTCAATTGCTAAAATCTGAATAGCAAGTATAGGTACCGGTAAATTAAATAGTGATACACCTAATAGACCTAATAATACAACTGCCAACTCACCACCATTACTAGTTAGTGAAGCGATTACTGTTTTCTTTAAATTATTATAGATGGTCCTTCCTTCTTTAATTGCATATACTAAAGTAGGAAAACTATCATCTAAAAGAATTAATTCAGCTGCTTGTTTGGAAACATCAGTTCCCATTCCACCCATTGCAACTCCAATATGGGCACTCTTTAAGGCGGGAGCATCATTTACTCCATCACCGGTAACAGCTACGATTTTTTGCTGGTCTTTTAGATTTTTAACAATTCGTAATTTGTGTTCGGGAGAAACCCTTGAGAAAATCAAACTTTCATTTTCATCCATCATCTGTTTTAATTCATCATCTGTTAAATCTTCAAATTCATTACCGGTTACTACTTCTATATTTTCTTCATCTTTTACTAGATTTATCTCTTTACCGATTGCCTTAGCTGTAATAGAATGATCACCGGTCATTATATAAGTATTAATATGAGCTTCGTGAGCCTGTTCAATAGCTTCTCTTACTCCTTCTTTAGGTGGGTCAATCATTGCTACAATACCTAAGAAGATGACATCTTTTTCTACTTCTTCTAAAACATAATCCTTGTGTTCAGGTCCTAATTTGCGAAATGCAAAGGCTAAAACACGCATTGCATTTTCAGAATATTTTTGGTTAAGTTTGCGGTATTTTTCTTTATCTTCTGCAGTGATAGGAACCTTTTTACCATCTTTATAAATATATTTACTGACAGATAGTACACTATCTAGCGCACCTTTCATAGCCAGATATTCTCCATCTTCAAACTGACGGACAGAACTCATCCGTTTTCTTTCTGAGTCAAAACTGAATTCATGTAATTCTGGATTTTCTTCATCTTCATTTTCTGCCCTAGTTCCTACCTTAGTTGATAGGGTTATTAATGCTGCTTCAGTTGGATCCCCAATTGGATACCAACTGGAGTGTTCATCATCGGGAGGATGAATCTCAGCATTTGAGGCCATAGTGGCAGCATCAAACATAATCTCCAGATGATCAATAACTTCTTGGCTTACTTCATTACCCTCTTGGTCTAGTATTTTACCTCGGGGCTCATAACCAATTCCAGTCACATCATATTCTTTACCATCATAAAATACTTTTTGCACGGTCATTTCGTTTTTGGTTAATGTTCCTGTCTTATCAGTAGAAATGACATTGGTAGAACCTAATGTTTCCACTGAAGATAGCTTTTTAACGACCGCATTCTTTTTAGCTAGTCGGTCAACCCCTTGGGCTAAAGCTACAGTGATTTGCATTGGTAAAGCCTGGGGTACAACAGCTACTGCAATTCCTAAACCATAGATGATAGCAAAGTCTAAACCAAGTCCCTGATACAGACTTATTCCAAATAAAAGGGTACCTATAATTACGGCAAAGACGGCAATTCTATTAGCCACTGACTGTAGTTCCATTTGAAGCGGAGATTTAGACTTCTCTTCTTCCTGAGTAAGGTTAGCAATCTTACCCATCTCAGTATCCATTCCAGTTGCCACTACAACACCTTTAGCACTACCGGAAGCTACATTAGTACCCAGATAAGCCATGTTTTCTCTATCGGCTAATGAAACTTCTTCTTTCATTTTATTGCTGTTTTTTTCCTGTGGTAAGGACTCTCCTGTTAAAGAAACATCATTTGTCTTTAAGTTAAAAGATTCTATGATTCTCAAGTCCGCGGGGACTTTATCGCCTTCTTCTAAGACTACAATATCTCCCACTACTAGTTTGCTTTGATTAATTTCTCTAGTCTGTCCATCTCTAATTACTTTAGAGGGAGATTGAATTAACTGTTCTAATGAATCCATAATTGCTTCGGCTTTATGTTCCTGAAAATATCCAATAACGGCATTAATTAATGCTATAATGAGTATTACAATACCATCTCGATAATTTTGAATTAGAAAAGACATTCCGGCCGCTACTAGAAGAATAATCATTAAAACATCTCTAAACTGTAGTAAGAATTTTATGATTTCAGGTGTTTTCTTAAGTCTAACTAATTTATTTTCTCCATATTGGTCTAATCGTTTTTTGGCTTCGTTCTCAGCAAGACCTTTTTCAGAGGTATTTAATATATCGAAGCTTTCTTTTACTGTTTTTTGATAGAAGTTTTTATTTTTATAGTCTATTTTAGACACCTCCTGTTATTATTCAAAATAGATTCCTGAGCCTTTCGACTTTTCTGTCATAACTGCAAGTTCTTCTATTTTGCCGTTCATATATTGTTTGTCTAAATCTTCCAATATTTCTTCATCAAAACCTTTTACAATGTAATTACCAAATTCCCAGGTAATGTCTTTAATCTCTTGTTCATTTCCTTCAGCAATTATTATCAAAGCTTCTAAAATAGAAGCAGCTACTGAGACATCACGTTTGGAGTAATAGCGTAACTGATAAAAGGTTTTATATAGTAAATAATCAAAACTAATATCTTCAAAAATTAGGGTTAGTTCATTGTCTTCATTGTAATAATAAGTGTTTTTGATATTAGCTTTGGCAATTCGGTCTAAAACCATCCCGGCCTGTTTAATACAAAAGATAGCGGTATTAGGATCATTAATACCAGGTGAAATAGCCCTTAAAGCCACTTCGGTAAGTTTTTGCAGACCAAACTCAATATCCTTACTCTTATTTCTTTCTTTCCCTACTAAAATAAAATCAAGACATTTATTTAGAGTATCTTCATTAAGTTCATCCATTTCCATCTCATCTAAATTATAATAAATGGTAAAAACCTTTGTATTGTTAGTCACATAATCTCCTATCATCCGTTCTGCATTTATTACAATATTATGTTCATCAGCAAATTTGGATAACTTGAGATCATTTATATCTCTTATAAAGCCTACCTCTTTTGAATAGATGCTAAATTGCTCTTTTTCCATGATCTGTTCTAAATTATCAGGTGGTTCATTACGTATATTTTCATGAGCTTCATTAAATTCTTTTACATCATCAACGAGTTCTAATATCTCAGTTGTTAAAGTATCTATCAATAAATTTACTTGAATTGACTGTGAAACATGGTGGATAAACATCACAAAGTACAAGATACAAAATATTACAATCAGCACACCAACCCCGGCAGATAGAAAAACAGATTGACCATCACTATTTAAAAACATTAAGGTCACAATTGAATAGATAAAACCACCGATAAAAATACCCAAGACTTGTAAAGTTAACTTAGACTTTAAAAAATCCTGGAGGGTTCTAGGTGAAAACTGAGTTGAATATGTAGTTAAAACCACCATTATAATTGAAAATGAAATTGTAACTATGGATAAAAGAGAACCTGCTATTGTTGAAAGTATTGTTTTTGTAATTTCGAGAGAAGTAAAAACTATATTGGGTAATACACCTAATAGATAAGGTTGATAATTTTTTTCTAAAATTAAAACAATAATGGAAAGTAATAAAGCATAAAAACTGTATTTTACAGGAATATAGTATATTTTGGCTCTCCAATCATCGAGGAAATTAAAGTTAAATATCTTCAATAATATACCCCCTCTCAAGGGTTAGCTCTGTATTATTTTATATTTCTGTAATAATTAGTTATTTCCTTTTTTATCTAAATATTAATAATCTCTTCTACCTTTTTAATATTTCCCTCAACAGCATCTGGTATTGAATAATTATCAAGTACAAACTCCTGATCTTTCAAACCATTTCCAGTTAACACAGCTACAATTCGTTTTCCTTCTATTAATTCAGGTTTTTCTTTGCTCAGCTTGATTAATCCTGCAACCGGTGCAGCAGAAGCTGGTTCTACAAAAACACCTTCTTTTGTCGCTAATAAGCGATGAGCATTTTTAATCTCCTGGTCAGTTATTGAATCAAAAAGCCCATTAGATTCATCTTTTGCTTTTTTTGCTTTTTTTCTATTAACAGGATTTCCAATTCTAATCGCAGTAGCAATCGTTTCTGGTTCTTTAATTACCTGTCTTTTTACCATTGCAGCTGAACCACAAGCCTGAAAACCATACATTTTGGGAAGATAGTCAATATATCCTTTTTCATTATATTCTTTAAACCCTCTCCAATATGCAGTGATATTGCCTGCATTACCGACTGGAAGGGCTAAAATATCTAGTTTTTCTTTATTAAGTTGATCAGCAACTTCAAAAGCTGCTGTCTTTTGACCCTCAATTCGAAAGGGGTTAAGTGAATTTACTAAAGTTAAAGGATATTTATCTACAAGTTTTCTCACTATTTCCAATGCTTTATCAAAATTACCTTTAACCGGTATAATTTGAGCTCCATAGATTAAGGCTTGAGAGAGTTTACCTTTAGCTATTTTAGCTTGAGGTACTACCACTAGGGTATTTAATCCACTTCTGGCTCCAAAGGCAGCAGCTGAAGCAGAGGTATTACCGGTCGAGGCACATATAATTGCTTTACTTTTTTCTTCTAAAGCTTTTGTCACTGCCAAGGTCATTCCACGGTCTTTGAATGAACCTGTAGGATTGGCACCTTCAAACTTCAAATATAGTTCAAAGCCGAATTCATTATTTAACCAATCTGCTTTAATTAAGGGTGTATTACCTTCATTTAAACTGACAATTCTTTGATTTTCAGATACAGGTAAAAATTTTTTATACTTATCAATTAATCCTTTCCACAATTTAATCACCATCTTCTTTTATTATTATACCTTTATTATTAACCTTTGTTTCTATTAAATAGTTTACAATTCCGTATTTATCCGCTGTTTTATTAATTATTTCCTTTTCTTGACTAAATTCCTTGTTAGAAATGAAAATTATTGTTGAGCCACTACCGCTGAGAAAATATGGACAGCTTAATTTATCTTTTAAACCAGTAAATAATTTCTCTAATTTTTTATTAATGGAAAGCCTTTTGGATTGGTGTATATAATCATGGGATCCTTTTTTAATCAAACTTAAATCACCCTGTATTAGACCAGCACTTAATAGTGAAGCATTGGCAATATTTTGGGAAGCATGGTTTATTTCAATATGATTGTTTAGAACCTGTCTAGCATCAATTGTTTTGATTGCAAAATCAGGTATTAATAGAAGTATTTTAAAATCATTTGATATAGTGAATTTTTCATATAATATTGTCTCATTTTCAACTTTACTGATTGTAAAGCCTCCCGACAAGGTAGGTACAATATTGTCAGGATGACCTTCAAGATGCAAGGCTGCTTTTAATATCTCATCACTGGTCAAATTGAGGTCAAAAAGTTTATTTAATCCTACCACAGTTCCAATTATAGCATTAGCAGAACTGCCAAGTCCTCTATTAATAGGATAATTAAGTAAAGCTTTAATTTCTAAATTACTTGTCTTGATTTTATCTGGATAAAGGTCATCTAGATACTTGACTGTATTTAATATTAAATTATCTTCATCTTTTAAGTGCAAATTCAAATTGTTGTCATTGATAATTTGAACAGATAACTCACTTTTTGAATCATCTAAGTTAAATATATATTCATTAAATAGATTAAGAGCCAGACCAAATGAATCATAGCCCGGCCCCAAATTTGCAGAAGTTGCAGGTACTTTAATTTTTAACATTTTTTTCACCTAAATTTCCCAGTTTTCTAAATACTGTTTTTGTTCAGCACTTAAAGTATCTATTTTGGTACCTTCAGCTTTCAAGCGGTACTTAGCAACCTTTTTATCAATATGATCTGGAACTTTATATAATCCAGGTATCAAGTCATTTTCAGTCAGATATAGTAGTGAAAGAACCTGTAAACCAAAACTCATATCCATTATTTCAACTGGATGTCCATCTCCTGCTGCTAGATTGACAAGTCTACCTTCAGCTAAAAGATAAAGAGTTTTGTCATTAATTTTGTATCCTTCAATATTATCTCTTGCATCTTTTATTTCATCAGCCATTTCTTTTAAATCTTCTACATTAACTTCTACATTGAAATGACCAGCATTGGCTAAAACTGCTCCATCTTTCATCATTTTGAAATGTTTTTTATTAATTACATCTTTGCAACCAGTAACTGTCACGAAGATATCACCTATTTTTGCTGCCTGGTTCATAGGCATTACTCTATATCCGTCCATTTTAGCTTCAATTGCTTTAAAGGGATCTACCTCTGTTACAATTACACGAGCTCCCAACCCTTTAGCTCTACGGGCAACTCCTTTACCACACCAACCATAGCCTGCAATTACAACATCTTTTCCAGCTACAACCATATTAGTAGTTCTCATAATACCATCCCATACAGATTGGCCGGTACCATAGCGGTTATCAAAAAGATATTTTGCCTGAGCGTCATTAACAGACATCATAGGAAATTTAAGCTGATTATTATTATCAAGAGATTTTAACCGTATTATACCAGTAGTTGTTTCTTCTGCTCCCCCAATAATTTTATTGATTAAATACGGCTTTTCATTATGAATTTTACTGACTAAATCTCCCCCATCATCAATAATTAGGTCGGGCTCTACTTCTAATATTTTATTTAAACTTTCTTCATATTCTTCTTTTGTTTCACCACGCCAGCTATATACTGTAACTCCCTTTTCTGAGAGTGCGGCAGCTACATCATCCTGGGTAGAAAGTGGATTACTACCTGTTATGTATACATCTGCCCCTAATTCACTTAAGATAAAAGCCATGTAAGCTGTCTTGGCCTCTAAGTGTAGACAAATTGAGACAGTCTTGTTTTTAAAAGGTTGATCCTCAACATATTCATCCTTTATCTTATTTAGGACTGTCATCTTTTCTTTGACCCAATCAATTTTTTTATGTCCGGCTGGAGCTAATGAAAGATCTTTTACTTTACTTTCCATATTTAAAACCTCCTTTACCTTTTGCCTGTATGTCCAAATCCACCATCACTGCGGTTGCTGTCCTCTAAGTTATCTACTTCCTGCCATTCAATGTTAAAAGTTTTATGGATAATAAGTTGAGCAATTCTATCATTTTTGTTTATCTTAAACTCCTCATCCCCGTGATTTATTAGAATTACTCCTAATTCTCCTCGGTAACCAGGGTCAATTACACCATCGGCATTTAAAACGGTAATTCCTTCTTTTAAAGCTAAACCACTTCGAGGATATACAAAACCACCATAGCCTTCAGGAATAGCTAATTTAAGTCCAGTTTTGATCAGTTTATATTCACCGGGCTTTAATGTATATTCATAACGTGACATCAAGTCCATGCCACAATCTTCACCAAAATGTTGATATTTTGGTAATTTGACATCATCACCCATTCTTTTTACTTTAATTTTCATTGTGATTGCCTCCTATTTTGCAAATACATGAGCACCTATACTAACGACAAATGTTCTCGTATTGAAGAAACTCTTATTTGTAGCTGTTTTAGGGTTATAGTAGTAAAGAGAGCCTAGGGTAGGGTCTACACCACTTAAAGCTTCTCGGGCCGCTCTATAAGCAGTACTGTTAGGTGTCAGGTGGATTTGACCATCAGCAACGGCTGTAAATTGATTTTTCTGATAGATTACTCCCCTCACATTATCAGGAAATTCATGACTTAAAACTCTATTAATAATTACAGCACCTACAGCAACCTGACCAACATAGGGTTCCCCCCTTGCTTCTCCATGGATGGTTCTAGCCATTAACTCTATATCAGACTGGCTAACTGTTTTAGCTAAAACCTGTCTTTTAGAAAGGTTTAGAATAGGTAGTCTCAATTTTTGACCCTGACGAATTATTGAGTTTTCCATATTATTTAAAGCCATTATTACTCCAACTGAAGTATTAAAACTTTGAGCTAAATCATAAAGAGTATCTCCAGAACCAACATAATACTGTATTATTTTATCAGATGGGATATTATCAACATCTGGTAAAGGCTGTTCCGGGTTATATCTAACTGAATAATTACGTCCTACATCCAGCTGAAAATTATTTTTTCGGTCTGAATTGGGAGCAAGACTTGTATTTAAATTTAATTTTTGTTTATCTTTAGTTTCTGTATCTTTTTTAATAATTAGTTCATCACCAATATTGATTTTAGAAGCATTATCTATGTGATTATATTCCAGGATTTGATCAACGGTTGTATTGTAATCCTGTGCTATATCATAGATCGTATCCCCATTTTGAACTACATAAATTAATGTAAAGCGGGGTTGGGCTGATACCACAAAAGTAAATGCAAGTATTAAAATTAAGGTTAATATTAAGATCTTGAACTGATTTTCCATCTTTAATCCTCTCCCGCTACATAGTCGATGACCTGTCTTAATTTCATTTTAATTACCGGACATTTGTCTGGAATGGAATTTAAAAATACCTGTCCATAACGTTTATTTATAATCCGGTTGTCCATACAGATTACAATTCCTTTATCATTTCTGGAACGAATTAAGCGGCCAAAGCCCTGCTTGAACTTGATGACTGCTTTCGGAATAAAATATTCAAAAAAGTAATTTTTGCCTTCCTCTTTCATTAGTTTAACTCGAGCCGCATTGACGGGATCATTTGGTACTGGAAATGGTAAACGCATTATTATTAAATATTTTAAATCTTTACCAACTATATCGACACCTTCCCAAAAGCTCTGAGTCCCAAAAATAATCTGGTTTTTACCCGCTTTAAACTTATTCATTATGTATTTGCGAGAATATTTGCTTTGTGATAATACATTAATATTATCTTCTTCTAATTTATAATTTACCTTTTCATATAAGTTGTTCAGCATACTATATGATGTAAATAAGACCATTGTAGAACCTTGAAAGGTTCTTAAAATATCAGTTAAGTCATCAGCAATCTGACTGGTAAAGGCATTATTTGAAGGTGTATAGATATCATTTGGAATAATTAACCTACTTTGTTTTTCATAATTAAAGGGAGAATCTACAATTAATTCATTTTGATTGGAAATACCTAATGCATCAGTAAAAAAGTTAAAAGAATCATTTACAGTTAAAGTAGCTGAGGTCATTAAGATATTGCGCATCTTATCCCATAAGATATCAGGCAAATGTCCCTCTACATTGAGTAGAGCGCTCATATGGCTGATATATCGGTCAGTATATTTATATTTTTCCAGCCAAAAAACATAATCCTCATCATCGGCTTCTAGATTAAAGAGCAGATTAAAAACAAGTTCATTAACTGTATTTAAATTTTGTTTTAATTCCAGTAATTCAGCCTCTATTTTATCATAATTTTGAACCATTTTTAACTCATTTATTAATCTTTTTAGATAAACTAATAATTTATCAAAATTATCATGGAAATTAAATCCTTTTTGATTAATATCTTTATAGGTTTCATCTTCTTTTAGTTCTTCGGCAATAATTATACTGCTATCTTCAAACTTTTGAAAAAATTTATCAAGAAGTAAAAAATATTCTTTATTATTTTCTTCTAAATTTTTAATGGTAGGGATAATCTGTTGATCGATTAGCTGATAAATTTCCTCTTTATTACTCATCTTTAATTTACTGACTTTATTCCGAACCCGTGGAATTATAGAATATTTTTTATCATATAACTTTTTTAATACCTGGTTATTTAATTTATATGAAGTAGTTTTACCTAAATGGTAAGTTGCAACATCATGAAAATTATGAGCCTCATCCACTATTAAACTTTTATATTTCGGTAGTGTAGAATAGCCGGAATCTTTAATTAATGCATCTGATAAAAGAAGGTAATGATTTACAACAATTAAATCTGAATTGAAAAGTTCATTACGAGCCTGCATAAAATAGCAATCATCATAATATGGGCAAAGACTGCCAATACAGTAATCACTATCTGAAGCTACTTCATCCCAAACAGAATTCTTAAGATTAAACTTAATCTCATTGCGCATTCCCGATTTAGTCTTTTTCGACCATTCCACTAAATTTTCATAGCTTCTTTTTTCAGATTGATCTGAAAAAGAACTTCCTATATTTTTTAACTTTCGAATACATAAATAATTCTTACGACCGATAGCTAGGTCAGCTTTAAAATTAAAAGGAAGCACTTTTTTCAAAAATTCAATATCTTTATCCATGATCTGCTGTTGTAGATTTATTGTATTTGTCGAAACAACAACTACTTCATCATTTTTTACAGCCCAGTAAAGAGCCGGTATTAAATAGGCAAAAGATTTACCAATTCCAGTCCCTGCTTCAATTAAGGTAAATTCAGATTGATTAAAATTATCGACAATACTTTCAGCGATCTCAAGTTGTTCATTTCGGTATTCAAAGCCTTCCATGTTTTCTGATAAGGGTCCATCTTCTTTAAAATAGGACAGTATTTCATTTTTATTAATATCTTTTACTTCACCTATATCTTTAGGTTCAACCACCACATAAAGGTCATTAACTTCATTATCAGAAATAGCAAAACCAATTCCTTTATCACCTAAGTTAGATGCAACTCTTATATCAGGTCCAGAAGGGGTAGTATCCCCGGAAGGATGGTTGTGTAAAACCATAGAATTTTTTGGTATAGAATTTATTATAGCAGGGGCCATAGTTTGGTTCCCTCGGGCTAAAACCTCTACATTATCTATTTCCTCATTATCAAAATCGATTTCAATCAGAAAAAAGACTTCATTACCACCGGCTCCGTTTATTTCATCTCTTATTTGATTTTTTATATCGTTTTTAAAAAAACTTTTTATATTCAACTTATTCACCTTTTTTTATTTTCAATATTGTTTGTATATCTTCATCAACTCCATCAAAGGGAGGCGTTTCTATAATAAATAGTTTATCTTTTAATTGAGGGTGGTTTACCATGATTTTAAAACCCTCTAAGCCAATTTCACCATCTCCAATATGGGCATGCCTGTCTTTATTATTACCCAGCCCAAATTTAGAATCATTTAAATGAATCAACTTCAAATTATTTAATCCTATCTTATTATCTACTTCTTTAATTAGGGCCTCTATCCCTTCTTTGTTGCTTAAGTCATAGCCTGCTGCATACAGATGGCAGGAATCAAGGCATAAACCCATCCGATCATAATTATCTACACCATTCATGATCTCTACCAACTCATCTAAATCACTACCAATAGCAGTTCCCGCCCCGGCTGTATTTTCAATAAGTAGTTTTGTATCATTTTCAACCTCATCAAAAAGTTCCTTTACTGCTTTAATTATTTTTTTAATGCCTTCTTCTTTTGAAGATTTCACATAATTACCAGGATGAAATACATAGTAATCAGCATTTAATAAACCGGCCTGATAGTAGTCCTCTTTAATTTCCTCTTTTGACTTTTTATATAAGTCATCTTTAGGAGAGGCTAAATTCACCAGATAACTAGAATGAACGACAAAACCTTTAATTGCATGTTTTATTAATTTTTCTTTGGTTCGTTTAATCTCAGCCTGTTCAATTGTTTTTTTCTTCCAGCTGCGGGGAGACTTCGTAAAAATTTGCAATGAATTAGCCCCAATTTCTATAGTTTCATCAACTGCTTTATCAATACCCCCTCCAATAGAGAGGTGTCTACCCAGTTTTATCATTGTACAACCCCTTTTCAATTGGTAAAAAATGTATAATAAAGTAAAAAAACAACCTCAATTCATCTCCTTTAAACCAGTTAGATTTAAAGGAGTTTACTTGAGGTAAGTTTCTAAAAACCATCAAAATGATAGTTTATGCAATATTTATTTATTATTTATACTTCAAAATCTTGTTCTACATCTTTCATTGAAAGGTTAATTCTATCTTTATTATCAATCTTGATGACTTTAACCCTTATTTCATCACCTTCACTTAAAACATCAGTTACTTCATCGATGTGGCGATCAGCAATTTTTGAAATGTGAACCAGACCTTCTTTACCGGGTAAGATTTCTACAAAGGCACCAAAGTTCATAATTTTAACAACTTTACCTTCATAAACCTCTCCGACTTCAACTTCTCTGGTTAGGTCATCAATCATTTTCTTGGCTTTTTTGCCATTTTCTTGACCCTCTGCCAAGATAAAGATTGTTCCATCATCTTCAATATCGATCCGGGCATCAGTTTCATCAATTATCTTATTGATCATCTTTCCACCTGGTCCAATTACGTGTCTGATCTTTTCAGGATCAATCTGCATGGTCATAATCAGGGGAGCATGCTCAGATAGATTTTCTCTTGGTTCATCAATGACTTCCATCATTTTATCTAAGATAAAGAGTCTACCCTTTCTAGCTTTATTAAGAGCATCTCTTAAAATATCTTTGGAAAGACCGCCAACTTTTATATCCATCTGTAAGGCAGTAATTCCATTAGGAGTACCAGCGACTTTGAAGTCCATATCTCCAAAATGGTCTTCCATACCCTGGATATCAGAAAGCACTGCATAGTCATCGCCTTCTTTTATTAGTCCCATTGCAATACCGGAAACAGGCTGTTTTATTTTAACACCTGCATCCATAAGTGATAAGGTTGAACCACAGATACTGGCCTGGGAAGAAGAACCATTTGATTCAAGTACTTCTGATACTACACGAATTGTATATGGAAATTCTTCTTTGGATGGAATCATTGGTTTAAGCGCTCTTTCACCAAGGTGTCCGTGACCAATTTCGCGGCGACCTGGTGATCTTAATGGATTTGTTTCTCCTACACTATATGGTGGGAAATTATAGTGGTGCATATATCTTTTAGTCTCATCTTCACCAAGTCCAAAGATAGTTTTTTCATCACTACTTGCACCTAAAGTTACAACACTTAAGGCCTGAGTTTCACCTCTTGTAAAGATCGCTGAACCATGAGCTCTAGGTAAAGTATCAACTTCACACCAGATTGGTCTGATTTCATCATATGATCTTCCATCTGGTCTTTTTTCATCTTTTAAAATCATTTCTCTTACTAACTCTTTTGTTAGATCATCAAAAGCTGTATCCACCATCTTATTATATTCATTTTCGAATTCTTCATAATCATCTAATTTACCTGATAAGTATTCTTTTGCATCTTCTTTTAGTTCATCGATTTGTTCACTGCGTTCTTGTTTTTTAACTGTATTAATTGCTTCTCTCAGACGATTAGTAGCGAAATCTCCAATTAATTTTTCTATTTTTTCATCTACATCATTAACAAGGGGAACTTCCTGTTTTTCTTGTCCCGCTTCTTCTCTCATTTCTTTTTGAACCTGAACTATCTTTTTAATTTCTTCATGTGCTAAATCTATTGCGTCAAGAATAATTTCTTCATCGACTTCATCAGCACCGGCTTCTACCATTAATACAGCATCTTCGGTTCCGGCAACTGTTAGATCCAATTTTGAATTTTTCCTATCTTCTTCTTTAGGATTAATAACTAATTCATCATCGACAAGTCCAACTTTAACTCCACCAATTGGTCCATTAAATGGTATATCAGATAAAGTTAAGGCAGCGGAAGCACCATTCATTGCTATAATATCGGGTTCATGGTCCTTATCCACAGATAAAACAGTAGTAATTACCTGCACATCATGTCTCATACCATCTGGGAATAAAGGTCTTAGTGGTCTATCAATTAAACGAGCAGTCAGGGTAGCAAAATCACGTGGTCTTCCTTCTCTTCTGTTAACACTACCGGGTATTTTACCAATAGAATAAACTCTTTCTTCATAATTTACCATTAAGGGAAAGTAACTGATACCCTCTCTGGGTTCGGACATGGTTGCAGTAACTAATACCATGGATTCTCCATATTTAACAGTAACTGCACCATTAGCCTGTTTGGCCACTTTACCGGATTCAAATTCAATTTCAGCACCGGCAAAATCTGTCTTCCAAGTATTGGTCATTCGTTTTTTTCCTCCTTATTTTTCCTCTCAATTTTTAAATCATTATAATAAAGAGCGGGTAAATCCCCGCTCTTTTATTGCAATATTCAAGTTACCTTCTAATACCTAATTGAGATATTAAATCACGGTATCTTTCAACATCCTTGTTCTCTAAGTACCTTAAAAGCTTTCTTCTCTGACCAACCATCTTAAGTAAGCCTCTACGGGAAGAGTGATCCTGTTTATGTTCCTTTAAGTGGTCAGTAAGTTGTGAAATTCTTTCAGTCAAAATTGCAATCTGTACTTCAGGAGAACCTGTGTCTTTTTCATCTCTTTGATACTTTTGAACAATCTCTTGTTTTCTTTCTTTAGAAATCAATGTACTTCACCTCCTAGTTGTTAATACGCCCTACACCAAGTAAAAGTTGAGGAATCTTTAACCTAGTATAAGGTATTTAATTTTACCAGAATAATTTTATCATAGAACCTCTTTGATGTAAAGAATATCCTGCTTTATTGTCTCTATTAATTCATCTACATCTTCAAATTCTTTTTCGCCTCTTAAATACTCAATTAACTCTACACTAACAAATTCACCGTATATATCACCTGAGAAATCAGGTAAATGAACTTCAATTGTAAAGTCGTCATCATCAAAGGTTGGTTTATGACCAAAATTTGCTACACCTTTAAGTTTATTACCATTTAGATCAACATATACTGCATATACTCCATCAGGTGGTAATACATATTTAGTTGCTGGTTTTATATTAGCTGTAGGAATCCCTAGTTTTTTTCCCCGTCCATAACCTTTCACTACTTCACCTTCCAAAATGAAGTTTCGATCTAAATGTTCTTTAAGCTCTTCGAGATGGCCTGATTTGATAAAATCTCGAATAACACTACTAGATATTTTATGATTACCAATTTTTAAAGGTTCAATGGCAGTAACTTTAAAATCAAATTTTTTACCAAGTTTTCTAAGTTTTTTTATATTACCATCACCCTTATAACCTAAGGTAAAATCAGTGCCTACCACAATGTGTTTTGTGTTTAAATTCTTTACAATAATTTTTTCAACAAAAATATCAAAAGGAGTTTGAGCTATATCTTCTGTAAAATTCATCTCAAAATTATAATCAAACCCCATATCATTTAGAATCTTACGCTTTTGGGCTAAAGATGTAATGTAATGATGGTCTGCCTCTTCAGCCACTACTTCCTGAGGGTGGGGTTCAAAGGTTAAAATACCGCTTTTTAAGTTATTTTCTTTAGCCAATTCCAATGTCTTATTCAAAATCTTTTTATGACCCTTATGGATGCCATCAAAAGAACCAATTGCTATTATATTTTCATCTATTTCATATTGATCAAATGTATTGCTTCTTATTATATTCATCTAAGCTTGACCTCCATCGTGAAATACTCTTAGTGGTTGGATATAGATTTCATCTTCTTCATCAGTCTTAACTTCACTAATTGAAATAAATTGATCTTTACCATATATCATAAGTCTTTCTCCTATTGTAATATCTGAAGGCCATTTTTTAAAGTTCTTAATTAACAATTTAGTGCCATTTATAGCATATTTAAAGGCATAATCTTTAACTTTCATACATCTATAATTAAATGGCTTATCTATAGGAGTTAATACATTATTCAAATTATCATTAGTTACTTCCTCGAGTTTTACTGTATCTTCCAGTTTAAAAGGCCCTGAAGCTGTTCTTAATAGATTTCTTAAGTGGGCGAGGGTATTTAGCTTAATACCAATATCACGTGCTAAAGAACGCACATAGGTCCCCTTAGAACAACATACCTTGATTTTA
>CAZXRH010000003.1:0-46087 GCA_964642575.1 uncultured Halanaerobiales bacterium
CTCGTTTAGGTCAGGCCACCTTTGCAGTCGGCCAAAATCCTAAAGGGGCTAAAATTGTTGGTATAAATGTAGAATACGTTTATTTATTTGTATTTAGTGTTGCAGTTGGTATTTTAGGTATTGTAGCAGGAACAATGTTACCCAGAACCGCTATATTCCCAGCTGTAGGGTCGCCATTTACTTTGAAATCATTTGCTTTAGCTGCCATGGCGGGGCTTGGTAATTTGAATGGTATCTTATTTGCAGGAATTTTACTTGGAATTGGTGAAGCGGCAATTAATTATATTCCCAACTATGGTGGTTGGTCAGATATCGTATTTTTTGGAGTACTTATCATAGTAATATTAGTAAGATCATATAGGGGGGCTAAATAATGAAAAAGAATCTATTTATACTAGCATTACTAATCATAGCAGCAACTCTTCCCTTATATGCTGGCGCCTATATAATGAGTGTGTTTACCACTATTCTCATTTTTATGGCCCTCAGTTTAAGTTGGGATATGATGTTAAGAACTGGCCAGCTTTCATTTGGTACAGCTGGTTTCTTTGGATTAGGTGGTTATGCCTCAGCTCTTATAGTAGCTCATATGGGTTTTAATCCTTTATTAAGTCTACTAATAGGAGCAATATTCTCGGGTTTAGTTGCCTTTGGTTTAGGTTTTGTTGTCTTAAGATTACGTGAAATTTACTTTGCAATTACAACTTTAGCCTTAACTCACGTTTTCTCAGTTATTATTAGAAATATGGATGATCTTACCGGTGGAGCAAGTGGTACTCAGTTAAGTACTGCAATCTTTGGCGGTAATCCCACAAAAATATATTATATGATTCTAGTTATAGCTTTATTAGTCATATTTATTTCCGAAGTATTTAAAAGAAGTAGAATTCACTATGCCATCAATGCAATTAGAAATGATGAAACAACTGCAAAATCAAGTGGTATTGATGTATTTAAATACTTATTATTTGTATTTGTATTAACTTCTGCCATTCAGGGATTAGTGGGAGCAGCCTATGTTCAACAGTATGCATTTGTAAATCCAGAAAGTACCTTCTCACTTAACTTCCTTTTATTACCATTAGCAATGGCATTAGTTGGCGGTATTTATACCACAAATGGCCCAATCATTGGTGCCTTAGCACTTGGATTAATTTCCGAATATTTGAAGTTAATTATGCCTTATGGTCACCTTGTTGTCTATGGAATAATTATTGTAATTGTTGTTTTATTCCTACCACAGGGTGTGTATAAGCCGATTAGAAATAAATTTTTAAAAAGAAGTATTGTTGGGGGGGATAGCAATGCCAACACTTAAAACTGAAAATATAGTAAGAAAATTTGGGGGATTAGTTGCGGTAGATAATTTAAGCTTTGAAGTTGACAAAGGTGAAATTCTAGGTATCATTGGACCTAATGGAGCTGGAAAGACTACAGTTATCAATTTAATTGCTGGTACACTTGGTGTAAATAATGGTTCAATATTATTTAATGAAGAGGATATCACAGAAAATCCAGCTCATATTAGAAACAGAAAAGGTATTGCCCGGACATTTCAGATTGTCCGCCCTCTAGAAAACTTTTCAGCCATTGAGAATATTATGGTTGGATCATTATTTGGTGAAGGTGAAAGCTTACCTGAAGCCAGAAAATCTGCCCGGGAAATTTGTGATTTCTTGAAATTAGATAATGTAAATAAAACTATTGATGAACTTACAGTTTTAGAACTTAAAAAAGTAGAATTAGGTAGAGCGTTAGCCTCTGATCCTGAACTGCTCTTTTTGGATGAGATCATGGCAGGGCTAACCAGTGAAGAAACCTGGGAACTCATGGATATAGTTAAAAAATTACATGAAAGAGATGTAGCAATTGTTGTTGTAGAACACATTATGAAAGTTGTAAAAGAATTAACACACCGAGTTATTGTTTTAAATAAAGGTGCAATTATAGCAGAAGGACCATATAGTGAAGTGTCACAAAATAAAGAAGTTATCGCTGCTTACCTGGGGGAGGAAGAATAATATGCTTGAAATTAATAATTTAGATGTTTCATATGGAAGAATTCAGGTAATCTGGGATTTATCGATGAAAATAGGAGATAATGAGGCTGTAAGTATTTTCGGATCTAATGGAGCCGGAAAGACAACCTTAATTAAGGCTATTATGGGTTTAGTTAAAGATAAAAGTGGAAGTATTAAATTTAATGGTGAAGAATTAATCGGGCTTCCTACTCACGAAATAGTCAAAAAAGGTATTGCCTTAGTTCCACAAAAAAGAGAACTTTTTCCCCTAATGTCAGTAAAAGAAAATCTAAAATTAGGTTCAGCCTATATACCCAATGCCAGAGATAAAACTAATGAGAATTTAGATTTTGTATATAATATCTTTCCCATCTTAAAGGAAAGAGAAAAACAACTAGCAGGTACAATGAGTGGTGGACAGCAGAGAATGTTAGCTTTAGGTAGAGCGTTGATGTCCAATCCTAAACTATTAATACTAGATGAACCCTCAGTTGGTTTACAGCCTTCACTTGTAACTGAATTGTTTAAAAAAATGGGTGACATCAAAAAAGAAGATGTCTCGATTCTTTTAGCAGAACAGAATGTTCAACAGGGGTTAAAGATCATTGATAGAGGTTATGTCCTCGAAAATGGTAAAATCGAGATGGAAGATACCGTAGAAGGGCTATCAAGTAATGAAGAAATTCAAAAGACATATTTAGGTATATAGATTAAAAATAATAAGGGAAAGGAGTGTTTCTAATGGGTGTTAAATTAGTATCCACAGGATCTTATGCTCCTGATAATACTTATGATATTGAAGAAATGAGTGAAATTGTAGGAGAAGATATCAGTGATTTTATGGCACCATTGGGTATTGAGCAAAAAAATGTGACAGGACCTGACATGAGTGCAGCTGATCTAGCAGTTAAAGCCGGTCAAGAAGCTTTAGAAAAAGCCGACATGTCTGCAGAAGAAATAGATTTATTAATTTTATCGTCAGATACTCCTGATATAATTTCTCCTCAGAGCTCAGCTATTGTTTCAAATGAGCTAGGAATGAGAGATGGAGCTGCCTTTTTTGACCTGAATGCTTCCTGTACTGGTTTTATATTTGGTACTGAAACAGCCAAAAACTGGATTGAAGGAAACCCGGATTATAATACAATCTTATTGATTTCAACTTACAATATGACCAAATATGCCGATATGGAAAGAGGCAAGTTTTTCTGTGTCTTTTCTGATGGAGCCGGTGCTGCTATCTATCAACAGGATGATAATAAACGTGGTGTCATGGAAAGTCACTTTATTGGTAATGGCGACCAGTGGATGACCTTAGGTATATATGTAGGTGGAACTAGATTTCCCGCCACTGAAGAAAGAATTAAAGGTGAAGGAGATGTACCACCTGATTTAACTTTCTGGCGTGGTGAACTGATGAACCGCAATCCAGAACTATGGCCGGTTATTATTGAAAAGATGTTAGATAAAAGCAATTATGAGTTAGATGAAATAGATAAATTTATCTTTACCCAGATCAATAAATCAGCTATTGCACAAACCTGTGAAAATCTAGGTATTGATATGGAAAAAACTCATAATGTAATGGATAAATACGGATATACCGGTAATGCCTGTATCATAATGTCCTTAAATGATGCAATTGAAAAGGGTGAAGTAGAAGAAGGCGATTTAGTCTGTTTAACTGCTTCTGGTGTAGGCTATACAATGGGTACTATCTTAATTAGGATTTAATTAAATAAGATATGATTTAAAATATAGCATGGGGTGGCTTGTTTCGGGCCACCCTTTTTTAAGTTTTTAGAGGAAAAAAGATAACCATCTTGAAAATATAGAATATAAATTAAGACAATATTTTTCTCAAAAGGAGTGTAATAATGAAGGTATTAAAAAATGTAATCTTTAATATGTCACCTGATAATGAACCTATCGCATCTTGTAAATCAAAAGATGAGTTGATATTTAAGACCCAGGACTGTTTTGGAGGTCAAATTGAAACAGAAAATATGACCTTAGATGAACTGGACTGGGATAATATTAACCCGGCCACCGGTCCTCTTTACATAGAAGATGCCGAAGTAGGGGATGTCTTAAAGGTCACGATCAAAGAGATTAATTTAAATAATCAGGGAGCAATGACTACTATCCCTGAAATGGGTTATTTAGCAGAATATTTAACCGGTCCAGAAACGAAAGTTGTTAAAATTGAAAATGGAAAAGTAGTTTTTAATGATAAAATCAAACTACCAATTGATCCAATGATCGGTGTAATAGGAGTAGCACCTGCAGTTAAAAGTATTGATTGTGGTACACCTGGTTCACACGGTGGTAATATGGATACAAAGGTTATCAAAGAAGGAACAACAGTATATTTCCCCGTTAATGTTCCTGGTGCTTTACTGGCCATGGGAGATATGCATGCTGTAATGGGAGATGGTGAAGTTGTTATTTGTGGTGTTGAAATTGCAGGTGAAACAAGAGTAGAAGTGGAAGTTTTGAAAGATAAGAATATCACTAACCCCATGGTAGAAGACGAGACTGCTTTTTATACTATAGCATCAGCAGAAAACTTAGATCAAGCGACAAAAAGGGCTTCTGATGATATGTTTAAATTTTTAGGGAAACGATTACCCTTAACTGCCAATGAAATTGCAATGTTGATGAGCCTGATTTGTGACCTACAGATATCTCAGGTGGTAGATCCTGCTAAAACAGCCCGGATGAGAGTAGATAAAAATTCGTTGAAAAAATATGGCTTAAAATTTTAAAATACTAAGTTTTAACTAGGTGCTGATTTCAGTACCTATTTTTTTTGTTGAAAATATTAAAAATCCCTTTACAATATATTTAAATTAGCTTATAATATTATTAAATAAATTAATATAATTATTAAAAATATTGTAATAATATACATTGAAATTTATAATATTTAAATATTATATTAAAGATTAGACTGAGGAGTAGCAAAAGTGAACAAAATCAAAAACGCCTTAAATACATATCGAGGATTAAATAAAAATATCTATATTATATTTGTAGCTCAGGTAATTAACTCAATGGGAGCTTTTGTAGCTCCTTTTTTAACGATGTTTTTAACCCAAAAGTTAGGTTTATCGGCCGCTGAGGCTGGCTCTTATGTAACTTTAGCAGCTCTGGCTAATGTACCGGGTATGTTTGCTGGTGCAAAATTAGCTGATAAATTTGGGCGTAAAAAATTATATATAACTTCAACTGTATTAATGGCATCTATGTTAATTCCACCTGCCTTTTTAGGTGAAAGTAAAGCTGTAATTTACTTTTTAATTGCAATGGCCTTTTTTAATGGAGCAGTAAATCCTTCCTTTACAGCTATGATATCTGATTTGACAAGGGGAGAAGAGAGGAAAAAAGCCTATTCTTTACAGTACTTAGGCTGGAATACAGGATATGCAGTTGGTCCTATGATTGCTGGATTTTTATTTAATAACTATCTACCATTACTATTTTTAGGAGATGCAGCTACTGCTTTAATTGCGATTACTCTAGTTGCTATTTATGTTCCAGAGACCAAAGATCTAGCTGAAGAAGTTCCTGATGAAGATCTACCAGAACTAGAAAGGTCAGAAAAGGGATCACTCTTTAGGGTCTTATTAAAAAGACCTAGTATCATTGTATTTGCCTTTATAATGTTCTTTTATCGGATAGTTTATGCTCAGGGTTCCTTTGCCTTGCCAATCCAATTAAACGCTCTATTTGGAGCTAGAGGAGCTTCTATTTATGGAATGAATATGAGTTTTAATGCTTTTGTTGTTGTTATATTTACTATTTTTGTAACAGGTATAACCTTAAAATTTAAACCTATTTTTAATATAATCATCGGAGGTATCTTATTTGCAGTCGGTTTTGGTATGATTAGATTTGTTAATACCTTTCCACTACTTTTAATGTCGACCTTTATTTGGACTATTGGCGAGATACTAGAGGCAACTAATATAAATGTATATATTGCAGCTCATGCTCCGGTCAGCCACCGGGCCCGTTTTAACTCAATATTTATGTTTATCTCGGGTGCTGGCTATGCAATTGCACCTCAATTGGGAGGTCTTTTTATTGATAGTTTCCCGGTTAGAGAGATCTGGTCAACCAGTTTCTTTATTATGTTAGGTGCAATATTAGCTTTGATTATCTATCATAATATCAAGGAAGGAACATTTGCAAAACAACCGGCCAAACAAAGCAGTGAAGGTTAATTCTTTTACAGATATATAACCCTTGGCATATTATAATAAAGTTAAGAAAAGCAGTTTGTGCTTTTATAGATAGAAGGAGGGTTATATATGGTCTATGAGAAAAAAACAAAATTAGAGTGTAAGAAAGTTTTTGATAAAGCTGATGAATTTTTCAATCAGGATTGGGGACTTGAAAGCAGCAAAGATGAAGAGTGTGCTAACTATACAGGTGGGGGCGGACATATAAAAATAAGCTGTTGTCAAGATGAAAATAAAAGAACTGTTAATATAGAAACACGTGAATGGGACAGACAGGTCAAAGATTTTTTAAAGAAAATATAATATATAAAAAATTAAGGATGAGGGAATTCCCTCATCCTTTTTAAAGTTAATTAGTTTCTGTAGCCTTAGGATCTAAGGCATCTCTTAGCCCATCCCCTAATAAATTATAACTTAAAACTGCAAAAAAGATCATAAATCCTGGAATTAAAAGCCAGGGGAAATTAGTAATTTTAGTAACATTTTGCGCAGCTGTTAACATATTACCCCAGCTCGCATTCGGTTCTTGAATACCTAATCCCAAAAAGCTTAAACCAGATTCCATAATGATATAACCTGGAATTGAAACTGTAGCTCTAACTATTACATAAGTAGTTGTAATAGGGAGCACATGATTTTTAATAATTCTAGGATCTCTTGCTCCGATGGCTTCTGCAGCTAATACATAATCTTCATTCCGTATTGATAATACCATACCGCGAATTACACGGGCCATACCTGCCCAACCCCGAAAAGAAAGAATTGATATAATTAAAAAGAACCGTAAGGTTGAAGAAATATCAATTGGTAAAACTGCTGCCAGTGCAAGTAGTAAATAAAATGATGGTATCGACATAATAACTTCTGCAAAACGCATTAAAATATTATCCACCCATCCACCATAATAGCCCGCAATTCCACCAACAATCAATCCTATGATTGTGGTGATAAAGATTGCTACAAAGCCAATAAACATCGAGACTCGACCTCCGAATAAAATCCGGGTAAATAGATCCCTGCCATAGTTGTCAGACCCTAATAAAAATAGGTGGGCTGGTTCATCAACTCCAAATAAATGAAGGTCGGTTTCAAATAAGCCTAATAACTCATATTCCTGTCCTCGATGAAAAAGTTTGATGGGATATTTTTTATCTTTGATAACTTCATATTCTGCCCAATCAACTGATTCAGTTGCATAAACATAAGGCCAGGTAAGTCCATCTTCATCAGTAAAGTGAACTTGAGTAGGAGGATGGAAAAAATGTTTTTTAAAACTTTTATAAGGATTATAAGGTGCCAAAAATCCAGCAAAGATAACTGTTAAATAAAGAATGATAATAATGGTTCCACCAATTACTGCCATCTTATGACGCCTTAATCTTTTCCAGGTATCATACCAAAACTCATAATCTTTATCATTATTGTTTTTTAAATTTCTAGGTTTTTGATTTATTTTATCCATTTTCACCCTCCTTAACTATATCTGATGCGTGGATCGCTGACTGCTAATAAGACATCTGCAATTAAATTACCAATGATTAATAAAACACTTCCTATCATAAGACCTGCCATAGCAAGGTAAAGGTCTTTAGAGCGAACAGCTGTTAACATCATCTTACCTAAACCAGGCCAGCCAGTGACTGTTTCTGTTAAAGCTGCTCCACTTAATAACATACTAATTTGGAAGCCGAAAATTGTAATCATTGGATTGATTGCATTTCGGAAGGCGTGTTTATATACAACCTTTTTATTTTTTAATCCTTTTGCTTTTGCTGTACGAATATAGTCAGACCGCATTGCTTCTATCATCTGACCTCTCATAATACGTGTTAGGGTAGCCATACTGGCAGTACCCAATACAACAGCAGGTACTAATAAGTGTTTTAATATATCTAATACTTTACCCATTGGTGACATAAAATCGTGCATAATACTGGTCATTCCATTTATGGGCAAGGGAATATTAAATCTAACAATTAAAAATAAAAGTAAAAGTGCAAAAAAGAAATTAGGAATTGATAGCCCTACAAAGGCAAGGCTCGTAAATATATTATCACCTATCGTGTATTTATGTGTTGCTGAATAGATACCAATTGGTATTGAGAAACCCCATGCAATAAACATAGCTGCAAAGGATAGGATCAGTGTATTAACAACCCTGGTTTGAATCACATGTAGTACCGGAACTTGGTAAGTAAACGATTCTCCAAAATTACCCTGTAAGATTTGCCATAGCCAGTGAAAATACTGTTCTGGCACACTTTTGTCCAGTCCATACTGCCTTTTCATGGTTTCTATCAGTTCCTCTGAAACATCGGGATTTAATTTCATTGTATCTAAATAACTACCAGGGGATAACTGCATTATGAAAAAGGAGAGTAGAGATATTGCCAAAAGTAAAGGTATTGCCTGTAAAAGTCTTCTTAAAATATATGTGCGCATTAATTAGGTACTCCTTTCAAAAAATAAAAATAGCTAATTATAAAAGAGAAAGGGGTAGACCCCTTTCTCTCAAATTATTTTACTTATTGAAACTTGTTATTCAGTAATGTAATGTTCGTAAATATTCCACCACATTTCTCCATATGCAGTAGGTTCTGTATTTTTCAAGGTGTTTCTTACAGCATATAGTGCATTAGGAGTAACGGTGAAGATAACAGGAACTCTTTCGGCAATAATTTCCTGGAATTCATCATAATATTTGACTCTTTCATCAATTTCTGTAGCACTTGCACCTTGTTCAAATAATTCATCAATTCTGGCTTCCCATTCAGTTGCAGGTTCTTCTTGCTGTGGGTTCCACATATGCAAGTGACCGTGGGATGGCCATACATTAGATCCACTATGTGGTTCTACTCCACCTGTTAGACCAATAATTATGGTGTCAAAGTTCCATTCGCTCATTAACTGATTGACTAATTTATTAAATTCGATTGGAGTAGAGTTGATTTTCATACCTAATTCTCTTAACTCAGAGGCAATAATATTAAGTATTGCTTCTCTTTGAGTATTACCAGAGTTTGTAACCATATTAAATTCTACTCTTCGGCCGTCTTTATCAACTAAATTACCATCCTCGTCCCATGAAAATCCACCAGCTTCAAGTTCTTCTCTGGCTTTTTCTAAACTGTAAGGATATTTCATGACATCTTCATTTAAATATACCTTATTTGGTTCACTGATTGGGCTCCACTGTTTGGAACCATAGCCAGCAAGGGCCTGATTGATCATAGTATCTTTATCCATTGCATATGCAACAGCTCTTCTGAAATTCAAATTAGTAAACCATTCATATTTCCATGGTTGTTCTTCTAACTTGGGATTACGTGGATTCATATTAAATATTAAGAAGTTAGAACCAAAGGTTGGTCCACCATTAACCATATGGTAGTTACCTTCTTCAGCCTTTTCTTCGAAACGTTTAAAGTCAATACCCCTAACACCAAGTGCATGGGTTTGACCTTTTTCAAATAGTAAAGCTTGGGTTTCTTGACTTTCAGCAATTACTCTAACCCATCTAATAATATAGGGTAGTGGTTTACCTTGAGGATCTCTTCTCCAGTGATAAGAATTTCTAAGCATTACTACTCTTTCACCAGCTCTATATTCTCCTAAAGTAAAGGGACCAGTACCAACAATTTCAGAAGGCTTGGTATCTATACCCCACATATCATTAAAATTACCATTCTGCCAAGCATCATAAAGTTTATGCTTTGGAATAATATATGTTGTCATATTATTTAAGAAGGGAGCAAATGGTTTAGGTATTTCTATTTCTACGGTATACTTATCTACTTTTCTGTATTCAGGAAATTCTCCATCAACCATCATAACATCTCTTGTACTGGTTGGCACATTTTCATCTTTTACAACATCAAAGGTAAAGATAACATCATCAGCTGTAAATTCTACGCCATCACTCCACTGTACACCTTCTCTTAAAAAGAAAGTATAAACTGTACCATCTTCACTAATTTCCCAATCTTTCGCTAGCACAGGAATGAATTCAGTGGTTACACCATGTCTGGATACAAGCCCTTCAAAAATATAGTCTTCTATAATATCGGTAGAAGAAGTTTCTTGGGCAGTAATAACATTAAAAGTTTTGGGATCACCTAATAGAGTTGATACCAGAGTACCACCGTGTTCACCTTGCTCTCTTTCAGAAACCCAGGGATCTTTTAATTCTACATCTTGTGCCAAACTCACCATTGTAAAAGAAAAAAGAAAAACAAAAACTAAAGTAAGAATTGTAAATTTTCTCATTAAAAAATTTCCTCCTCGCTAATAATTCTACTTTTTAGAAATTTACATACTTAATTTAAAATTCCACTATCTTACAAGAATATTGTTATTCGCTATCCTCCCTTCTAAAATTATTTATATAAGACAAAACAACTCAAATTACTATAGTATATATATAATACAAGCTAAGTTAAAAATTTCCTGCCCTAATAACTAATCTTGATTATTAATAATAATAATATAATTTTATAAATTATGGGGTATAAATAAACTATATTTATAATTACATAAAAAATATTGTTATAGGATTCTGTAATCATTTATTATTTCAAATTATAAATTAAACTTATAATTTTTAATATTTTTTAATCTTACCCTTGACAGAGGCAATAAAATATGTATATAATAATAGTGCATTAGTTAAGTAATGCACTAAAACACTATATATTAACAAAGGAGTTGTGAAAAATGTTAAAAAAGAAAATATTGGTTATTGGAATTTTAGTTTTATTGTTATTTAGTATGGGTGGGGTTGAGGCAAATACAGACTTAAGCACTGAAATAGATAATTATATAACTACCTATGAAGAAATGGGTATTTTTAGTGGAACGGTTTTAGTAGCTGAAAATGGTAAGATAATCATAAATAAAGGTTATGGGTATGCTGATTTGGAGTTAGATGTAAAAAATCAGAAAGAGACAAAGTATAGAATTGGTTCTTTAACCAAACAGTTTACCGCTGCAGCAGTTATGCAGTTAGCAGAACAGAATAAATTAAAAACAGAAGATAAGTTAAGTAAATATATTCCTGATTATCCCCGGGGAGATGAAATTAAAATAAAGAACCTATTAAACCATACTTCCGGTATATTTGATTATACTAAAACTCAAAAGTTCAGAGATATGATGGGTAAAAGAATACAATTAAAAAAAGTAATTGATCTTTTTAAAGATAAAGATTTAATATTTCAGCCCGGTCAAAAATATCAGTACTGTAATTCGAATTATGTTTTGTTGGGATATATAATTGAACAGGTTAGTGGATTAAACTATGAAGAGTATTTAAATAAAAATATATTTAATCCCCTTGAGATGAATAATTCTGGTTATGCTTACCATCATAAAATAATTAAAAAAAGAGCTTCGGGTTATGTCATGAGCCCAGCTGGTAAAAAAAGTAATATGTACCATGATGATGCCACCTTTGCCCATGGAGCAGGTGCTTTATATTCTACAACTAAAGATCTCTATAAATGGGATAGAGCTCTCTATACAGATCAAATATTAACTGATAAGAGCCTAAAACAAATGTTTACTTCTGGTCTTGGTAATTATGGATTTGGATTCAAGATAGATGAATTATTTAAAAATAAACGGATATATCATCATGGTGGTACCATGGGATATACCGCATCGATAAATCGATATGTTAATGATGATGTTACAATAATTGTATTAAGTAATATAAATGGAACTCCGATTGACCAGTTGACAAAAGACATAGCAGCAATTTTATTTAAAAAAGAATACTATGTTCCGGATTTAAATTATGAATTAAAACAAGAGGCATTTAAAAAATATGCTGGTACTTATAAATTAGATTCCGGTCGAGAAGTTACTATAATGAGTAATGCAGATAAATATTTTGTTAAACTGAAACAGGGTCCGGCTTTTGAAATTATTCCTTCTGGTCAAAACGAATTTTTCTTAAAAATAATGGGAGAAAAAATAGAATTTGTTAAAGACAATAATGGTAATTTCAATACGATTAATATAGAGCATGTCTACAGTTCAGAATCAGGAACAAAAATATAAATAATGAGATACCTTTTAAATTGTATTGAATTTAATAGAAATTAAATTCTAGTTGTGTTAAATTTGATCTAACAATTACAATTAGAGGTGATGAAACTTGGCTTATAAATTTGATCCTAATAAAAAACAAAAATTGCATTCTGAAGAGAGAAAAAGCAATATGCCTCCCAGTGAGACTTTAGAAGATATGCTTTTAAAAAAGAATGAAAGATTTTTAGATATAGGGGCTGGTATCGGCTACTTTACTTTACCTGCAGCCGAAATTGTAGGTAATAAGGGAATGGTATTTGCAGTAGATACTTCTGAGGAAATGATAGAAGAGTTGAGAGAAATGATTAAAGAAAAATCAATTACAAATATAACCACGATTCAAGGTAATGACTATAATACAGATATTTCAAATAAAAAAGTAGATTATTTGTTTTTATCTAATGTTTTACATGAAGTAGAAGATAAAATGAGATTTCTTAATAACTATTTAGATAAATTAAAAACCGGAGGTAAGCTTGGTATAATTGAGTTTAAAAAAATAAAAACTCCCAAAGGTCCACCTATTCAGCACAAAATAAGTAAAGATGAATTAAAAGCAATTTATGAGAAACTCAATATTGACATTATAAAAGAAGTAGATATCAATGATTTTCAGTATGGAATAGTGGGAAAGAAAAACAAATAGAAATAAAAAACGGCCTGCAAAAGGCCGTTTTCGCATGTATATATTAAAAAATATAGGGAATTAAAAAGTCAATTAAAAAGAACATACCAATAATGACCAATATCACCACTCTATATTTTACAATGATTGAACTAACAAAGTCCAATACTTTTATACCGTCTTTTACAATGACAGCAATAAATTTTATACTGGGAATCGTCATATTTAATACACTGTCACGAACTGAAGCCCAGAAGGGTGGAAAATATATTATATTAATTAAAACTCCTAAAAGAAATACTCCTAATAGATAGGAAAGCGGAGAAAAATAATTTCCTTCAGACAAGAGCATACCTATTTCATCCATGAAGAGTCCTAAACCTGCCCCATACATGATGGCTAGTTTTGTTTTTGAAATTTTCTTATTTCCTACGATAGCTAACCAACCTGCAATTCCCATTAAAAGAACTCCAAAGTAGAAATGATGAATATGGTAACCGAAAAGAATAATATTTCTACCAATATATATATTTCTATTTATAATTCCTTCTTTAATAGCTACGACTGTGTCATGTTTGACAGAACCAGCTATTAATACACTTAATCTTATCAATATAAAAGATAGTAAATATGATATCCCTATTAAAAAAGGTAGTTTTCTATTAACTTGTTTATTATTGTTAAGCAATTTAATTCCACCTCCAGACAGTACCTCTAGGTAGTTATTATACAAGATTTACATGGGGTTTATCAAGTAGATAAGATTTGGGTAAAAATATAATAATTTAAATGAAAAAAATTCAAGGGAAATAAAATTGATTATAGAAGTAAAGAATATAGAAAATATTTTGAAGGAGGGATTGTTTTGAATTCTACACTTGAAACTATAGATAAAAGAATGTCTCTTAGAAGATATAAGGATGAAATGATCAAAGATGAAGAATTAGACCAGATAATAGATAGTGCTATGCGAGCACCGACCGCCGGTAATATGATGCATTATTCTATGATAGTAGTCAAAGATGAAGAAAGAAAAAGGATCTTAAGTGAAACCTGTGATAATCAACCCTTTATTGCTGATGCACCTGTAGTATTAGTATTTTTAGCAGACTTTCAAAGATTATATGATTATTTTGAGGTCTGTAATCTAAAGGATTACTGCCGCAGAGAAGATATTAACTTTAAAAAGCCTAATTTGGCCGCACTATTTCTGGCAGCCGGTGATGCCTTTATTTCTGCTCAAAATGCTGTTATTGCAGCAGAATCACTTGATATAGGTTCCTGTTATATTGGAGACATTATAGAAAATTATGAGATAAAAAAAGAACTTTTTAATTTACCTGACTATACCCTTCCAATTGCAATGTTAACCTTGGGATATTATCCTGACGATCTAAAACGCAAAAAATCCAGACGATTTGATAGGGATTATATTGTATTTGAAGAAGAATACAAAAGACTATCAAAACAAGAATTAAAGGAAATGCATCAGCATAGAGAAGAGAAAGTTAAAGCTAATAATAAATATAGAGCAGAAAATTTCGGACAGTATATTTATGGAAGAAAATTCGATGCTGATTTTTATGAAGAAATGGAAAGGTCTTTACAGCACATGGTTTTAGATTGGTTGGAAGGCAATTAAAATATATAATATTTAAATAATATAAGAAACAGGTGGAATAATTGAAAAATTTAATTGATTTGAAAAACATAATCCCTGCTATCTCGCAAGGGACAATATATCGAAAATCCTTGATTAAACAGCTTAATAAGAAAATGAAAGATGAAAATAAAAAATTATTATTAATATCTGGTCCAGCTGGTTATGGTAAAACTACCTTGATAACTAACTGGATTAAGCAAAGTGATATGAATACTGCATGGTTAACAATAGATCAAGAAGATAATGAAATTAAATCATTTATTCAGGGAATTATTAACTCCTTTCGCGTTATTGATGATAAATTATTTGAAGGGACTAATCATTTATTACAACTTCCCAATCAAGATGGTGTGAAAGCCATCTTAAGTTCATTTTATTCTGAACTTAGGTTAATTCAGCAAAATATTGTCTTGATATTTGATGATTTTCATCATATTGAAAACAATGATATTAACCAAATTTTAGATAAAGTAATTAAATACAGTAATAGCAATATTAAGTTAGCATTATTAACTAGGGAAGATCCTCAGATAAAACTTCGACAATATAGGTTAGAAGATATGATATTTGAATTGAGAACAAAGGACTTAAAATTTAATTTTAAAGAAGCTAAAAAACTATATGCCAATTTAGATATAAGTGATAACGAAGTTAAAGATTTAACTCACAAGACAGAAGGGTGGATATCAGGTTTAAAATTAGCAGCAATAAAACTATTAGATAAAGATGAAAAAATTAGTCATAAATTTATAGAAGATTTTTCGGGCAGTAATTATTATATAATGGATTATTTACTCGAGGAAGTTTTGTATGATTTAAATGACAATATTAAAAATTTTTTATTAAAAACATCTGTTTTAGATAAGTTATCCCCACAACTATGTAACTATATATTAAAGAGGGATGATAGTTTAGAATTGTTACACAAATTACAAAATATGAATTTATTTATTGAAGAAATTGATACAAATAATCATTGGTATCGATACCATCAACTATTTAGAGACCTGCTTTCATTTCAATTAGAAGATAATCAAAAAAAGGAACTACATGTAAGAGCTGCTGAGTGGTTTGCCCAAAATGAAATATATAATAGTGCAGTTGCAGAAGCATTGAAGGCTAAAAAAACTCAATTAGCAGTAAATTATATAGAAGAAGCTATCCCTAAGTTTTTAGAGGAAGGTAAAATTAAAGGTTTATTATACCTTATTGAAAAACTTTCAGATCAAAGTATTATGGAAAGTATACCCATTTTAATAATGAAAGCTTGGTCCTTATTTATAATAGGCAAAAAGAATGATGCAATTTATTATATAAAGTTAATACAAAAAAATATTGATGAAATTGATGAACAAAATAAAGGAAGATTATATACACTAACTTCATTAATACCTGAGATTAATAACCAAAAAGATCCTACCATTATGGCGAAAGAAGCTTTAAAACTATTGCCTAAAAAAGATCACATTTTTACTATAAATGCATGGATGTCATTAGGACAGATTCAAGCATCGATAGGAAAAGTAGATAAATCAATTAATTCATTTGAGAAAGCATACTTTTTAGCTAGACAACAAAACAATTCTTTTTTAGAAATTATGGCATTAATAAATTTAGCTTTAAAATTAAATTTAAAAGGTAAACTTAAAGAAGCTAATAAGCTATGTAATGATACTATAGAAAGATACAGTGATACTAATCATCAAATAGAAGCACTAGCCAAACTCGTTTTTATTCCTAAAGGTATATTTGCTTATCAGATGGGTGAATTAAAATCAGCTAATGATATGTTTTTAAAAGGCATAGAGATCAGTGAACAGTTGAATTTAGTCCATGTTGCCTGGATGCCCAAAATTTATTATGCCGTTAATTTATATGTTCAAGGTAATACTCAATCTGCTCTTGAGGTAATTGATGATTTAATTGCATTTACTAATAAATATAATTTATTACCTCATCAAAAGTGGGCTCAAAGCATAAAAGATGAGATTTATATAAAAGAAGGGAAATTAAAATTTACTAAAATCTTGGAACAAAAATTTCAAAATAAATTACATTCAAAAGAAAACTTCAATTATATTAGAGAATTATTTAATTACATTCGGCTATTATTATTAGATCAAAAAACAGAGAAAGCTATTTCATTATTAAAAGATAACTTAACATTAGTTCAGAATATAGATTTTATTGATAAAATAAGGTATTATCTCTTTTTAACAATAAGTTTTTATCTAAAAGAAGATGAAAATAATGTAGAAAAAAATATAGTGAAAATGATTGATTATATAAATAATGAAAAATATTTATCTGTTTTTATCAGAGAAGGAGAAATGTGTCTGCCGCTGATAAAAAAATATAAATATCTAAATACAGATTTATTTAATAGTATTGAAAATATATTAGAAGATAAAATAGATAAAAATGATAATAAAGCTCAACAGTTAGTTGAACCATTAACAGAGCGAGAATTAGAAATACTTAATTTAGCTGCATCAGGTTTTACCAATCAAAAAATAGCTGATGAGTTATTTATAACATTGGGAACTACTAAATGGCATTTAAGTAATGTTTATTCAAAACTGGGAGTTAAAAGCAGGACAAAAGCTGCAGTAAAAGCTAAAGAGCTCGGTTTAATAGATGAATAGATTTATTACCCTACTTTTAAAAAAAGTAGGGTTTTTTTAATACCTAACTAAAGTTAGGTGTGCAAATTAAAATTAAATGCTATTATATAGACAGTTAAACAAATTATTTTTTTAAGAAAGGTTGTGAAATAGTGAACGAAAAGAAATGTTATAAAATTAGATTAAAAAACAAAATTAATACAAAAAAATTCTCAAGGTTTGAAAAAGTTGAAATTAGTTGTAAAGAGGGCGATACAGAAATATATGGTTATTTTGATGAAACTGCTTTATATTCAATATTAAAAAGAATCCGTGATTTAAATATTAAATTATTGAAATTAGAATTAGTAGAAGATTGCAAGGAGGGAAATTAAAAATGAATAAAATCATATTTTTAACATTAATAATTATATTGTTGTTTTCCGGTAATATAATTGGAGCTGAGGTAAAGTACTTTCAACTAGAAAAAAGTCAAGAAGTTTTCTTAAACTTTCCTGGCTCAAGAATAAGAATTGAATCTTGGTATAAGGATTATATAAAAATTGAAACAACTTATATGGTGAAAAACAATTATGAGATCCAACAGAAAGACAATATGATTTATTTTAACAAAAACAAACATTTAAAAAGATATCCTAATGATTTAGATAATAACAAATTATTTAAAATAGTAAATGAAGTATTTTTTATTATAACAGTTCCAGCTAATAAGCACTTAAGCATTACAGCTGATCAGGTAAATATTAAAGAAAACTGTAATTTGAAATTTGTAGATGCTGAATACGCAAGAATTAGAGAATCAAAATTTTTAGATGGCTTTACTGGCAAAGGTAAAAAAATTGTAATAAGAGATAATCATTTTAATGGAGAATATACTTTAGACTATGAAAGTATAATAAGAGAAAAACGAAAAGGATTGTTATGGAACTTAGGTAAAATATTATTAAAATAACTAAAAAAAGGTGGAGATTAAAATGAAAAAGAAAATATTTATGTATATTGTATTGGCTGGTATAATCTTATTATTAGGGGTTTCATTAATGCCAGGTAGAACAGAACCTATATTAGATGCAAGTGGAAATAAAAAACAGGATTCAATAGCTACAATGGAAAAAATAAAGTTAGGTGGAGTAGATCAGTGGATTGTGATGAGAGGACATGATATCAATAATCCCATTATCCTATTATTATCCGGTGGGCCTGGGGGTACAGAAATGGGAAGGTTTTTGAAATTTAATAAGAAACTAGAAGAAGATTTTTTAGTTGTTAACTGGGAACAGAGAGGCTGTGGAAAAACTTATCCAGCAATTAATAATGAAGAGGATATGGAATTAGATCAATATATAGAAGATATTAATGAGCTAACCAATTATTTAAAAGCTAAGTATAATAAGGACAAGATATATTTATTAGGTCATTCATGGGGTACAATCATCGGTACTTTAGCTGCTCAAAAATACCCCGAACAGTTCCATGCTTATATTGGAGCGGCTCAAATGGTCAACATTCAAAAAAGCGACCAATATATTTATGACCTTGTATTAAAAGGTGCTGAAAACAACAATGATGAAAAATTAGTTAAGACATTAAAAGAGAATGGTAGGCCTCCTTACTATAATGAAAAAGTGCTTAGTACTTATAGACCAGTAATGACAAACTATAGAAAGTATTATAGACTTGATAATCCTTATCAAGAGCCTAATCCAGGTTGGTATAATCCTTTAAGTATTCTTTGGATTCCTGAATATAACTTAATGGATAAAATTAGAGTCTTTAGAGGTATGGTAGATACCTTTAATATCATGTATCCACAGATACATCATATTAATTTTGTGAAACAGGCTACCGAGTTCAAAATTCCTGTATACTATATGATCGGTGAACATGACTACACTGCCCAACTGATAGAAGAGTATTTTAATAAAATTGATGCTCCCAGCAAGAATCTATATTGGTTTGAAAATTCAGGACATGGTGAGATCTGGTCAGAACCTGATAAGTTTCACCAACTGATGAGAGAAGAAGTATTAATAAATTAAGATAATATTAAAAAAGGGTGGTTTTTACCACCCTTTAATTAATTTAGTTATTTTACTTTTTTAAAATGGTTTCAATTTCAAATATATAAGGCCAGTATTTTCCTGTTACAAATAAACGTTCCTCTTTTTGATCATAGGCAATCCCATTTAAAACATTTAACTCATAGTCATAATTATCGGGATTGATTATTCCTTTTAAATCTATTACGGCTGTAATATTACCAGTGGAAGGGTCAATGATTACTATATAGTCATCCTGCCAGATATTAGCATAAATTTTATTTTTGATATATTCTAATTCATTAATGTTTTTAATAGGTTTACCATTAAGAGTTACTTCAATTTCCTTTATTACTCTAAAACTATTAGGATCTAAAAATCTAATTATACTAGTTCCATTACTCATTATTAAGTTTTGATTATTATCTGTTAGTCCCCAACAGTTAAAAGGAAAAGGGGTTTGTTTTAGAAGTTCAATATCTTTATTATAAATAAACATAGTTTTAGATTTCCAGGTAGATTGATATATCTTATTATTTAATAATGTAATACCTTCTCCAAAGTAAAGAACAGAGAGTTCATTTTTTTTAATAATTTCACCACTAATCAGGTGATATTTTCTCATATCAGATTCACCGTGTTTACCGGTACCTTCATACATGATACCGTCTTCATAATATAGACCTTGGGTAAAGGCACCCTTATCATGAGGGTATTTATTAACTATTTCATAGCTATATTGTTTGATTGAATCAGCTGAAACCTTCACAGAAATTGATATTATACATATTAATATTATTAGATAAATTAGAAATGAGCTTTTCATTAGTACAACCCCCATTTTTATTCAAACAAAATATATTGACTTTTTATCTTTAATAGTTTTCTATTTATATATTACAGTATTGTGCCTAAAAATTAAAGTAAAAAAGTATATCATCTTTAATTTAACAATAACTGGGATATCAAGAAATTCAATCAATAATTGTTATTGATTATTAAGATAATATTTATTATACTTATGTTAACAATCAACTTAAGAGTGACAGAATTGGATTTGAAATGGTGGTGATGTAATATTAATAATGTAGCTATTGCGTTTCTTTTAACTTTAGGTGCAGGACTTGCAACAGGAATCGGTAGTTTTTTAGCCTTTTTCTCAAAAAAAACTAATACTTCTTTTTTATCAATATCTTTAGGCTTTTCAGCCGGGGTTATGATTTATGTATCATTTGTTGAAATTTTAGCGAAAGCCCAGGAATCACTTATGAGTTATTATGGAAACTCTTTTGGAGAATGGGTGACAGCAGCTTCATTTTTTGGAGGGATTTTATTAATAGGTCTTATAGATAGATTAGTACCCGAGTATGAGAATCCCCATGAACCTAGATCTAGAGAAAATTTAAAACAGATTAAAGAGGAAACCCCAGATAACACTTTAGAATTAAAAAGAATGGGGCTTTTCTCAGCCTTAGCGATTGCGATACACAACTTTCCAGAAGGTTTAGCTACTTTTGCTTCTGCACTTTCTGATCCAGCTTTGGGTCTATCAATTGCGATTGCAATTGCAATTCATAATATTCCAGAAGGTATTTCAGTATCAGTACCCCTCTATTATGCTACCGGAAGTAAAAGGAAAGCTTTTTTATATTCTTTTTTATCAGGAACTTCAGAACCAATAGGTGCAGTTATTGGATACTTTATCTTTAGAACATTTTTTAATGATCTAATATTTGGTATCCTTTTTGGTGGTGTAGCAGGTATTATGGTCTATATTTCTATTGATGAACTATTACCTACTTCCAGAAAATATGGTAAAGAGCATCAGGAAATATACGGGTTTATTGCAGGTATGGCAATTATGTCTTTAAGCCTGCTTTTATTCTAATATATATAATTAAGCAGGAGGAGATTTCAAAATGAAAAAGAAAATTTTTGTGTTCACCCTGATGTTTGTTCTGTTAATATCTTTGGCAGTTACTGCTAGTGTAGAACAGGATAAAGAGATGTATCATACTTTATTTACCCAGGCTGAAGAAAACATTGCTGAACTATTTACCGATAATTTCTTAAATCAGGTTTCTGAATCTCAAGTAATTCAAATTTTAAATACCTATAAAAACAACTTAGGTCAATTACAGGAAGTACAGGAAACAGAAGAGGGTTACAAATTAATCTTTTCAAAGGGAAGTGTTCCCTCAAAAATCAGTGTTAATACAAATAATAAAATTGCGGGAATATGGTTTGGGAACATGACTTTAGCTGAAGATGACTATGAAAAAATATTAAATGAGTTTAAAAATTTAGAAGGTGATATTTCTGTTTATGTAATAAAAGATAATCAGGAAGAAATTATTGCTTTAAATGAGAATGAGAAGATGGCGGTTGGTTCTTCCTTTAAATTGTATGTATTAAAAGCTTTATATGAACAAATTGAAAGTAGTGAAAAGAGTTGGCAAGATATAATTAAAATTGATAAAGAAAATTTGAGTTTACCCAGTGGAATCTTACAGAATTGGCCTCTAAATACACCAATGACAGTTAATTCGATGGCAAACTTAATGATTTCACACAGTGATAATACTGCTACAGATCATTTGATTGATTATATTGGTAGAGACTATTTAGAAAAAATGACTGGTTCTCAAAATACACCTTTCCTTAAGACAATTGAAATGTTTAGATTGAAGTACGGACTAAGCTCACAAGAGCAAAATGATTATATAGAGGGCGACCTTGAATCTAAAAGAACTGTATTAAAAGAGATAAAAGATATCCAAATTAGTGGTAAGGATATAATTTCTGAACCCACTTTAATTAAAGAAATAGAGTGGTTTTTTTCTACTAAAGAACTTTCTAATACCATTTATCAATTACGTGAATCAGAAGAAATACAGATTAATCCTGGTTTAGCCAATAAAAGTGATTGGTATAAAGTGGGATACAAAGGTGGTTCAGAAGCCGGTGTTTTACAATATACCCATCTTTTACAAAAATCATCTGATGGGCCAATTTATGTGGTTTCAGTAACTGGGAATAGTGAAGAAGGGTTAAATACAGATAAAATAACAAACTTAACAGCAAGATTAATTTCTACATTAAATTAAAAAAATACAATAATGAATAAGTTTTTCTACTAAGTCAGCAGTTTTTATTGCTGACTTTATTTTTTTGCATAAAAACTCTTGACAAAAAACCAAAACCATGATAAATTATATTCAACAAATGAATAACGTTCATCAAATAAATAATATTCAATAAAGCAAGGAGGTATATAATGAATAGTCTAATTTTGAATGGATTAACAAAAGAAAGTCCTTATTATCAAAAAATCAAAGATAATTTAATTAAACAATTGGCTGGGAAAAATAATCTTATTAATTGGATAGATTTAATTGAAAAAGATATAGAATATTGTAATGGTTGTGGTTATTGTAATATGAAAGAACCAGGCATATGTGCTAAAAATGATGATATGAAAGAAATTTTTCCTTTAATGGCTAATGCAGAAGTTTTAATTTTTATAAGCCCCATTAGTTTTGGATGTTATAATTCTCAACTTAAAAAAGCTGTGGATAGATATAGTGTAATGGGTTTACCGACTTATACTGTATATAAAGGTGAATTGCACCATCCAGCTAGGTATAATAATCCTAATTATTTTATGTCAATAGGGATCCTAGATCAGTCCAACAAGGATATGGAGCAGACATTTAAATTAGTATCAAATCGAAATGCTACTTGTTTTTTTGCAGATAAGCATGAAACATTAATCTTTAATGATTCTATACAGGAAAATGAAATTCAAAATCAAATTACAAACGGAATAAAATATTTGGGGGTGAAGTAAATCTTGAAGATAAAAAAAGTAACTGCATTATTAGGTAGTACAAGAGGTCAAAACACTGTTACTGAATCTATTGCTGATTATTTAAAGCAAGAATTTAAAAATTATGAAACAAATTTAATTAAGTATAGGGCTCATCAAATTTTTCAAGATGACAAAGTAATTAATGCGTTTATTGAAGATTTGAAAGATAGTGAAATATTTGTAATTGTTTCACCTGTTTATGTTCATTCTCTTCCTTATCCAGTCATTCGTGTAATGGAAAGACTTGAAGGTTTAACTAACAAGAAATTTTGGAAAGAAAAATTTATGGCTGCTGTTATACATAATGGCTATCCGAAGGAAATACAGCGTAAAAGTTCTAAAGAAATCTGCCATAATTTTTCAAAAGAGATAGGCAGTAATTGGTTAGGAGCTATAGGTTTTGGAGGAAGCCCGCTTATTGATGGTAAACCACTAGAAGATGTTGGATGGTTTACTAAAAACATGAGAAAGAGTTTAGATGAATTTTGTAAAGATATTTTCAATCAAAATAAATTAAGTTCAAGTACAAAAAAGTATGAAAAAAAACACTTCCCACCTATACCTCTTTTTATTTTAAAATTTATGATGAATATATTAAATAAAAAGCAAGCAAAGGAAAAAGGTATCGATTTATATGCAAAACCCTATCAAAAAAATGAGGAGGAAATTTAAATGGGCAAACTAATAAAAATTGGATTGATAGTTGTGGTAATAATTATGGTGGTATTAGGAGGAATGTTATTTTTTGGAACACGTGGTTTAGAATCTGGAAAAGCTTTAGTTATTAATGATATAAACTTACAGGAAATAGATGATGGTATATATAATGGTGTATATAATGCAGGTAGGTGGAGTAATCAGGTTAAAGTTGAGATTAAAGGTCACAGGATAATAAATATTGAGATTGTAGATGATATTATGCTTTCACAATCAGAGGTCAGAGATTCAGTATTTAATAGTGTAATAGAAAGACAGAATTTAGATATTGATATAATCTCAGAAGCTACAGTTACTTCAAAAGCCTATCTGAAATCTATAGAAATTGCCTTAACTGATTAAAAGATATATAAGATTATGAAAACAAGGGTGGGATAAAATGGATAAAAAAACAATCCAAGAAAAAAGAAAACGAGGATACTTCATAGAAGCTGCCAAAAAAATTATTAGAGAAGAAGGAACTCAAAAATTAACAGTAAAAAAAGTGGCAGATCGAGCAGGTTTTGCTCCTGGTACTTTATATAATTATTTTTCTGATTTAAATGCACTTTATGGTTATTGTGTAGCTGACTTTTGGAAAGAATGTGAAGAAGAAGTGATTAATAATATAAGTAAAGAGGAAAATTCAGTAGAAAAAATTATTAAAGCATGTAAGGCTTATGTAAGTTATTTTTTTGATAATCCAAATGTTTTTAAATTAATATTTTTAGAAGATTTCAAAAATGTACCAGAGGAGATAAAAAAAGGGGTATATGATCCTGAAGTAGTAAAGCTATTAGGAAAGTATCTAAAGGAAGCCAGTCAATCTGAGAGTATTAAAAGTCAAAATGAAGAACAAGTTGAAAGTATTATTGCTAACTATTTACATGGTATTTTGCTGTTTTATATTATGGATAGAGCGGTAGAAAGCAGAGAACAAATCCAGATCGATTTAAAAAATAATATTGAATTTATTTTACATGCTTCATAATTCTCTCCCTTCAGGTTAAAAAATTAACACATTATTTACTTTATTGTAACAACTCAAACTTAATTTTATGTTAATATTTTTAGTATAAACATTAGGAGGGAGTGGAGGGTGTGCAAAAAACAAAAGTTATATTTCTGTGTACAGGTAATTCAGCTCGCAGTCAGATCGCAGAGGCTTTTTTAAGAAAATATTCAGGAGATCAATTTGAAGCCTATAGTGCTGGTTTAAAAGCACAGGGTGTACATAAGTATACCAAACAAGTTATGGAAGAAATAGGGATTGATATCAGTGAGCAGTATTCTAAACCCTTAGACCAATATTTAGGAGAAAGGCATTTTGGAATTATTATAACGGTGTGTGAAAAGGTAGAAAAAGAATGTCCAATCTTTCCGGGAGTGAGTACCAGATTATATTGGCCCTTTGATGATCCAAGAGGTTTTGAAGGTACCAAAGAAGAGAAATTAGAGAAGTTTCGGGAAGTGAGAGACCAGATAGAAAAGAAGATAAAAGAGTTTATTAAAAACAGAAAATAAACAATAATATATTTTAAATATAAAAAAAGTCCCTAATACTATTTTTAGTAAAGGGACTTTTCGCTATTATTAAATAATATATCTTTATATTTAAAAATTAATGTGCTTTTGGCTTCGCAGGTTCTATATTAATAGTGTTGCCTCTAATTTGATTATTCTTCATTATATTGAGGACTTCATGACCACTATTTTTAGGTACTTCTACAAAAGTAAAGTTCTCATAAATATCAATTACACCGATAAGATCGCCTGAAAGGCTAGTTTCTCCTGAAATAGCTCCTACAATATGCTTAGGAGAGATATTATCTCTTTTTCCTTTATTTATAAATAATCTTACCATACCCGCTTCTGCACCTGTATCTTGGAAATTAACACTTTCTTGTTTTGTTTCCATATCTTCTTGTTTATCCATTGATTTTTTAAGCAGAGCAGCTGCAATTTCAATTGCTGTATAATCATTATCAATAAAGTTTTCAATGTAGTTTATATATTTTTCTAATTGATTACCATCTATATATTCTAATAATTCGGATTCTATTTTTTCAAATCTAGCTTCTTCTATATCATCAAGAGTCGGTATATTTTTACGAGGTATACTTTTTTTAATATACTTTTGAATATCTTTTAATTTATAAATATCTTTTCCTACAATAAATGTAAAGGCTTTTCCATCATTTCCCGCTCTTCCGGTTCGTCCAATTCTGTGAACATAATAATCGGTATCAAAGGGAACATCATAGTTAAACACAATCTCAATTCCATCAATATCAATACCGCGAGCGGCTACATTTGTGGCTACCAGTATTTCAGTAACTCCATTTTTAAATTTATTCATTACATGGTCACGTTGGTTTTGATTCAATCCGCCATGGATAGCATCGGAAGAATAACCACGCGCCTGTAGCTGCATATTTACACGATCTACTTCTTTACGGGTGTTACAGAATACTAAAGAAAGTTCTGGATTATATAAATCGACTAAGCGTGATAATACTTTTAGTTTATTACCTTTTCTAATTTCGAGATAATATTGTTCGATGGCTGGTACTGTTAATTTTTCATGTCCTACTTTTACAAACTTTGAGTTCTGTTGATATTTTCGGCTTAATTTTTTAATAGAATTTGGTATGGTTGCTGAAAAAAAGAGAGTCTTTTTATTATACGGAATATCCTGTAAGATAGTCTCTATATCGTCTATAAAGCCCATATCAAGCATTACATCAGCTTCATCTAATATTAGGTACTCTATGTTACTTAGATTAAGAGTTCCTCTTCTCATATGGTCCATAACTCTTCCCGGAGTACCTATAATTACCTGAACTCCTTTATTTAATGCTCTAATCTGTCTACTGATAGATTGTCCACCATAGACAGGTAAGGTCTTTATATTATTTTTATATTTAGATAATCTTTTTAATTCTTCTGATACCTGAATTGCTAATTCACGAGTAGGACATAAAATAATAGCCTGTGGGTTATTATTATGAGGATCAATTTTTTCTAACATTGGTATTCCAAAGGCGGCAGTTTTGCCAGTACCGGTTTGGGCCTGTCCAATAACATCATTACCATTCATTATTGTGGGTATTGCTCTTGTCTGGATAGGGGTAGTTTCTTCAAATCCCATATCTTCTATTGCTCTCATTATTTCACTTGAAATATTTAATTCTTCAAATCTTATTTTTTGCAAGTTAATTTCACTTCCTATTTAATTATTTTCTTTTTAGACAATAAAAAACCCTGACTATTGATATAGTCAGGGGTTAGTTGCTATATTTAAAATATATTTTTATATATTATAATGCAACAACGTTTTCAGCTTGTGGGCCGCGGTCTGCTTCAACAATTTCGAATTCTACGTCTTGGTCTTCTTCTAAAGACTTGTAACCATCATCTTGAATTGCTGAAAAGTGAACAAATACATCGTCTCCGTTGTCTCTTTCAATAAAACCGTATCCCTTAGCTGAATCAAACCATTTTACTTTACCTGTGTAAATCATTTAAATAAATTCCTCCTAAATTTTCTATAAGTGGGTAAAAAGTAATAGTTTTTTCTTACCCAACGAAACTAACTATAACAGCTAGTGGAGAGAAAGTCAAATCTTTTTGGGAAATAATTATAGATTTTTATAAATATTAATTCAGAAGTCTATATATGTTGAGGGGATAGGAGCCTTTTATAAATTTGATAAAGTAATCTTTTTATTATAAAATATTTATAAACACGAAATATTTAAATAATGAAATATAAGGTCTTTAAAACTTATTATATATTATAAATTGAATATTTGTGAATAAATCATTTGATCAATTAGAAAAACCTCCCTTAATTAAATTATTTTTAGCTATTAAAAAAATAAAACTTCGATTATATTAATAATTGTTGGATATTTATATAATTGGAGATTGAACAAAGGCGGTTAATAATTTGAAAATAAAATTATTTTTCCTTGAATTTCTAAAATTTTTTTTAATAACCTTAACTATTGCTATATTTGTTACTTATTTATGGAACTTGATAGTTCACAGTTATGGATTAGTTGATTGGGAAACATCATTTAGATTAGCGATAATCTTTGGCATAGTATTTGGAATCATTAATACAAAAGAGCAATAGAATCTATTTATTTTTTATATTTTTAAGAATATGTTATTTAATTAATGAGATTAGACGCATAAAATATCTGAATATATTAGGAGGGCAAAGATGTCTACTCGCAAAAGTACAAAAGCTATTGATAAACTAATTAGAGATATTCATAAAAATTTAGTTAACTATACAAAGGGAAGTTTAAAAGAAAAAGGACTTACTTTACCAAGATTTTTAGTGATGTGGCATATCACAAAAGAACAACCAGTAAATATGAGTTATTTGCACGACAAGATGTATATGGCTCACAGCACTTTAACCGTAATAGTGGATAAACTAGTAGAAGATGAATTAGTTAAAAGATACCGGAATCCAGATGATAGAAGAATAGTATTATTAGAATTAACCAAAAAAGGTGATCAAAAGTTATGTGATATGCTAGATATTAGACAGGGTTTTTTAGAAAAGGCTTTACAAGATTTAGAAAAAGAGGATCAAAAACAATTAATAGATCTCCTATCTATAGTATTAGATAACTTAGTTAATATACAAAAAGAAGGTGACCTACAAGATGAGTGAATTTGACCTTGATAATGAAGAAATTAAAAAAGAAAATATTCCTAAAAACCCTAGGATAAATAATAGAGAGGCTATCTTAAATGGTCCAATTGCAAGTACAATCTTTAAGTTAGCCTGGCCGGTAATGGTAGGAAATACCATGCAGGTAGTATACAATTTAGCAGATACATTTTGGCTGGGTAAATTAGGAGCTGAGGCGGTGGCTGCTTTATCAATTGGTTTCCCTTTAATATTTTTAATGATCTCAATTGGAGCCGGTTTAACCATTGCAGGAACCACCCTGGTGGCCCAATATATGGGGGCAGGTGACCAGGAGATGACAAATAAAGTTACTGGTCAGATATTTTTGTTTGTTGGTATACTATCCATTATTTTAGCCGGAATAGGAGTTATTTTTAATCATCAGGTCTTACAATTAATGGGAGCACCAGCTAACATTATTGGGGATGCTACAGATTATTTAAATATAATATTTGCTGGAGTACCATTTATGTTTGCGTTCTTTATATTTTCTGCTCTTTTAAGAGGATATGGAGATACTAAGACACCAATGAAGTTTATGGTGGCTTCAACGTTATTGAATATAATTATTGACCCTTTATTGATCTTTGGAGTAGGTTTTCTACCTCAATTAGGAGTTAGAGGTGCTGCTTATGCAACAGTTTTTTCCCGAGCAGTAGCTGGTATCTACGGAATTTACCTACTATTTAAAGGAAATAAAGGTCTAGAATTAACTTGGAAATCTCTTAAACCTGATTTTAAAGTGATAAAGAAGATCTTAGTATTAGGTTTTCCTTCTGCTGGTGAACAGTCGGTTGTTGCTCTTGGCATGACAGTTTTAATGAGTATTGTTTCCGAATTTGGAACCATGGTAGTAGCTGCCTATGGAATTGGTTCTAGAATATTATCAGTTGTAATGCTTCCTTCTAGAGGAATTGCTACTGCTACAACTACAATGGTAGGCCAAAATTTAGGTGCAGAAAAAGTTAACAGAGCGGAAAAGAGTGCCTGGGTTAGTTCTGGCATCATATTTGCCTTACTAACTGCCTTAGCAGTTATATTTAATATTTTTCCTGGTAGAATAATATCAGTATTTAATTCCAACCCTGAAGTTGTTGAAATTGGGGTTTCCTTTTTAAGAATAGTAGGATTTTCCTTTGGTTTTCTGGGTGTTAGATTCATACTGGGTGGTTCTTTTAGAGGAGCAGGAAATACTGTTGTAGCAATGGTACTGGCTATAATTGCTCTTTGGGGATTAAGACTACCTTTAGCTCAATATTTAAGTATAAACCTTGACTGGGGTACTAATGGTATCTGGTGGGGTATGTTTTATTCTAACTTCATAACTGCCATAATTGCTGTGTTCTGGTTTAAAAGAGGTGGCTGGAAAGAAAAAGCTATAGAAAAATAAGATTGAGAAGTAAAACATTTACTATAAATAATCATTAAGATTCTGATATTATTATGCTTAGTAAACAATATATCTATACGAGGAGGGTTATGATGGAAAAGTTTAATATAGATGATTATATTGTTGCCCCGGAAGAAAGTGTAGCTAAAAGAGTTATATATAAAGATGAAAATACTCTTGCCTTTATCTTAAGTATTGCACCAGGCAAATCATTACCAGACCATACCCATGAAAACAGTACTCTTATGATTCAGATCTTAAAGGGAGAAGGCATTATTAATATCGATGGAAGTCCTGTCTCTGTTGAGAAAAATCATTTAGTCCAATTAGAAGGACAAGAAGAGATGTCAGTTGATAATACGGGAGAAGAGATTCTCGAGTTATATGTGACAATTTCCCCCCAACCATTATCTGATAGATATTCACAAAATGCAGATTTATAATTATCTATAAAAAGAGGTAGCTTTTGCTATCTCTTTTTTTTAATGGTAAAAATATAATAATATTAATGTTAACAAAATGTTAAAAATATGAAAAATTAGTAAAACTATAAAGTTTTTAAAGGAATCTTAAGTTTTACAGTTAATATATTATATTGAAAGATGAGTATTTAAATAATATTAATTACTATTATTAAGGGGATGATTTTTTAATGAAAAAGTTTGTTATGACATTTTTAGTAGTAGCCTTACTAGTAACATTTGCTGCTCCGGGTTTTGTATCTGCTGATAATCACAAACCTGACAAATTAGTTTTAGGTATGGTACCTTCCCGTGAAGCATCCAAATTGGTTAATGACCTTCAGCCATTAGCTGATTTGCTATCTGAAGAACTAGGTGTTGAGGTAGATCACTTCATTTCTACCAGTTATACTGGCCTAATCGAGGCAATTGGTACTGGTAAAATTGATATGGGACTATTTGGATCATTTGCTATGGTATTAGCTGATCAAAGACATGACGTTAATTTCCTAGTAAATACAGTTCGTTATGGAGCTAACCGTTATAGAGGTCAGTTCATAGTACAAACAGATAGTGGTATTGAAAGCATGGAAGATTTAGAAGGAAAATCTATTGCTTTTGTTGATCCTGCTTCTACAAGTGGTTACTTATTCCCATATGTTTATCTAAAAAATCAGGTAGGTATTGATCCTGACCAAGATATGCAAACAACTTTTGCTGGTGGACATGATGCAGCGGCTTTAGCTGTATATAATGGTGATGTTGATGTAGCAGTTACATTTGAAGATGCCCGGACTGCCATTGAAGATGAACATCCCGATGTAATGGACAAATTAAAAGTTGTTGGTTATACTAACTATATTCCTAATGATGGTTTAGTAGCACGTAATGGTTTAAGTGATGAGTTCACTCAACAAATTGAAGATGTTTTCTTAGAAATTGGAGATACTGAAGAAGAAGTTCAAATGCTGGATGCAATCTTTAATGCGAGTGGATTTGCTAAGGTTACCAGTGAAGACTATGATGTTGTAAGAGAAACTTATGAAGAAATGAAAGACCAGATTGAAGGTCTATAATACAAATATAAGAAAAATATAAAGATTTTACGGTTCAACCAGAAAAATATATTAATAATATAAACAAAGGGGGATGCCGATTTACGGCATCCCTGCTTAATGTTATTCAATGAAACTAGTTTAGGGGGCTATTTATTAAATGAGTGTTCTAGAATACAAAAACCTCTCCGTTACCTATCCAGGTGGTGTTGAGGCCTTAAAAAATGTTAGTTTTGAAATTGAAAAAGGTGAATTTATTGTTGTAGTAGGTTTAAGTGGTGCCGGTAAATCGACATTACTGCGTGCTACTAACCGCCTTGTAGATGCTACAGGTGGTGAAGTGCTTTTTAATAATCAAGACATAACTAAAGTCAATAAAAGAGAACTAAGGGATATTAGAAGTGATATAGGAATGATCTTTCAGAGCTTTAACTTAATTAAAAGATCTTCAGTATTTAGAAATGTGATGGCAGGCAGAGCTTCTCACCTTCCAACCTGGAGAAATCTTTTAGGAATATATCCTGAACATGATAAAGATATTGTCTTCAATAGTTTAGATAGGGTTAATATTTTAGAAAAAGCTTTTGCCCGTGCTGATGAACTTTCCGGAGGTCAGCAGCAGAGAGTTGGTATTGCAAGGGCATTAGCTCAAGAACCACAAGTTATGTTAGCAGATGAACCAGTTGCTTCTTTAGATCCACCAACTTCTCATATGGTTATGAAGGACTTGCAGAATATAAACAGAGAGTTAGGTATTACAGTAATAGTTAACTTACACTTCATCGATTTAGCTAAAGAATATGGTGAAAGAATAATTGGTCTTAATAACGGAGAATTAGTTTTTGATGGACCAGCTGAAGCAACTGATAAAGAAACCTTTGAAATGATTTATGGACGTTCAATAACTGCTGAAGAGGAAATTGGGCGTGATAGTAGTGTCATCTAATAGTAATTTTGATGTATCTAAAATACCTAGACCGAATAAATCTTTAAAAAGAAACTGGACCATTGGATTATTAATTGCTTTTGCATTTTTAGTTTATAGTGCTAGAAATACCGGTTTTAATTTTAATACGGTTGCCGATGGATTACCTGACTTTTTCCGGTTAATTAGACAAATGTATCCTCCAAAATGGGCTACTTTTCCTAGTTTAATAGAACCTTTTATTGAAACTATTCAAATTGCGATTGTAGGTACTTTTATTGGTGCAGTAATTGCGATACCTGTTAGTCTATTAGCAGCTAATACAGTAAATAAAAATAATAAACTGTATTTAGTAAGTAAATTTATCATGAACTTAATTAGGACAGTACCAAGAATTTTATATGCGGCTGTATTTGTAGCTGCAGTAGGTATTGGACCTTTTCCAGGTGTAATTGCCCTTATCTTTTTCTCTTTAGCAATTGTTGCTAAACTTACTAGTGAAAGTTTAGAAGCAATTGATACAGGTCCTATTGAAGCGATAGAAACCTCTGGTGCTAATAAATTAGAGGTTATCCTTTACTCTGTAGTGCCTCAGATTGCACCCAGTTATATAAGTTATAGTCTTTATGTTTTTGAAGTTAATATCAGAACTTCTACTGTTTTAGGTTTAGTAGGTGCTGGTGGTATTGGACAGACCTTAATGACCTCTCTTAATCTATTTATGTATCAGAGAGCGGCAACTATCATTGTAGCAACCTTTGCACTGGTAATTATAATTGACCTGGTCAGCACTAAGTTAAGAGAGAGGTTGATATAATATGAGACCTGAAAGTAATGTACGTAAAAGAGATAAATTTATTAGATGGAGCGCCTTTATTCTTTCTGTTATAGTATTAATATGGGCTACTTTAGGAGTTAATATAAATTTTGGAGAGCTAATAGCAGGCATTTCATCAATTGTAAACATATTTGGATTAATGTTTCCACCCGATATGTCTTATTTAAGTAACACATTAGTAAGAATGATGGAGTCTGTAACTATCGCATTTTTAGGTACAGCAATTGGCAGTGTCTTAGCAGTACCAGTTGCTTTTATTGCAGCTCAAAATTTATTTGCATCAAGTTTTGTTTCTTGGTTGGGAAGACAGATTTTAAATGCAATTAGGACTTTTCCATCATTAATTTTAGCTGTATTTTTTGTTGCATCATTTGGACCCGGTCAATTGGCTGGTCTATTGGCAGTAGGTATTCACTCTACTGGAATGTTAGGTAAATTATATACCGATGTTATTGAAGACATTGATACTGGACCAATCAGTGCGATGGAGGCTAGTGGTGCAAACAAGTTAGAAGTGCTTTGGTATGCTGTATTCCCACAGATCTTACCAGAATTTATTGCTACTTCTATTTATAGATTTGAAATTAATATGAGAGCTTCCACAGTACTTGGACTTGTAGGTGCTGGTGGAATTGGTGTAATCTTAAGTCAGGCACTTAATTATAGAAGATGGCCTGTTGTAGGAATTGCCTTAATTGTAATTGTTATAGGTGTAACTATAGTTGACTATTCCAGTGCTTACTTAAGAAAGAAAATTGTTTAAACAAATGAAACACAAATTTCATTGGATTATATTGAGGAGTATGAATTTATGAATCAAAAACCGATTATATATCTAGATATGGATGGGGTTTCTACCAAATTTGTGACTAAAGCTATTAAAGTCAATGGCAAAGACCCTGAAAAGATAATTGATAAATGGGATAATAGCCATCGTGGAAACTATGCAGTAGATGAAATCATGGGGATTACAAGAGAAAACTTTTGGAAAAATATTCATCAACATGGTGAAGATTTCTGGAGAGATCTCGAAGAATATCCCTGGTTTCAAGAATTATATGAAAAGTTAAATGATATTACAGAAGTAGTATTTTTAACTACTCCTACTAATTTTGGATATTGTCTGGAAGGTAAGTTAAAGTGGCTTAAAGATAGATTTGGAGGAGAGTTTAATAACTACATTTTTACTTTCCATAAACACTTTATTGCAGATGAAAAATCATTATTAATAGATGATTATGATGGCAATATAGAAAATTTTGAAAAATGGGGTGGCAGAGGAGTACTTTTCCCCCAAATTTGGAATAAAAACCACGAAATTGAAGATGGGGTAGAATATACTTTAGAGCAAGTAAATGAATGGTATGAGAGAGTAAAATAGAGTAATAAAAAATATAATAGTTTTAAACATTAACCAGCAGTTTATCTGCTGGTTTTTTCTTTGCATAATAAATTTTAGGCTTGCTTTAGAAGATAATAAGTTATATAATAAAGTCATGAACAAAAAATAAAAATATTCATAGAATCAAAGAGGTGAAAAAATGCCAACTGGATTTAGTAAAAAAGAAAACGAGAATATTAAAAAAGAATTAATCAAAAAAGGGAGAAAACTTTTTTCGGTTTATGGATTAAAAAAAACTACTATAAGTGATTTAACAGAAGCAGTAGGAATTGCTCAAGGTACTTTTTATAACTTCTTTGATTCAAAAGAAGAATTATATTTTGATGTATTGGATATAGAAGGGCAACAATTACGCCAAGATTTAACAAAATATAAAAAACAAATTATAAAAAACCCAAAAAAGGGAATAAAAGCATTATTATTAGAAGCGTATACTAATTTAGAAGAAAATGAGCTATTTAAAGATCTTTTTTCTGGTAATACTTATCAAAGATTAGTAAGAAAGTTATCTGATAAGAAAATAGAAGATCATATTCAAATGGACTTTTCGGAGATTATTCCTTTAATAGAAAAAGGACAGGAAAAAAATATTATTAAAGATGAAAAGACCGAATCAATTACTGGAATATTACATTTCCTATTTTTTATTAGTTTACATAAAGATGATATTGGTAATGAAGTATTTAATAATTCTTTTGAACTTTTAGTTGATTTGATTGTAGATGGCTTAATAATTAAGGAGAATAACAATGAATACAATAATTAAAACAAAAAATTTATCTAAGAATTATAAAACCACCAAAGCGGTCCAAAATTTATCTTTAACGGTAAATAAAGGTGAGATATATGGGTTTTTAGGGGTTAATGGAGCAGGAAAGACTACGACTATAAGATTACTTTTGGGAATGATTAACGCTACTCAAGGTACAGCTTATATAAATGAAAAACCGGTTAATAATATCAAAGGAAAAGGTTGGAATCAAGTAGGATATTTGGTAGAAGATACTTATTCTTATCCTGAATTAACAGTTAAAGAGAACCTTGAAATTATCTATCATTTAAGAAATTTATCTAATAAAAATGTTATTGACCAGATGATAACTAAGTTGAAGCTTACTAGATATGAAAATGTTAAATTTAAAAATTTATCTTCGGGTAATAAACAGAGATTAGGATTAGCCAAGGCCTTAATCCATAATCCTGAAATATTAATTTTAGATGAACCAACCAAAGGACTTGATCCGGCTGGTATTGTTGAAATCAGAAAACTCTTAAAGGATCTATCTCAAAAGAATAATACTACAATATTTATTTCAAGCCATATATTAAGTGAAGTATCCAAGTTAGTGGATAGAATTGCTATAATACATGAAGGAAAATTAATTCAGGAAATTGATCATGAAGATTTAGAAAAATTAAAGGATAAATACCTTTTAATAGATACAGTTGATAATAAAAAAGCGCAGTCTATTATATCAGAAATGGGATATGAAGTTTTTGAAAATGATGATTATACATTAAGGATAGACAATATACAAGCATTGTCTTATCCAGAAAAATTATCTGTGAAGTTAGTAAATAAGGGTGTACCACCCACAACCATAAAAACTGAACAGGAAGATTTAGAATCATACTTTTTAAAACTAACTAATAATAACGGGCCGGGAGAGATTCAAGATGAGACAACTTAAAAAAGTACTTAAAACTGAGTTTCTTAAAGTGAAGAAAGCTAAAATATTTTGGATTACTATTATATTTTTCTCATTTATAACTATTATCATATCCCTCATGATGTTTATTCTTAAAAACCCCGAATTAGCTAGTCAAATGGGCCTTCTAGGAGCTAAATCACAGATCATTGGAGAAGCTAATTGGGAATCATATTTTGAAATATTATCTCAAATAATTGCCTTAGGTGGTTTAATAGGTTTTGGATTTATAACCACCTGGATATTTGGAAGAGAATTTACTGATAAAACTATAGATGATTTAATATCCTTACCAATTTCACGTACTAAGATTATAACTGGCAAGTTTATTATAATGTTTATCTGGAATTTATTGTTGATTTTATTAGTACTTCTAATTGGACTATTAGGTGGAGTAATAGTTGGTTTAGATGAATTAACTAAAAATATAATGTTCAGTGGAATTCAATTATTTTTAACAACTTCATTACTTACTATTTTATTATCTACATTTGTAGCATTTTTTGCCAGTTACGGTAGGGGCTATTTGTTATCCCTAGGCTATGTAATATCAACCATGGTTTTATCTCAACTAGTTGCTGCTTTAGGGCATGGGGCATATTTACCCTGGTCAATACCGGCTTTATATAGTGGAGCTGCCGGTCCCGAACAAGCTCAGATGAGTTGGTTTAGCTATACATTGGTTATTATTTTTAGTGTTTTAGGCTATATCGTTACTGTTTTATGGTGGAATAAAGCAGATCATAATTAACTAAAAGTATAGTGGTAATATTAATTTTCCCTAACAGCAGAATAATTCTGCTGTCTTTTTATTTTTAGTGAGATATTATTTAATTAAAAAATATTGCAGGATAATTTTGATAGGAGTAAAATATAAACATATGTGTAAAAAATGCAAGGAGGTTTATACTATGAACGCACTTTTATTTAATGGTGCAAAAGCTGATGATGAATATACAAATAACATTGGTAAAGAGATAATTGATGTGGGTAATAAAGAAGGCTGGGAAATAGATTCAATAATTTTAAGAGATAAAAAGATTGGTCCTTGTAGAGGGTGTTTTAATTGTTGGGTCAAAACACCTGGTCAATGCATAATTAAAGATGGTGCGCAAGAAGTTGTTCAAAAAATAGTAAATAAAGATCTTTTAATCTATTTAACTCCAATTACCTTTGGAGGTTACTCTTATCATCTTAAAAAAGTTTTAGACCGCTCCATTGGCATTATTTTGCCTTTTTTTAGAAAAGTAAAAGGTGAAGTCCATCATAAAATGAGATATACCCAATATCCTTATTTATTGGGGGTTGGCATAGATTATAGTGATGAGCGGAACAATGCACAACTGTTTGAGAAATTGATTGAGCGAAATTCGCTCAACTTTGAAGTGGATGGTTTTGAAAGTATGGTGATTAGACCAGATACTAATAAGGAAGATATTCAAAGCGAACTCATTGTTTCATTTAGAAATGTAGGTGAAACAGTATGAAAAATATTTTACTATTAGTTGGTAGTCCGCGTAAAGAAAAAAGCACTTCTAATTCCTTAGGAGAATATCTATTAAATGAGTTTAGAGATGAAGATTTTAATACAAAAAAAGTATTTTTACATTATAAAAAACAAATTAAAAAGCAAGAAATATTAGATAATATTGACTGGGCAGATTTAATTATATTATCATTTCCGTTATATGTAGATTGTTTGCCCGCTGATGTTATCAAAAATTTAGAAATTATTAAAGATGAATATAATTCTAATCAAAATAAATACTTCTTTGCTATTTCTAATTGTGGTTTTCCTGAGTCTCACCATAATAATACCGCTTTAAAAATATGTAAACAGTTTGCTATAGAAATGAATTGGGAATGGAGAGGAAGTCTTGCTGTCGGAATGGGGGCAGCTATCAATGGTAGTCAGCTTATAGAGCCAAAAGGCATGGTGAAAAATATAATACAAGAACTTGATAATGTCTATGATAAATTAGCACATACTGATGATTTAATAAAAGCTAGTGCAGCACCATCTATACCACAATGGTTGTATATTCTAATGGGTAATATGGGATGGAGATATCAGGCTTTTAAAAACGGGATATGGAATGAATTAAAAGATAAACCTTATAAAAAGTAGAAAGTATTTTTGTTAAGATTTTATTTTAAAAACCAAACTACAAAACCAACTGCCTTCTTCATATATATTATCATTAGAAAGCAGTTGGTATATTTTAAATTTAATGGAAAAATCAATTTGAATTATTTTCAATAAATTGAATTATTGTTTCATTAAATTCAACAGGCTTTTCAGCAAAAAGCCCGTGACCAGAACCTTCAATAACTTTGAAAACTGAGTTATCAATCTGATTATGAATTATTTGTCCATATAAAGGTGGTTTTAAGATATCTTCTTCAGCCGAAACAACCAGAGTTGGTATATCTATTTCTGATAATTTATCAGTAATGTCAAGAGTTAAAAAGTTTTCGCAGAGAGCAATAAAAGCATCAAACCATTCTTTTGTAACTATTTCACCGAATTTTTCTGCTCTATCCTCCAACCATTCACCTTTCTTTTCATAAAATGAATTAGAATAAACATAAGGAGCCATTACTTTAAAGAAAAGTTTACCATTATATGTTTTAGAAGCAAGGATCCAGGCTTCAATTTTAGCTTTTAATAATGGTCTTACTTCACTAACTGCAGTTCCTAATAGAAGAGAAGATATTTTTTCTGGATATTTTAAGGCAAATACCATTGCAACTTCTGCTCCATATGAAACTCCAACAATATGTACTTTATCAATTTCTAATTCTTCTAATAACTCATAAAAATCATCGGCATGTTGTTCAAATGTGAAATTATTGGGTTCAAGTGTAGACTGTCCCTGGCCTCTGAAATCATGCAGTAAAACATTATAGTTATCCTTAACTGCCTTAACCTGTGGTTCCCACCAGGGAGTAGACATTGCCACTCCATTCAAAAAAGCAACAGTTTCTTTACTTTCACCTTTTAATTCATAATAGATATTAACACCATTTATTTCTTTTGTAGGCATATTAAACAGCTCCTTTTGTAATTGATTTCTTGTGGTTATTATAACATACAAAGGAAAAATTTTCATAATCGAGCTTGGTATTTGTAATAAATGGACTATATTTGATAAAATCATTATAACAGTAGAAAAAACAATGATAAAGGTTTTTTATATATAATGAAAGGAGAGAAACATTGTATGATTGCAAACGAGTATAAATCAAAGATAAGTATTATATTTTTATTATCTTTATTTCTAATAATAGTAACTCCAATCACACAAGCAAATGGTGATGAAGAATTTATCAAAAATCCCTATAATCTTAAAGCATATTTTCCCCTGCATTCAGGTATAGAATATTCTTATGCTGGAGAAGGTATTGAATATGCATCATTTAAAAGAAAGGTTATGTATGTTGAAGAGGAATATTTACAATTAACTGATAACAATGGTGGTACTATAGTTGTGAAAATTTATAAATTTGATGATAATGAGATTAGAGAGATTTATACGCAAGGAGAGTTTTATAAAGAAGATAATATAATACCTGATATAAAAAATAAAAATGAAGGGCCTGTAATTTTGCAAGCCCCATTAAAGGTAGGTCATAGCTGGGAGAATAAAAACGATAGAAGAGAAATAGTTGCAATTAACGAAAAAGTACAGGTGCCGGCTGGAACCTTCTATCATGTTATAAAAATAAAGACCTCACATTTTGATAGTGATAATATAAGCTATAATTATTTTGCTCCTAATATTGGTTTAATAAAAAGTGAATATATTGGTGAGAATTTTGAAGTTAAGTCTGAACTAGAATCACTGAATATAAATAAATAATAGATCTTTTTAAATGATTAATAAAAATATAGAAAAACTAGTTAAATATAAATAGGACAGAGTTCTGAATTAAAGGATTCAGGATTCTGTTCTTTTTTTTGTTAAATTTAGATTAGATAATAAGGAAACTGTAAAAAAAGTGAAAAACAAATAGTTATATCTTGACATAAAAACTATGGATTGCTATAATTACATTAATGAAAATGAGAATCATTTTCAATTAGATTAGGTTTCAAACAAATAATAAAAATAAATAAACTCTTTGTAAAAATTTTTTTTATGGATAAAGATTTTTAAAATATCAGGAGGTGTGGTTTTGGAGAATATAATAAGTAGCAAATTCATAACTGAATTATTAAATAAAGAAGAGATGAGGGATTCGGTGAAGAATTTAGCAGAAGCAAAAACCAATAAAGAATATATTATAAAAGATATAAAAACAGAAGATAAAGAGCTCAAGAAATATTTATTTACATTAGGGTGCTATGAAGGAGAAAGTATTACTTTAATATCAATACTTTCCGAAAATTATATTATTTCTGTAAAAGATGCACGATATAGTATAGACAAGGATTTAGCTAAAGCTATAATTGTTTAGTTATAAAATATAAAATTAAATAAATTATATGGAGGAATAAATAAATGAACAATCATAAAAGTATTAAAGTTGCACTAACGGGAAATCCCAATAGTGGTAAAACCACTATGTTTAATGCAATAACAGGAGAAATTGCCCATGTCGGTAACTGGCCCGGTGTTACCATTGATAAGAAGGTAGGAAATATAAAATCAAAACTTAATAAGGAAGATATAAAAGTTAAAGCGATAGATCTTCCAGGTGCGTATTCAATGTCTCCCTTTACTTCTGAAGAAAATATCACAAGAGATTTTGTAAAGAATGAAGATCCAGACGTGATTATCAATATAGTTGATACAACTAATTTAAGTAGAAGCTTATTTTTCACTTCTCAGCTACTTGAATTAGGGATTCCGGTTGTGGTTGCTTTAAACAAAAGTGATTTAAGTGAAAAGAAAAATATAAACATAGATGTTGAACAATTGTCTAATATTTTAGAATGTCCAGTAGTTAAAACTGTAGCAACTAGTAAAAATGATAATGATTTAGAAAAATTAATATCTAAAGTTGTTGAATTATCTGGAAATAATCAAACTGCTCCATTTGATGTAGGAGATCTAGATATGACAGACAAGAAAGTAGTGGAAACTGTTGATAAACAAAGATTTGAGTTTGTAAAAAAGGTTGTTGAAAAAGTAGAAGACAGAGAAGTGAGTAGCAGTAATCAAACTTTACAGGATGTTTTTGATAGAATTGTAGCCCATAAATGGTTTGGCATTCCCATATTTGGTCTTGTCATGTGGGCGGTATTTTCACTTTCACAAACACATATAGGACCACTATTGGCCGACACCTTTGTGGGATGGATAGATAATTTTAATGGTTGGGTAGGAGCACTACTTGGTGAAGCAGTATCACCATTACTTGAGGCTATATTATTAGACGGTATAATTGGCGGTGTTGGAGCTGTTGTTGGTTTCTTACCTCTAATTATGGTCTTATTCTTTTTACTAGCATTGCTTGAAGATTCGGGTTATATGGCCCGTGTTGCTATTGTTATGGATCGCTTTTTTAAAAAAGTTGGATTATCAGGTAGATCAATTATTCCGATGATTATTGGAACAGGTTGTGCTATTCCTGGAGTTATGGCAACAAGGACTATTAAAGATGAGAGACAGAGAAGAACAACTGCAATGTTAACACCTTTTATGCCTTGTGGTGCTAAATTACCCGTTATTGCTTTATTTGCTGGAGCTTTTTTTAATGAGGCAGGTTGGGTTGGTACAACTATGTATTTCCTTGCAATTGGCATTATCATTATTGGAGCTTTAGCTGTAAGAAGGATAACTGGTGAGGAAAAAATAAGGTCACCATTTATTATGGAATTACCTGAATATAAGTTTCCAAGTATTAAACGGGCTACTAAATCCATGTTACATAGAGCAAAAGCTTTTATTGTAAAAGCAGGTACAATTATTCTTATTTGTAATGCAGCTGTACAAATTATGCAGTCCTTTAACTGGCAGTTTGAGGTTGTTGCAGAAGGTGCAGCACATACCAGTATTTTGGCCGGTATTTCTTTTCCGTTTTCCGTACTATTAATACCCTTGGGTTTTGGAACTTGGCAACTAGCTGCAGCAGCAATTACTGGATTTATTGCAAAAGAAAATGTAGTTGGTACATTAGCTGTTGTATACTCAATTACCAACTTTATAAATCCTGAAGAACTTGCTTTAGTATCTGATGGTTCAACTGTTGCAAGTGTTATGGGGATAACTTCAGTAGCTGCTTTAGCATATCTTGTTTTCAACTTATTTACTCCACCATGTTTTGCCGCCATTGGTGCTATGAACTCTGAAATGGAGAGCAAAAAGTGGTTATGGGGAGCAATTGGTTTTCAGTTAAGTATGGGATATACCGCAGCCTTTACTACTTATCAAGTAGGTACCCTGATTACAACAGGTACTCTAGGTAATGGTTTCATACCAGGATTAATTGCTGTAACAGTAATTATTGGTTATATTGCATATTTGATGAGGGATAAGCAAGAACAATTAGAGATGGAATACAGTTTAAATACCTAGGAGGAAATTATGACTAATTTAATAGTAAGTATAATAATACTAGCAATATTAGCTGGAGCAATTACAAAAATTGTTATAGAAAAGAAAAAAGGAGTAAAATGTATTGGTTGTCCTTACAGTGAATCTGATAAAGAGAATTGCAGTTGTAGTATAAGCGAATAAATTACTATTTCAATGTTTATCAAATACTTTATAAGGGACATATCAATGAGCCAGAAAAAGAAAGCAAAAATCTTTATGTGGTTGTCTGTGATTAACCAAACTAAAAATCTAATAAAATAAACAAAACCTGCAGTTTTTAAACTGCAGGTTTATTAATTATAAAAATATTAAAAGGTTTACTTTTTAACAGGGTCACCACTTGTATACCTAACATCTTCAGAGTTAATTGATATATCAGCATTACCAATAGTATTTACATCATTATAGAATATGACAGTTCCTCGTGGAGCTTCTAGGTTAATTTTTGCATTACCTAGGATTGCTTCTTCAAATTTGATGTGGATATCCCCTCTGTTACTAACAATATTTATTTTAACATTACCCGTAATCTTTTCCTGGAAAAGTATGAAAACATCGCCTCTATCAGAATTTAAATTAACTGAGGCATTCCCGCTAATTTCTTCTCTAAAAATTTTATATAAATCATTGCTTCCTGTTTTTTCCTCCTGAATATTTTGATTTCCTGTGATTTTATTTTCTTCCACCTCTATATCTTCGGGTTTAAGATTACCGAATGTAAATTCTCCCCCGGTGGTACCAACCAAAAAGGCTAAAATTATTAATAGGACAAAGATCTTTTCCATAATTTCTTCCTCCTTTTATTTTCATTTAATATTCTCTTCTTACGTAATCAATTCTAGAAGTATCATTATTAACCTTTAAATTTTAGACTTGAAAATTCAAACTGGAATTTAAAATGAGATTGTTTTAAAAATCTTAGTATTAACGCCACAACTATCAGGTGCTAATATAATCTGATATCACTTATAGTTGGAATTTTAAAAAAAGAAAAAATATAGTTGACAATTATTTATAACAGTTATATAATATATGTTAGATAACAAATGTTATATAATAATATTTCATAAATACTAAGAAAGGAGAGATTTCATGCCACCTAAAAAGAAGTATTCAAGGCAACAAATTGTGGAAACCGCTTTTAAATTGGCTAAGAGAAATGGTTTAGAGAGCCTTACAGCAAGGAAAGTAGCTGATAAACTAGGTAGTTCAGTAGCACCCATATATGTAAGTTTTGAAGACATCAAAGATTTAAAAAAGGCTGTAGCACAAAAGGCATTTAATATTAGCCGTGAGATGTCTAAAGAAGAAGTTACAGGAGATAGATTTTTGGATATAGGTATAGCAAGTTTGCGTTTTGCTAAAGAATACAGTAAATTATTTCAGGAATTAGTATTAAAAAAGAATGAATACATAAAAGATTATGACCAAGAACTGGGAGATGGGATTATAGAGGAGATGAGTGATGATCCCCAATTAAGTGATTTTACTGAAAAAGAATTAAGAATGCTCTTATTAAAGATGAGAGTTTTTCAACTAGGTCTTTCTGTTATGGTTGCTAATGATTTGCTTCCGGAAGATTTTGATGAAGAGGCACAGATAGAACTTTTAGAAAGTATGGGAACAGATGTTATTACTTCGACTAGTGTTAATAAAGAAAAAGGATCGTAGTTACAACTTAATAAATATAAGGTAAATATCAAAGGAGGTACATATGAAAAAGATAGTGATTATAGGTGGAGGTATTGCAGGTTTAACAGCAGGAATATTTGCTCAAAAAAATGGTTTTGATAGTCTTATTCTTGAAAAACACCATACTTTAGGTGGAGAGTGTACAGGTTGGGATCGTCAGGGCTATCATATAGATGGATGCATACACTGGCTAGTAGGTACAAAAGAAGGAACTCCGATTAGAGAACTCTGGGAAACTGTAGGAGCTTTAGATGATGTAGATATTTATGAACCAGAAAGCTTTATGGCTGTAGAACATGAGGGGGTTACAGTACATTTTTATCGGGATTTAGAGAAACTAAAATATAGTTGGCTTAAGATATCCCCTGAAGATAAAGATATAATCGAAGAATTTTGTAAAGACATTAAAAAATTACATACATTTTCTGTTCCGGTAGGAAAACCATTAGATATGATGAATATTTTTGAAAAAATTAAGTATATGTTTTCTATGAAAGATATTGGACCGGTTATGAATAAGTATAGTAAAATTAGTGTACAAGATTTTGCTAAAAAGTTTAAACACCCCGCACTAAGAACTGCTATTTCTTCTTTCCTACCAGAAGGAGATTATAGTGCGGTTTCAGTCATTTTCCCTCTTGGAACATTTACAGGAGGACAGTCTTCTATTCCAATAGGAGGTTCTAAGGCACTAGCTATGCGAATGGTAGAAAGATACTTATCATTAGGAGGTAAAGTAGAGACTTCCAGTGAAGTAGTAGGAGTTGATATTGAGGGGAAAACAGTCAAGAAAATAAAGTGTAATAATGGCAAATCCTATGAAGCAGATTATTTTATTGCAGCAACTGATGCTAATGTATTATATGAGAAGTTACTTGAAGGTAAATATCCTGATAAAAAATTCCAAAAGAGGTTTGATAATCCTAAAGATTATCCATTAGCTTCAAATATCTATATAGGAATTGGTTATGAGGGTAAAATGGATCATATACCGCGTACTCTTAGATTCCCTGTAGAGTCACTGGATATTAAACAAAATAATAAACCAATAAAACATCTGCAAATGACACATTATGGATATGAACCTGGTTTTGCCCCAGAAGGACACACTGCAATTACCTTTGCCATAAATCAATTTGAACCTGAGTTGGATTGGTGGGAAGAAATTGTAAAAGACAAAGAGACTTACAATAAGGAGAAAAAGCGTATTGGTATGAGTGTTATAAATGCTTTAGGAGAACATTTTCCAGAGATGGAAGGTAAGCTGAAACTACTTGATGTTGCATCTCCCCAGACATATGAGAGGTATTGTAATGCTTATCGCGGAGCTTTTATGGGTTTTTGGCCAACATTACAGGGAAAAGAAATGCAACATAACGGTAATATTAAGGGCCTAAATAATATTTTCCTTAGTGGACAATGGCTCCAACCTCCAGGAGGCCTTCCTACAGCTTTAGTTACAGGTAAAGATACAATAATG
>CAZXRH010000004.1:0-38395 GCA_964642575.1 uncultured Halanaerobiales bacterium
GAAAGAGTAGTTTGACAGCTTGGACACCAGTTTACAATATAGTCTCCCTGATAGATTAATCCCTTTTCATAAAGCTGGATAAAAACTTCAGTAACTGCCTTTGAACAGCCTTCATCCATTGTAAATCGTTCACGTGACCAATCACAGGATGAACCCATTTTCTTTAACTGATTGGTGATGCGGTTTCCGTATTCGTCTTTCCATTCCCACGCTTTTTCTAAAAATCCTTCTCTACCTAGCTCATCTTTATCGATACCTTCATTTCTAAGCTTATTTACAACCTTAACCTCAGTTGCAATACTAGCATGATCGGTGCCAGGCAACCAAAGTGAAGCAAATCCTTTCATTCGCTTCCATCTTGTTAAAATATCCTGTAAGGTATTATCCAGGGCATGTCCCATATGTAACTGACCGGTAACATTTGGGGGTGGCATGACTATTGAAAAAGGCTCTTTACTGTGGTCAACTTCTGCTCTAAAAAGATCATTTTCCATCCAGTAATCATACCATTTGTCTTCAACTTTATTCGGGTCATAATTTTTTGGTAAATTCTCCATTGTTTCTACCTCCTGAATTTATGTATTTAAAATATAAAAAATCCTTCCCCATCCAATTAAGGACGAAAAAGGATTTTTCTCGCGTTACCACCTTAGTTCCTGGATAAAGATATTTTATCCAGACCCTCTTTTAAGTTAACGGTTAAAACCGGTTTGTCCTAGTTTAATCAGACAAACGACTCCGGGGCGACCTTCATTTTAGCTTATGCCAAGAAGCCTTACAGCCGGTGGGCTTCTCTCTCTTAGACTCTGCTAAAATTACTCCTCCCTTTCAAAGTCTTTAAAAAGTTTATAAATATTTGTATATAATAATACTATTATTTTTACCTTTTGTCAAGAATTTAACCTATAACTCACTTTTTGGTTTTACTGTTACAGCAGCTTCAATATTAGAATAACATGGTAATCCATTTGCTGTTTTATTGTTAATTTCTCCTTGGATAAGTGGTCTTAAATACTCTAAAGCTTCTTTAGTTACATGATTTCCTTTTTTATTAATCCATTCTCTTGGAAATTTTTTCTCCCTATTAGCAATCTTATCAACCTCTGCTAATTCTATTTTGGATTGATAAGGATGGTTAGAAACTCTTTTAATCACAACTGCTTTACCGGAAGCTGAACCCTGAACTGCATATTTAACAGCCTGACTGCCACATGCGTATGCTTCCTCTGTATCTACTTTTGAAGCCACATGGTTGGCAGCCCTCTGTAAAACATTAAATTCAATTACTTTCACTCTATCATAGACATATTCTTTAATATAAGGTACGAGAGAACGTGCTGCTCCTCCCATCTGTTTATGGCCAAACTGATCATGCTGGGAAGATTTACCGGCACTGATATAATTACCATCTTCATCTTTAATACCTTCAGAGACTACTACTATAATGTTATCTTTCTTTTCAGCCTTTTTCTTGAGATCATCGACAAATTTATCAGTACTAAAGGGTATCTCCGGAAAATAAATTAAATCTGGTGTTTGTAAGCCTGTTTCTCCAGCTAAAGCACTAGCTGCTGCCAGCCAACCGGCATGTCTACCCATCACTTCAATGAGGTGGACATTTTTTCGTTGATAAACCCGGCTATCTAAAGTGGTTTCCATAACACTGGTGGCTATATATTTAGCAGCACTTCCAAAGCCCGGTGAATGATCAGTAATTAATAGATCATTATCAATGGTTTTTGGTATCCCCATTACAGTTAAATCAATATCTTTAAATTCAGCATATTGATTTAACTTTGCTACAGTATCCATAGAATCATTACCACCGATATAAAAGAAATAGTTTATATCATACTTTTTAAAAATTTTAAATATCTGTTCATAATCACTTTTATCAATATCTAAATTATTAAGTTTATAACGACAACTACCCAGGATTGAACCCGGTGTGTTTTTAAGCAGGGCAATATCTTCTTTTATTTCCTCAGTTAAATCACAAATCATTTCATCCATTACACCATTTATACCAAATCTTGCTCCATAAATGTTATCAATTTCTTCGTTCTTAAGGGCGGCTTCTATAACTCCCTGTAAACTAGCATTAATAATTGGAGTTGGCCCCCCGGACTGTGCAACTAGACAGTTATTACTCATTTCCAAACACCCCTTTTTTATTATTACTTCTATTATATAATTTACCATTAATCAGACGATAAATAAAGGATTTTGGACTTTTAAAATGAAAATATTATTATGTGAATAAATAATATTTGGGAGTGATTATTTTGCCAAAAGATCTAAACGTACCACCCTATAAGATCAAAATGGTCGAGCCAATTAATTTAATACCGAAAGAAGAAAGAAAATCAGCTTTGAAAAGAGCCGGTTATAACCTATTTTCTTTAAAATCAGAAGAAGTTTTTATTGACCTTTTAACAGACAGCGGCACCAATGCAATGAGTGATAAGCAGTGGGCTGGTATTATGCAGGGAGATGAATCTTATGCAGGCAGCCGCAACTTTTATAACTTAAAAGAAACGGTTGAAGATATCTTTAACTATTCTTACATAGTACCTGCTCATCAAGGGCGAGGTGCAGAACAAGTTCTCTTTCCTTTAATGGTACAAAAAGGAGATTATGTTTTAAGTAATATGCATTTTGATACCACCAAAGCACATGTAGAACTTACAGGTGGTAGAGCCAAAAACTTTGTAATCGATGAAGCTTTAGATACAGATAAATATCATCCTTTCAAAGGTAACTTTAATGTTCCCAAAATGGAAGAGTTTATAAAAGAAAAAGGCAAAGATAAAATATCAATGATTATTATCACTATTACATGTAATAGTGCAGGCGGCCAGCCGGTTTCCATGCAAAATATTAAAGAAGTAAGTCAACTAGCAAAAAAATATGACTTACCTGTGATTATGGATGCTGCCCGTTTTGCTGAAAATGCTTTTTTCATTAAATCAAGAGAACAGGAATATGAAGATAGTTCTATTAAAGAAATTATCAGAGAAATGTTCTCCTATACTGACGCTTTCACAATGAGTGCTAAAAAAGATGCCATCGTAAATATTGGTGGTATAATTGGAATTAAAGATAATGAAAAACTCTATAACAAAGTACGTTCACAGGCCGTACCCTTTGAGGGATTTCCAACTTACGGAGGCTTGGCTGGACGCGATATGGAAGCTATTGCCCGTGGTCTACGGGAAGGAATTAAGTATTCTTACCTAAAGCACAGAATTGACCAGATATCACTTTTAGGTAAAAAGTTAAAAAGTAATGGAATACCTATTCAATATCCAGTCGGTGGACACGCTGTTTTTGTAGATGCTCGTAAATTATTGCCTCATATCCCTTATGAAGAGTTTCCCGCCCAGGCTTTAGCCAATGAACTTTACTTAGAAGGTGGTATTAGAGGAGTAGAAATAGGTTCTTTACTGCTTGGACGTGATCCTGAGACTAAAAAGCAGCTTAAGTCTCCTTTTGAATTTTTAAGATTGACAATACCTAGAAGAGTATATACTGATTCTCATCTAAATTTTGTGGCTGAATCTTTGATTAATATTAAAGATCGTGTTGAAGAAATAAAGGGTCTCACTTTCACCTATGAACCAGAGATATTAAGGCATTTCACTGCTCGCATGAAACCGGTTGAATAGTATATTTTACACTTTAAAATAATGGATGGAGTAACCTTCAAAATATTTTTGAATATATGATTAAAATTAGAGGATAATAATTACTTTGATAGAATATATTATATACGACCAGAAAAAATATTTTCTTTTTCTGGTAAATATTTTGGAGGTGAAATATGTTATGAAAAAGTTTGTTGTATTTCTTTTAGTTTTAACAATGTTATTTAGTTTCAGTGCTTTAGTAGCAGCTTCAGAGGAAGGAAAACTTTTGATCTGGGCTGACGAAAACCGAATTAAAGTATTAAATTCAGTTAAAGACCAATTTGAAGCTGAATATGGCATACCAGTTGAAATCCAGGAGAAAGCTTTTGGAGATATCCGCGACAATATGGCCGTGGAAGCTCCTTCCGGGGAAGGTCCTGACATTATTGTTGGTGCTCATGACTGGCTGGGTGCACTGGTATCAAACGGTCTAATTGCTCCTATTGAATTAGGAGATAAAAAAGACCAATTCTATGATGTTGCAATTACTGCCTTCAGCTGGGGTGAAGATGTCTATGCAGTACCCTATGCTATCGAAGCAGTTGGCCTTATCTATAATAAGGATATTGTGCCAGACCCACCAACCAGTTTCTCTGCTTTTGAAGCAATAGTTAGAAACATCACTGATAAGGAAGAAGAAATGTATGGATTCATTATGCCCCAACCTGATCCTTACCATACCTTCCCCTTTATGAGTGGTCCCGGTGGATATGTCTTTGGTATGGAAGATGGCACCTTAAATCCTAATGATGTTGGTTTAAACAATGAAGGAGCAGTATTAGGTTTACAAAAACTTGATAACCTCTATGAAGATGGCGTAGTTCCTTTTGTTGATTACCAAACAATGACCAGTCTATTTACCAATGGACAGGTCGGTATGATGTTAACTGGACCTTGGGCTTTACCCGCACTTCAGGAAGCTGGTATTGACTATGGCTTTACCCAACTTCCAAAAATTGAAGGTAATCCCCCTAAACCATTTGTTGGTGTGCAGGGCTTTATGATCAGTGCCTTTAGTAAAAATAAGATTTTGGCTCAAGCCTTCTTAAATGAATTTATTGCCAACAAAGAAACTATGTTAGATTTATATGAAACCGGTAGTCGTCCTCCCGTTTATTTACCTGCTGCAGAAGAAGCATCAGATAACCCAGATGTAGCCGGTGTTTTAAAAAGTGCTGCAGATGGTACACCGATGCCCAGCATCCCTGAGATGGCTTCAGTTTGGGAAGCATGGAGCGATGCTTTAGAATTAGTATTAACACAAAAACAGGATGTTGAACCTGCCTTGGATAACGCAGTTGAACAAATTGAAAAAGCAATAGAAGCTAGTCAATAATACTATCAATTGTACTAATAACTGGTGTCCAACCTTGGGCACCAGTTTTTTTATAATTGGTAAAAAAAGGAGGGCGAGAAATTGAGCTTCTGGAAAAATAATTTTTTATATCTGGCGAAAATTATAATGTTGAGTATATTAGATGCCCTAGCTGTCTGGAGTGCAACTATCTTATTTACTGAACACAAATATATCTTTTTAACTGTTTTAATAGTTGTTACTGCAATTATCAATTTTGTATATTTATCAGAGAAAGCTTATCCTCTCCGGTATATTCTTCCTGGTACATTTTTCATGATTTTACTTGTGGTATATCCTATTTTTTATACGGTCTATGTTTCTTTTACCAATTATGGTACCGGACATATTCTTACTAAGGAACAGGTTATTGAACAGTTGGAAAACAGATATTATCTACCAGAAGATACACAGGATTTTAGTTATCAGGCTTTTAAATTACCTGATCAGAGTGAATATGCAATTTTATTAGAAGGTGAGCAGGCTAACTTATACCTTGCTATTAACCAACAGTTAGAAGAAATCACGACTAATGATCCCCGCCTAATCGATAATGATGGGGATGGAAATATAGAACAAATCGGTGATTATGAGCTTCTTTCAAGAGGCGAACTTTTGAAAAATTTATCTACCTTGCAAAACTTAGAATTACCTTTTAATGATAATATTTTAAGAATGAAAAGTTTAGCTGCCTTTTCATTATATAGACAACAGTATGAATATAATGGGACAGAAGATAAAATATTGGACTTAAAAAATAATATTTCTTATTTCCCAAGTGAGGGTTCTTTTACTTCTGATACCGGTGATGAATTACTACCCGGATTTAGAACTTTTTTGGGCTGGGAAAATTATTTAACCTTACTAACTGACGATAGGGTGCAGGGGCCATTTTTGCGCGTCTTTTTATGGACTTTTGAATGGGCTATCTTAAGTGTTTTGACAACTTTTGCCCTGGGACTATTTATGGCTATCTTACTCAATGATGATTCATTAAGGTTTCGTAAACTCTATCGGGTCTTATTAATTTTACCTTATGCTTTACCTGCCTTTATTTCTGTTTTAATCTGGAGAGGTCTTTTAAATACGGAAGTAGGTGTGGTTAATCAGATCTTAGAAGCCTTATCAATAGATGCTATTCCCTGGCTCCAGAGTATTTTTTGGTCAAGATTTGCTCTTGTAATGATTAATCTTTGGTTAGGTTTTCCCTATATGATGTTGATAAGTCTCGGATCTCTGCAAAGTATTCCAGATGACCTTTATGAAGCAGCCGCTATTGATGGAGCTACCGGGTGGCAGAGGTTTAAGACTATTACTTTACCATTAATATTAGTTAGTATTGGACCTTTATTAATATCATCCTTTGCCTTCAACTTCAATAACTTTAATGTGATTTATCTTTTTAATGAAGGTGGACCTCCTATTGTCGGAGCTCAGACCCCAGCTGGTGGAACTGATATTTTAATCTCTTATACGTACCGGCTCTCTTTTGAAAGTGGACGTGGAGCTGATTTTGGACTGGCAAGTGCGGTAAGTATTGTAATCTTTATGATCACAGCTGTTATCACCTGGTTTAACTTCAAATATACGGGAGCCCTTGAGGAGGTGAAGGAAAATGTATAGAAGACAAGATAAAAAAACCAAGTTATTAAAACATCTTGTTATCTGGATAGTAATCGCCTTTGCCCTATTTCCTTTAGTTTGGACCTTATCAGCGGCTTTAAATCCGGCTAATACTTTAATCAATCAACAGTTGATTCCACCTAATGCCAGTTTAGAAAACTTTGACTATCTGTTCAGTAATGAACAGCATCCTTTTCCAATCTGGCTTTGGAACAGTGTCAAAATTTCTTTTATCACTGCTACAATTGCGGTTAGTATGACAGCTTTAGCTGCCTATCCATTTTCCAGATTTAAATTTAGAGGAAGAAGAAATGGCCTATTTGTCATTTTGTTAATTCAGATTTTCCCGCAAATGCTGGCTATGGTTGCAATTTATCTATTATTTTTAAATATTCAGGAAGTACTGCCCGCTTTTGGGCTCAATACCCACCCGGCTATTATTACCATCTATTTAGGTGGTGCAATTGGCGTAAATACATGGTTGATGAAGGGGTATTTAGATACCATTCCCACTTCATTAGAGGAGGCTGCCTATATTGATGGGGCCAGCCGCTTCCAGGCATTTTATCGCATCATATTACCATTGGCCCGTCCTATCTTAGCAGTTTTATTCGTACTTCAGTTTATAGCAACATACTCTGAATATATATTAGCTAGTATAATCTTAAATTCAAATGAGAAATATACTTTAGCAGTTGGTCTGCACCTATTTATCTCTGATATGTACGCAAACCGCTGGGGTGTGTTCTCAGCAGCCGCTTTATTAGGTGCATTACCAATTGTCATCTTATTTATGATGGTTCAAAAATATATTGTACATGGTTTGATTGGAGGAGCAGTTAAAGGTTAAAATGTAAATGGAGGTGAACTTGTTGAACAAAGCAGCTATTTATCATGAAAGTATTGACAACATGGCCTATCCTCTTGATAATGATACATTGAGGGTCCGCCTTATTACAGCTAAAAACGACTTAAAAAATGTTCAGATAGTATATGGTCCTAAATTTGATTTCTATAAAGACCCTGTCTTGACAAAAGATATGGAATTAGCGGGTAGTGATCAAACCCACGATTACTTTAGTGTAAAAATTCATTTAGATGATCCCCGCTTTAGATATCATTTTTTATTAGAAGATAAGAAAGGTAATAAATATTGGTATAATGAGAAAGGTTTCTTCGAAAATAGACCGCGTGGACATGAAGCAGGATTTTTTCAATATCCAATTATAACTAATTATGAAAAATTTGAAAGACCAGATTGGCTTCAAAATGCAGTAATTTATCAGATCTTTCCTGATAGATTTAAAAATGGCAATCCAGAAATAAATCCTGATGAAGTGGAAAAGTGGGGAAATACACCTGGACATTATTCCTTTTTTGGTGGCGACCTGGAAGGAATTATTGAGAAGTTAGACTACCTAACAGAACTTGGCATTAATGCCATATATCTTACTCCAATTTTTGAATCAGATTCGAACCATAAATATAATATAGCTGACTATTATAAAATAGACAAAAACTTTGGAGACTTATCAAAAGCAAAAGAACTAGTACAAAAAGCTCATGAAAGAGATATAAAAGTTATATTGGATGCTGTATTTAATCATTGTGATATCAACTTTTTTGCTTTTCAAGATCTAATTAAATATGGAGAAAAATCAAGATATAAAAACTGGTTTTTCTATGAAAAACTCCCTATTAAAACAGAAAAACCTATCAATTATACTACTTTTGCAACTCAGGTAAAGTCCATGCCAAAATTAAATACCAGTAATACTGAAGTTCAACAATACTTACTAAATGTAGTTAAATACTGGATGGAAACTTTAAATATTGACGGCTGGCGGTTGGATGTATCTGATGAAGTGCATATGGATTTCTGGCGAAAATTTAGAAAAACAGTCAAAGATATTAAAAAAGAGGCAGTAGTTATTGGAGAAATTTGGCACAGTGCCCGCAAGTGGCTGAGGGGAGATAGATTTGATACCGTTATGAACTATCCCTTCAATTGGGCAGTCATGAAGTTTTTTGGTACCAATGAAATTGGTGTTGAGAAGTTCATCTCTCTTATTGTAAAAAATTATTACCATTATCGGGAAGAAACCAGTCATGTTTTATTAAATCTATTATCCAGTCATGATATACCCCGTATAATGGAGTTCTGTAAGAATACCAAACAAGTTAAATTAGCTGTATTATTTATGATGACCTTTCCTGGTATACCAATGGTCTATTATGGAGATGAATTAGGCCTTAAAGGTGGTAAAGATCCTGATAATCGACGCTGTATGCCCTGGGATCAAGTTGAAAATAGTGAACTATTAGCATATTATAAAAAGTTAATTGAACTCAAAAAAAATATATCTCCCCTTTACAGAGGAGATTTTAGAGTGATTTTACAGGATGAAGCAAAAAATGTTCTGGTATTTAAAAGAAGATCTAAATACAAAACTGTCTATATTGTAATGAACAATAGTCATATCTCACAAAATATAACCTTTGATATCGAACGTTCTGGAGAATATACTGAACTTTTAAGCAATACCGTAACAGAAAGTGATAATGGTACCTTAACCGTCCAACTTCATGATTACGAGGGGAAGGTCTTTATTCATCCATAATTTGGCTGATATCTCTTCCTTTCAACTGAACATCGGTATACATTTCTGTTAAATCTTCTAATTGCTCATTGAGTTTTTTCATGAAGTATAATAATAGTCTAACTCCCGATTTATGATTTTCCGAGAAAAAGGTAAAGATTTCATCTCTATTTATCTTGACTAGTTTAACTGGGGTTTGGGCGACAACATCTACTAAATAGTTGGCGCTTTTGCTGGCTATCAAAGAAGTTAAGCCAAAAAAGTCGCCCTTGTCCAGTTCTGCTAATTTTATTTCTTCCCCCTCCCCCTCTTTATTATTTAAAATCTTAACTTCTCCTTTATGAATAATATAAAGGGCGTCATCTCTATCTCCTTTTTGTAAGATCTTATCTCCTACTTGATAATTTTTAAATTCACTAATACTGAGCAGTTCATCAAGTTCTTGTTCAGAAACTGTATTAAAAATAGGTAAGTCAATAATACTCTGGTAATCTTTATATTCTTTTTTTACTTCTATCTGTTTGTCTTCTTTTTCTATTCGGGTCTTTTCAAATATATTTTCTAACTTTCTAAAATTATCATCAGCAAAATCTAAAATATTTTCCCATTCATTTTGTAGTTCTAAATACTGGCTAAAGACATTATAGTCTGGTTCGGCTGAATATTTAGAAATATAGATATTTTTTAAGGTTGCTTTCGTATTTTCAATTTCATCATCACTTAAATAATCTAAGGCTAACATGATATTGGATTTGAAGATTTTATCCTCTAATTCCTTTTTCATAAATTCACCTGGATAAGGATCAAAATCCTCTGCAGTTACGAACTGCATATTGGATTTCTCTTCTTGGGTTTCTAATTTCTTTTTTTCATAATAAAATCTATACATGTCCTGTCTAAACCGCTGCCAAACGGGATGAGGCTTATCTGGTGGTAAATGTAAGATGGAAAGTTCATTATCTAAAAAGAAGTTAAAACCGAACATACGAGCATTTATTAAATAATCTATATCTTCTCCTCTGGTTAAGTTAGGATCAAAGGGTACAATCTTAAAAAGGTTTTGATGAATTACCATCAGACCACCAAAAGCAAATGGAGATATTTTAAGGCGGGGCGAACTACCAATTATTTTATCAAATGCTTTTGACTTACTACCAAAACGGTTCCAGTATGTCATCCAGGGTTCAATATTTACATCATCATAATACTCACCATTTTCATTAAGATAATATCCAGCTATACCATCAACGGTCTGTCCATAAAACCTACCACCGATAAATTCCGATGCCTTATTCATGAAGTCTTCATCCTGAAAAATTTCATCATCATCAATTAAAATTACAACATCACCATCGGCTAAATAGCCGCCAAAAAGACACATATTTCTAATATTTGAATAACCACTTAACGAAAAGAGTCTTAGGGGTAAGGAACTGTTCTTACTGTACACTTCTTTAATTTTATTTAAAGTACTTGCTGAAAATAGGTAAGTGGGAACAGGAGGTTCATATTTTTTTATAAGTTTCTTTACCTTTTTATAGGCTTTTTCTTCAATATCAGTGGTAGTAGCAGCTAATATTATGACAAGTTCAAAGTCCTGGTCATTTAGTATTTCAAGACTTTCAAAAAATCTAGGTAAGGTCCCTTCTTTATCTATTGGAGTGGGATGATCATAGATATCATCTCCTAACTGCCAGCCAGTGTCAGAATCACGACCCCAATAAGTAGGTACTACCATTACCCTTTTCATATATTTTTACCCTCCTTAAGTACATCATTATACACTTCTAATAGTTCATCCATGACCCGGTTCCAAGAAAAATTATTTATAGCATATTCACTCGCTCTTTTACCTTTATTTTGTTTTTCATGGTTATTAAGAGCTTTAATAATTTCTGAAGCTAAAGCTTTGTGGTCATCCATTGGAAAAAATCTTCCTACCTCTTCATTAATAAAATCTTTTAATCCACCTGCCCGGGAAGCTATCACAGGTGTTCCACAAGCCAGGGACTCAATTGCTACTAAACCAAAAGGCTCTACCCGCGAAGGTACTATTGTAATATCAGCAACTGAATAAAGATCAGCTACTGTTTCTTGAGGAAGGTTACCTAAAAAATTAACTGAATTAAGGTTTAATTCATTTTTTAAATCTTTTAATTCATCCCTTAATTCACCATCTCCTACAATTAAGGTAACTACATTATCAAACTCTTTTTCATAAATATCAGCTGCTTTTAATAAAAGGTCTACTCCTTTAAAATCAGTTAACTTTCCAGTGAAATTAATTACTTTGAGCTCTTCTGAATATGAAAGATCTTTATCTATATAATTATTGACAACTGTTTTTTTGTCCAAGTCTTTGGGATGAAAGATGCTTTCATCAAAACCATTTAGGATTAATTGTAATTTATCATCTGAAACTGTAAAATGTTTCTGAACACTTTCATGAATATATTTTGAAATTGTAATAATTCTCTCTGCATTTTCAACAGCTTTATTGGCAATATGATGATATCTTTTATCCTTTTTAAAGCCCTTAATATCAGTTCCATGGGCTGTTATCACATAAGGGATATTAGTCTTAGAAGCTGCAAAAGGTGCTACCCAGATATGCTGACAGTGAATAAGATCCGGTTTAAAAGTATTTACTTCTTTATCTATTGCTTTTATAAAAGAATTTAGATATTCATCCATCTCATCATTTGTGAGATGATAGAATTGATTATTACTATGGGGGTGAGTTGTAAAACAAGGAAAATCATAATTGATAATTGTTTTTACCGGAAACCCTTTACAACTATTCTTATACTTATCAACTACAATTGCTTCCACTTCATGACCACGGTCTACTAACCTTTTAGCAATATTTTTTGTATAAATACCACTTCCCGATCCTTCTAATGGGAAATGATTTACTAATAAAACTTTCATAAAACTTCTACCTCCTCTGTTTGATCCCCTCAATAAATTTGTCCCAAATATTCATAAGTTTTTCATAGTCATCTATCATGTGATCAAGTTGATCATAGGCTAATGAAAAAGCTTCGGGCAAGTCTTTAAATTTTGGACAGTTATAATTATCTGCAAAACTATAACTACCTTTTACTAGTTTTTCTCTTAGTTCTTTTCTGTCTTTATTAAACTGATCCACTGAAATTTCACCTTTATTCTTCAAATACCAGTTCAGAAAAGGGTTTCTGCCTATCCAACCCAGACAAGCACAATAAAAGCGTTCTCTGATATCTGTATTGTGAATATTAGGTACCTCTGGATAGTTATCAAAGGTATCATGAAATATCTTTGTATTTATATCAACTATTTTCCCACCTAAATCTGGTATTACTTGACCCAATAAGGTGTCTTCTCCTCTCCCTAAAACCAAGTCCTGTCTATAATGATATGTGGTGGAATAGTATGGAGATAATAATTCATATTTATTTAAATCGATAGCATGGTTACCCCCCAAAATTTTATTGGTATCTTTAACATCTAGTATTTTTTCTTCACTTTCTGTTATGAGATTATTACCTTCTGATTTAACAAATTCATAAGCCTTTTCTTTTTGGAGTCCTTTAAGCATCTCTTCTAGACCATCAAAATACATAGAAGGAATAATATAATACCCAGTATAATCACTGGTTGTGATAACAACATCATCTTTTTTTAAATGCTTTAAATGATTACCAACAAAATCAATATCTCTTCTATTACCTTGTTCATCTGCAAGCACATAAGGTTTTACATCAGTATCAAAAAATAGTAAATAATCAATAGATGGTTCAGTAAGTAAAGCGGCTAAAAGAACAATATTTCTCCTTTTTCCATAAGGGACTAAACCATATTTTTTTAAATCTTGACTCTCAATTAATTTTTTAACTTCAATTTCTTTTAGACCTAAATCTAAAAGTTTTTTCATAAGTTTTTCATTATTATTTATTTTCAATAATTCAATATCAACATATTTTTGCATAGTTTTAACTTTTTTCTCATTTAATCGATGTGAATAACAGATAAACAATTTTTCAACTTCATGTCCATGTTTTTGTGCATTTAAGATAAAATCACAGTATGGATAAAATGTATCAACATTATTTGTAATAACACCCAGTGCAATTTTGCTCATTTTTTCACCCCCAAATAGAAAAACCCAACTCACCCCTTTTTAAATCCAGTAGTGAATTGGCTGATTAATCTATATTTATATAATTACTTTATATATATACTGTATGTATATTTTACCCGATATCCGAAATGAATGTCAAATCTCAAATTTATATTTATTAAAATAAATATATCATTGTATTTTGATAATATTAATAATATAATAGTAATAAACCATTTTACTATTTTATCTGGAAGGAAGTTTAATATGGAAATATTTACTGAAAGACTTAAATTAATACCATTAACTCAAGATGATATTGAAATGTCACTGGAAAGTTTAGAAAACTTTTATAAAGAAAAGGGTTATAAAAGTAATAAACAAAAACTTTCTAATTTAATGTATAAAATTTACAAAATAAAATTGGTTAATATGAAAAGTGATCCGGATAATTATCTATTTTACACCTACTGGTTAATAGTTAAAAGAAAAAATAATGAAATTATAGGGCGAATTGGCTTTAAGAACGTCCCAGATGATAATTTAGAAATCGAGATTGGCTATGGAATTGGTATAGACTTTAGGTCAAATGGATATATGACAGAAGCACTTAAAGCCATGCTCAAATGGGGCTTTAAACAAACTTTGCTACCAATTGAAACTATAGTAGCTAAAACTAAAGATGATAATATCCCCTCTCAAAAAGTTTTAAAGAAAGCTGGTTTTGATTATATCAGTTCCGAAGAAGATTTAATGTGCTGGAAATTAAATAAGGAAAGCTAATATATACTATTTGCTTACCTTGGTACCTGTATATGTAAATGCTTCAGAATTCATATCTACTTTCTTTTCATCAATATCTCCTATTTCATTACCACAGTTACCACAAAATAATTTATTATTCTTAACTTCGGTGTCATAAACTCTCGTGATTTTACTTTTCCAGCATCTTAAAACTTTACCTTCACCTATCTTCTTATATTTAAAAAGTTTAGACTTACATTTGCTACATTTAATTGTTAGCATAATTTACACCTCAAATATATATAATAATCAATAATATTAGTATACCAAATAATCAAATGAATTAAAATTGATTTCTGAGGAGAGATAAAAAATGAAATACAAACTATTTTTAAGCTTGCTCTTGATAAGTTTGGTGTCTATATTTCTACTGTCTCCCTTAACAAGTGCCCAGGATGGTGAAATTAACTTAGAGGATGGTCTGGTAACCTATTTGAAATTAGATAACGACAGCGAAGAAATTACTGATGAAACTGGTAATTTAACCGGTGAAAAGATGGGTACCACTTTCAACAATGGCTTAGTTGAATTTGATGGTGAAGATGATTTTATTGAATTGAAGGGACATGATTTCAATAATATGGGATATGGAACCATTTCTTTATGGTTTAAAGCTCAAGATATTCCCATTCAGGATGCCATTAGACCAATCTTATATTACGGTGCCCAAAAACCATGTGAAAATATGCCTGATGCTTCAAATCAAGGATTGATAATAGAAGTTGCCCATGACCCGATGCATTTTAGATCCAAAAACCTTTATTTCACGATATTTTCTGACGGATGTGAGTATCCCTCTTTTTGCTATGATTCAAGACAACCCATGGAAGAAAATAAGTGGTATCATTTTGTTGCTTTAGTTGGTAAGGATTATAATACAGGTTATTTAAATGGAAAAGAAATGACCAATAGAAGATACAACTTTGGTAATGCACGCGACTCCGAATTTTTTGAAGATGCTGTAAAAGATGAAGCTTTCTGGATTGGTAAAGGATACTGGGATGCAGAGCCAATGTTTTTTAAAGGGAACATTAAAAATATTAGGATATATAATCGTGTTTTAAATGAAACAGAAATAAAACATTTATATGAAAATGAACTTTAAAAATTATGAATAGTAATTAAAGCCGGAGTCAAAACTCCGGCTTTTCTGCTATTTTAAAATATTTTCTGAACTGATAACTAATTAGCTCTAATCTCTTTGCTCTTTTTATAAAGCCTTTTGGTATAAACTCCTTTTATAGTATTGATTTAAAAATTAATTTGCTTAATAGTTATTTATACTCTGGCAGCCACTTTCCATGTGCTTCAATTAAATCATCACACAAATTAATTGTATCATCAATTGAAAGTTCAGATGAAGTGTGAGGGTCTAATAAAGCAGCCTGATAAATATATTCCTTTTTCTTTTCTAAAGCGGCTTTGATTGTCATTATATGAACATTTATATTAGTTCTATTTAAAGCAGCTAACTGTTCTGGTATTTCACCTATGTGACAGGGAGTAATCCCATTCCTATCGACCAGACATGGAATTTCAACTATAGCATTATTTGGAAGGTTCTCAATAAGATTATCATTTTTTACATTTCCCCCAATACGATAAGGTCTATCTGTTTCAATCGCTTCCATGATATATGATGCATATTCATTAGAACGCTCGTGTTCTAAATCTTCATTATCAATTAAACTGTCTTTCATTTCTTTCCATTCTTCAATTTGTTCTTCACATCGCCGTGGGTATTCATCCAAAGGAATATTAAAATTATCTATTAATTCAGGATAATTGGACTTAATAAAATAAGGTAAATATTCAGCATTATGTTCACTAGATTCTGTAACATAATAACCAAACCTTTTCATGATCTCATATCTAACCATATCATCATGAGGTGTTTCACGGTTAAAAGCTCTTTTTTTAATCTCTGGATATAGGTCATGACCATTTCGACTTACTTCTAAAAGCCAGGCCATATGATTGATACCAGCAATTTGGTGTTTAACATTTTTAGTGCTCATTCCAAGTGGTTCTAATAAAGAACTCAAACAGGTCTGTACACTATGACATAATCCTACTGTATCAACATCTGTTGCCTCTAACATCGCTCCAGTTAAAATGGACATTGGATTAGTATAATTTAAAAATAATGCATCAGGAGCAACCTCTTCTATATCTCTAGCAAAGTCTAACATAACAGGAATGGTTCTTAAAGCTCTAAAAATACCCCCTATTCCTATTGTATCTCCAATGGTTTGTCTTAATCCATATTTTTTTGGGATTTCAAAATCAATGACTGTAGCTGGTCTATATCCTCCTACTTGAATTGCATTTATTATGTAATCTGCATTTTCTAACGCTTTTTTACGATCTGTGTAAGCATTGATTATTCCATGGTTTCCATAATTTTTATTTATATTATTTAACATCATCTCTGATTCTTTAAGTCTTTCATGGTCAATATCATATAATGCAAATTCTGCTTCCCGTAAAGCAGGGGTTAGAAGACTATCTCCTATAACATTTTTAGCAAATATTGTACTTCCTGCTCCCATAAAAGTTATTTTTAACATTCCATTACCTCCTGTTATATTTTTACTGGATAAAAAAATACCCAGTATTTTCATACTGGGACAAAATTTTTAATGGAAGAATAAATTATTTCCAACTTAAAAATAGTATTTTGAAGTTACTTTATTCCTACCACTATATTTTATTCTATTTAATAATAAAAGAAAAGTCAAGGCTTATAATTTTGACCATTAATACAGCAAATATTTCTTGTTTAAAATAATATTAATTAATGTAACTGAAAGTCCTGAACTTTAAAATTTACTTGATTTTTGCTTTCTGAAGATATATATTCATATTCTAATACAACTGAAGTGTTTTCTAACTCTGCAATCTCAGTCATTCCATATTCCAATTCATATTCGGGTATATTTCGCACTTCTATTTTGGTGATATTTAAATTCTTGCCGCCATATGTCTCAGTATATTTTGTCACTTCGCCTACTTTTTTAAATTCTGACATATTATACTGTTCTAACTGTTTAAGCGGAGAAAATATTGTGTTTAGAAATCTATCTGCCATCATACTCGCCATATTCTCTGATAACACCTGCTCATCAATCTGCATCTGTTTGACCTTATTATCGGCAAACCAAAAATATAATTTATTAGGAGTATTTTCTTGAATTTTATCTGCAATTTCAATTGATATTTTATCAGTTTCTGTCCCATTAATCTTTTCTTTACCGAGATAAGTATATTTCATGTTGGTATCAATACTTTTTTCACCATTCTTATCTAAAGTAATAATATCATACTCGATCATTGAAAAATTATTAATCAAATCACTTGCTTCAGTAGGAATTTGTAAATCTTCAAAGTCTTTTTGTGCATAGATAAAGGAACTAATTGATAATAGAATTAACAAAACAATTATAATTGTAATCAAAGATTTTTTTTGACACATAAAAATCACCCCCTCTTAAATATATAAATAGAACTTTTAAGGTGGGATTACTAAAATAACTTTTAAATGAAAAAGAAATCATTTATTTGTTATTACTTATCATAACTTTATTCCCTTATGTATCCATTATTATAGTTATGTATTAGTTTATATTTACCTTCTTATATTTTTCTTTAATGTTTTTACTACACAAAAAAATAAAACCCAGCATCTTCATGGCTGGGTGATAAAAAACTATTAAATTATTAAAATGGTAGGGTTAACAGGATTTGAACCTGTGGCCTGCAGATTAGGAATCTGCCGCTCTATCCAACTGAGCTATAACCCCACTACTAAATAGTATAATATTTGTTAAATTTGGTGTCAAGAAATAACTCAAAATATAGATATAAAGGGACTAATTATATTCCATTTTGTTTTTAATAAAATTCTTTTGAATTTATTAACCTGTGCTTTATTTTTAAGTGCCACAAAATGAATCCTATCATTTTGAGGTTTTCCATTTCTAAAGGTAAAAGAATTATAAATATCTACATGTTTAAAACCAACATCTAATAAACCTTCTTTAATCTTATTTAATGAATAACTAGTTTCAACATGTTTCTCACTAAAATTTTCAATCTCTTGGCCACGGTCAAAATAAATGTCTAATTCTACTACCCATTTTTGTTCTTCTCTATCTATAATATCTCGCCAATAACAGGTATAGTCTTCACCTTCTATTTTTTTAGTACCTTCCCCAATATCCATTAAACGATATATAGTATTCATATCAAAAATAAAGATGCCGTCCTGTTTTAAATTTAAATATGCATTTTCAAAAACACTAACTAAGTCTTCGTATTCTAATATATAATTAAGGCTGTCAAAAATTGAATATATAAAATCAAAGTCATCATATTTATATTTTTGGGTCATATCTGTATTAAAAAAATCAACATTATTATAATCAATAAACTTGTTTTGAGCAACAGCCAGCATGTCATTAGATTTATCCAAACCATAAATTAATTCTGCTTCATCTACAAAATATTTGATCATATTACCAGTACCACATGCTAATTCCAATATTTTATCTGGATTTTTATCATAAAACGACAATAAATGTTTTAGGTATTTATACCAATAATAATAAGGTACTCGTTCCATTACATCATCATATATAACTGCAAATGAATTTGTGTATGATTTGGATTCCATTGCCACACCTCGATCACTTAATTATATGATTAATAAATGAGAATACACCTTTTTTCCCTTCACCTGTTTTAGCAGAAAAGAAGATAAATCTTTCTTCCTCTGTTAAACCGAGTGTGTTTTTGATTACTTTTTTTTGTTTAGCCTTTTTATTATTAGACAATTTATCTGCTTTAGTAGCTGCAATTACTTTCGGTATTCTTACTTCTCTTATCCAATTTAACATTACCTGATCTTTCTCAGTTGGTTTATGTCTTGCATCAACAATCATGACTATCCCTTTAAGGTTTTCTCTGTAATGCAAGTAATCATTTATTAACATATTCCATTTTTCTTTTTCTTCTTTTGATACTTTAGCAAAACCATAACCAGGTAGATCAACAAGATAAAAATTATTATCAATATTATAAAAGTTAATACTTCTAGTGTGACCAGGTTTGGAACTGGTTCTTGCTAAACCTTTGCGATTTAATACTTTATTTATCATAGAAGATTTCCCCACATTAGATCTCCCGGCAAAGGCAATCTCCGGGAGAGTATTATAGGGATAATCTTCTATTGTATGGGCACTTTTTACAAATTCAGGATTTATTATTTTCACAAACTATTCCTCCAATAACAATAAATCAATGACTTCATCGATATGCTCAACATAATTTATTTCTAAATCTTTCTTGAGATAATTTTGAATTTCACCCATTGATTCTTCATTTTCTTTTGGTAGTACTATTTTACTAATGCCTGCTCTTTTAGCAGCTAAGATTTTGGTTTTAATTCCACCAACAGGTAAAACTCTACCTCTCAATGATATTTCACCAGTCATTGCATAATCGCCTCTTACTTTGCGATTTGTTAAAGCAGAAGCTATTGCTAGTGCAATAGTTATCCCGGCAGATGGACCATCCTTGGGAACAGCTCCCTGTGGTACGTGAATATGGAGGTCATAGTTCTCGTGAAAGTCTTTATCTAAATTAAGTTCTTGGTGTTTAGACCTAATATAACTTAAAGCAGCTTTAGCAGATTCCTGCATTACATCTCCTAAAGAACCTGTTAAGGTAACATCTCCTTTACCAGGTACTACTGCTACCTCAATATCTAGTATATCGCCACCTGCTTGATTATATGCTAAACCAGTTGCAACACCAATTCTATCTTCTTTTTTGGCAACTTCATATTTGAATTTACGAACACCAAGATATTTATCAACATTTCTTTTGGTAATACGCGCTTTTTTGTCTCTACCCTCTACAATTTCTTTACTTATCTTTCTCACTATAGCAGAGATTTCTCTTTCTAAATTCCTTACACCGGCTTCTCTTGTATAGTCTCTAATTATTTTATATAAAGCATTATTTGAAAGATTAATTTGATCTTCTTCTAGTCCATGTTCATTTAAAATGCGAGGAATTAAATGTCGTTCTGCAATTTTAACTTTTTCATCTTCAGTATAACCAGGTAATTCTATGACTTCCATTCTATCTAAGAGTGGTGCTGGAATTGTACTGGTTACATTAGCAGTTGTAATGAATAAAACATCTGAAAGATCAAATGGTACTTCTAAATAATGATCTGTAAATTCGTTGTTTTGTTCAGGATCAAGCACCTCTAAAAGTGCAGATGCAGGGTCACCTCTAAAGTCAGCTGACATCTTATCTACCTCATCTAATAAAAAGATAGGATTTTTACTGCCAGCATCTCGCATAGAGTTTATGATACGCCCTGGACGAGAACCAATATAAGTTCTTCTATGGCCTCTTATTTCAGCTTCATCTCTAACTCCACCTAATGACATTCTAACAAAATCTCTTTCTAATGCACGGGCAATAGAACGGCCTAAAGAGGTCTTACCTACACCAGGAGCACCAACTAAACAAAGAATGGGACTCTTTTTCTTTTTAGATATCTTTCTAACAGCTAGATATTCTATTATACGTTCTTTAACATCTTCTAAGCCATAATGATCTTCTTCTAAGATTTTTTCGGCTTCTTTAATATTAATCTCAGTATTTTTTTCTTTGTCCCAAGGTAAATCAAGCATACAGTCCAAATAATTTCTGATAACTGTAGATTCAGGTGACATAGATGGGGTTTTATTTAATTTCTTAATCTCTGTTTCCATTTTTTCTTCTACTTCTTCAGGAAAATCAATTTCTTGCATCTTTTCTCTATATTCTTCTATCTCATCCATGTCTTCTTCATCAAGTTCTTCTTTAATTACTTTTAATTTTTCTTTTAAAAAGTACTCTTTTTGAGTTTTTTCTACCTGGTCTTTTACTTTCTCATTAATGTCATTTTCTATTTTTAAGATTTCAATTTCTTTTTTGATGATTTTCATAAGCAGTTCTAATCTTTCTTTATGAGAAAATGCTTCTAAAAGCTCCTGCTCTTTTTTATATTTAAGTTCTAGATTAGAAGCTATAATATCTGCTAATCTACCAGGTTCTTCAATATTTATAACTGAAACCATTGTTTCCGCGGGAAAGTTACGATTATACTTCACATACTCTTTGAAGTAATCAACTACTGACCTCATTAATGCTTCAATTTCATAATCCTCATCAGATTTCTTTTCATCTTCTTCATTAAATACTTCAGCGGTTACCTTAAAAAATTCTTCGGTTTCTAAAAATTCTTTAATTCTAGCTCTTTGCACACCCTCTACTATAACCTTAATCATACCATTAGGTAATTTTACAAGCTGTTTTACTTCTGTAATGGTACCAATTTCATAAAGATCGCTTCTAACTGGTTCTTCAATAGATTCATCTTTTTGAGCTGCGATTACAATTCTTTTATCTTCTAACATAGCTTTTTCCAAAGCTTCAACGGATTTATCTCTTCCTACTAATAAAGGAATAACCATATGGGGAAAGACCACTACACCACGGGATGCTAGTAATGGTAATTCAATAAAATCATCATCTATCTTTTCAATATCCCCATCACTGATTTTTACTTCTTCTAAATCTTTCATTACTTTTCACCTCACTTACAGTACTATTTACTTTGGTATATTAAATTATTATTTCTTGTTCTTATTATATCCTAATATATTTAGAAAATAAATGATATCTAAAGTAAAAAAAGAGATAATAATGAGATCTCATTATTATCTCTGTTAAGGTCTTTAGATTATGCACTTTCTTCTCGATCACTGCCCACTTCATTCTTTCGAATGAGTTTAGGCTCTTTACTTTTATCAATAACCCCTTCATCGATAATACATTTAGTGATATCATCCATTGAGGGTAAATCATACATAATTTCTAAAATCGTATCTTCAACAACTGATCTTAACCCTCTTGCTCCTGTATTTACTTCTAATGTTTTACGGGCAATTGCTCTGAGAGCACCTTCTGTAAACTCTAAATCTACATGGTCCATCTCAAAGAATTTCTTATATTGTTTTGTTAAAGCATTTTTGGGTTCAGTTAAAATTTGAACTAAGTCATCTACACTTAATTCATTAAGAGTAGCAATAATCGGCATTCTACCGATAAACTCAGGAATTAATCCATAATGTAATAAGTCCTGAGGTAAGACATGTTTTAAAATATCCCCAATATTTTCTTTTTCATCTTTAGTTTTAATATCAGCACCAAAACCCATGACTTTTTCTGAGACTCTAGATTTAATGATTTTATCTAGGCCATCAAAGGCTCCACCAAAGACAAATAATATATTGGTGGTATCAATTTGGATAAACTGCTGATGGGGATGTTTTCTTCCACCCTTAGGAGGAACATTTGCTGTAGTTCCTTCAATTATTTTTAAAAGGGCCTGCTGAACACCTTCACCGGAAACATCTCTAGTAATTGATGGATTTTCCGACTTACGGGCTAATTTATCAATTTCATCCACATAAATAATTCCTTTTTCTGCTTTTTCAATATCATAATCTGCAGCCTGAATTAACTTCAATAGAATATTTTCAACATCTTCTCCTACATAGCCGGCTTCTGTTAATGAAGTAGCATCTGTAATAGCAAATGGCACATCAAGAATTCTAGCTAAAGTTTGAGCTAAGAGTGTTTTACCACAACCAGTTGGCCCTACCATTAAGATATTACTTTTTTGTAGTTCAACTTCATCTATTTTCATGTCTGAGTTTATTCTTTTATAATGATTATATACAGCTACAGACAAAGTCTTTTTAGCTCTATCCTGTCCAATTACATACTGATCTAAGATATCTTTTATTTCTCTAGGTTTAGGTATATTACTGAAATTAAGGTCCAAATCAACACTTAATTCTTCTTTAAGTATATCATTACATAAATCTACACATTCATTACAAATATATACACCTGGACCCGCAATCAATTTTTTTACTTCATCTTGTGATTTTCCACAGAATGAACATTCTAATTGTCCATCTTCGTCATCGAATTTAAACATTTAATCACCTCTAATATCACTCTTCTTTAGTTTCTTTCATCTCACTTCTGGATATTACTTTGTCAATAATACCGTATTCAACCGCTTCTTCAGAAGTCATGAAGTAATCTTTTTCAACATCTTCACTAATTTTTTCAACGGGTTGTCCAGTGTGGTCACTTAAAATATCATTCAACAGATCTTTTATTCTCATCAGTTCTTTAATATGAACTTCAGCTTCAGTTGCTTTACCCTGAACTCCTCCAGCCGGTTGATGGATCATAACACGAGCATATGGAAGACCATATCTCTTACCATCTTCACCAGCAGCTAGAAGTAAAGCGCCAGCACTTGCTGCCTGTCCCATACAAATTGTAACTACATCAGGTTTTATATACTGCATTGTATCATAAATAGCTAAAGCAGCTGTTACTGATCCACCAGGACTATTTATATAAAGATAAATGTCTTTATCAGGATCATCTGCTTCTAAAAATAGCAGCTGAGCAATTATTAAGTTTGCTATCTCATCAGTTACATGACTTCCTAAAAATACTATTCTATCTTTTAATAATCTGGAATAGATATCATAGGAACGTTCTCCGCGGTTAGTTTGTTCAACTACCATAGGGATTAAGCCACTCATTACAATTCCCCCTTAAAAAATATATATTTTTTAGTTATTATCTTTCAAATATTCAATAGTTTTTTGCATCTTAAGTCCATCTTTTAAACCATCAAGCTGACCCTGCATTTGTAAGAATGCTTTGATTTGTTCTGGGTCTTGGTCATTGCTTTCAGCAATTTCTTGAATCTGTTCTTCTATTTCTTCTTCACTTATTTCAATACCTTCTTTTTCTGCAATTGCTTCTAAAACAAGATTACTTCTTGTTCTATTTTCGGCTGCTTCTTTATTCTGTTCTTTCCAGCCTTCTTCATCTGTTCCCATATAATCAAGATAGTCTTGAACCTCCATACCCTGCTGAGAAACACTCTGGGTAAAGTTTTGGAACATTGTATTTAGTTCATCTTCAACCATTTTTTCTGGAACATCTACTTCTGCATTTTGAGAAGCTTTTTCAATTAATTTATTTTCATATTCTCTTTGTGTACGATCTTCTTTGCTCTTTTGTAGTCTTTCCTTGATACTTTCTTTATATTCTTCAAATGTTTCATAATCACTGACTTCTTTTGCAAATTCGTCATCTAATTCAGGTAATTGTTTTTCTTTAATCTCTTTAATTTCAACATCGAATATTACATCTTCCCCTGCCAGATCTTCTGCATTATAATCTTCTGGGAAGGTGATGTTTAATTCAAGTTCATCCCCAACCTGAGCACCAATGAGCTGTTCTTCAAAACCAGGGATAAATGTATTAGAACCAATTTCTAAACTATATTCTTCGGCACTTCCACCTGGAAATGGTTCTCCATCTTTTTTACCTTCAAAGTCAATAATTACAAAGTCACCATCTTCAACAACTTCTTTATCAGAAGCTACAAGTTGACTATGCTGATTTCTAACTCTTTCAATTTCTTCTTCGATTTCTTCTTCAGTTACTTCAGCACTTTCTTTTTCGACATCTAAGTCTGTATATTCTCCTAACTCAACCTCTGGTTTTACTTCTACAATAGCTGTAAAAGAAGCTGGTTCATCTTCTTCTATATGAAAATCTTCAATATCAGGTTGATCAATGGGTTCTATACCGGTTTCATCTAAAGCCTCACGATATCCTTCAGGAATTAAAATATCTAAAGCATCTTTATGAAGAACTTCTTTACCGTATCTGGCTTCTAAAACTTTGCGAGGTACTTTACCTTTCCTAAATCCTGAAATGTCAATATCCTTAACAACCTTTTTATAAGCTTGTTCAAGGGCTTCATTGACTCTTTCTGCTTCTATTTCTACTTTAAGTTCAACTTTGTTTCCTTCAAGTTGATTTTTGGTTACTTCCACTACTTAATCATCCTTTCATATAACACAATCATATTATTTTTCATTACAATGTCAATAAGCCCCGATATGGCAATGGCCAATTCGGGGTTTAAGTCAAAGTTCAATGTTTAACTGAGAAAATGGTGCGAAAGGGGGGACTCGAACCCCCACGGGGAAGCCCCACTAGATCCTAAATCTAGCGCGTCTGCCAATTCCGCCACTTTCGCATAGTGTCAAACATTAATAATCTTAGCACAAGAACCTCTTGTTGTCAAGTAAAACAGACACTATTTTTGCATAAAAAACAGTATTAGTTTACTTAGACATCATATCGATGCTATATCCATCTCCAGTTGAAATAATAAGTAGGATTAATTATTAGCTAAATTTTTTGATTTCATCGATTTTTTCTTTAAGTAAATCAACTTTGTCCTCTTTTTCAAATTGTTCATAAACAAAGTTCAATAACTGCCTTAACTTCCTGTCTGACATATCATCGATTTCAATAATAAACTCTTTACGATCCATTAATACGCACCTCCATTAATTATTCTGCTTTCTTTTTCATATATTCTAATATATCTTTATCTAAAAAACCTTCTTTTTGTTCTCTTTCTTCAAAGTTTTCCTGATGATAAAATGTTTCTAAAGAATCTTGAAATATTTGATTGTTTTTGCCATCTATCTTACCTGAATATAGATCAAAATCTTTAAGATACTGTTTTATTTCTTTTATAACTTCCTCGGTTAGTTCAACTTTCTGTACTTCTTTATCACCAAAATATAAATAAAATGTATCTAATAAACTTTTTAGTTTTTGAATGGGAGTTTTATGATCATCTACTCTTAAATCTATGTATCTATCGTTATATCCCCCGTAACTACCGTTTTCTTTTACTACTAATAAGGCAGCAGATTGTCTACCCCTTTTGTCTCCACCTGCTTTTTGGCCCGCTTCTAAAGCCAATACAAGTCTCTCTGCTAATTCTCCCTCAGTATTTTTAAACTTAGACGCCATGGCTTTAACGGTCTCTTCACCAACTAAAATATTGCCCTGACAGGCAAAATTTTGGCCGGTAATGCCACCCGCCCAATCATAACAATCACTACCAGTAAAGGAAGCAGAGTTTCCATCAGCAGCAACAATACCAACCTGTCTGCTTTGATTGTTGTCATCTTCCTTTCGCAGCTTTTCAATGACTTCTTTGGGAGAAAGCCCTTCTTCTAAAAGTTTTAATCCTTTTTCACCGTAATCCAAATTAGCAAGGGCCTGAGTAGCAATTGCTCCCACTTTCGCTTTGGCCCAGGGTACTACAGCACCAACAGCTAGAAATTTGGATTGAACAGCTATTCCTAACTCTTCTGTTTCCGGATCATAACCGACTATTGAAAAAGTGTTTACTATTTTATTCTCCAATATTCTCACTCCTAGGGGCTTTTTTATATTTTATCATACTTTACCGGATAATTAAAAATATATCACTTATTTATTGTCTTTTTTTCTAATCTTTCAGCTCGATGCTTTAATTTATTTCTCTTTTTTTCATAATTATGGGTAATCGATCTCTTTTTATTTATTAAATTAATCGCTTCTTGTGTATATGTTAAAGCTTTCTTATATTCCTTTTTTTGATGTTCAAGATATTTTGCCATCTCTACATAAGGAAAAATTCCTTCCTTATTATTATCTATCATTTTTTGCCAAATTTCTACAGCTGCTTCATAACGATTAATCCTTTTATACTGCCAACTTAATTTTTTTAACGCTTTATATTTTAAAGTATTTTCCTCACTATTTTTTACTGATTTTTCTAAATATGAAATACATTCTTGATAATTTTTATCTTTCTCTTTAATTCGTCCTAAATGAAATAGTTCATGTGGATTTAAATTCTCTACATTTTTAAGATACACTTCTTTTAAATGAGTAAACAAAGTTACTAAAGATAGTATATCATATATATTATGTTCTAATATTGGAGCTAATAGTTTTAAATCTTTCTTTTCTAAAAACTCGAAGTAAATACCTGGTATTAAATGACCTGGTACATCGTCTATTCTATTAAAGTTTAGAATATTTTTTTCAAGAGATTTTAAAGAACAAGAATCTAAAAATGACCAGATCCTCCTTGCTGAATGCAATAAATCGAGATGAAAATCATATTTAGGTCTCTCTAATCTATTTAAGATCAATCTCGTTTTTATTAAAGGAAGATCAAAACTCTTACCATTAAATGAAATTACAATATTATGCTCTTCTAATAATTTTTTTAAATCATTTAGCATTGCTGCTTCTTCATCATAGTCTCTCATCAAATATTGTTCGATATAAAAATTGTTGTTTTCAAAATATCCTACACCAACTAAAAAAGAAACAGTTCCTGTTCCGCCCATTAAGCCGGTGGTTTCTGTATCAATAAACAGGAAATTATCTATAAGGTTATCATCTAAGTCATCTGTTTTATTATTGGCAATGGTAAATAATATATTTTGGTTAATTTTATCAGATAATTTTTTCACTTTATATAATCCATGCTGATAGTCTATTTCATATTTGTTTACTGCTTTTAAATAGCTACCATTATTATTTTTAATAATATTATAACTAAAAGCATCTTCATTTATATAATCATTATTTTCTTCAACAGGTTCGTGAGGTTTATTGTTTTGTTCAAATTTCTTTAATTTATCCCTCAGATTCACCCTTCAGTACCTCCTTCAATAAGAAGAGAGTCTTCTCTTTGCCGTTTAAGCCAACTTCATTAATGGGTCCTACACAGGCAGGACAGCCTCCTTCACAGGGGCATTTCTGCAGGTAATTATAGGCTGAACTCAATAATTTATAATCAATTCTATACAGTTTTTCACTTAAACCAACCCCACCTGGATAACTATCATATATAAAAATTGTGGGCTTACCGGTAAAAGGAGATTTAATCTGAACCGTAGAATTTATATCACCTGGGTCACACATTAAATAAATAGGTGCAATATTTTCTAAAAGATTTGATAAACCTAAGAGAGCATTTTCTAATACCTTCTTATTGAGTTTTTCTTCAAATTCAGGTGCTAAACTCATCCACCAGGAGGTAGTGTGCATTTCTACTTCCGGAAGATTGATATCTCCATAACCAACATTTTCATGAGTATTGAATTTCACCTTTTTATACATAGTGGCCTGGGCACTAACTACTACTTCACCATGCTCAGCTGATCTTTTTGGTAACTCTTTTTTATCAAATTGATCTAATACACTTAAATCAACTGCTAAATTAGCATCGGTATAGAAATTAACATCAACTTCTTTGACATAAGCTTTTTTACCATCATAATCTAACTCTTTGACCTGGTATTGTTTACCTTCATGAATATATATTGCATCTTCATGGATAGTTGTGGGAACACTAAAATAATCAACACGACCTATCACACGAGGACTTCCAGTTTTCGTTCTATCTATAACAGCAAAATCATCAGAAGAAGCACTTCTTAAGCTGATATCTTCGGCTGGATATCTTTCAGCAGCCCAATACCATTTACCACCTTTGTATCTTAATACATTGTTATCCTCTAAATAACGGAGAATTTCATCAGTGGTTTCAACTCCAAAAATTTCTCCATCTTTAAAAGGTAATTCAAAGGCAGCACATTTAATATGGGAAATTAAGATCATTAAATTATTGGGATTAATAAGGGCACTTTCAGCCGGTTGTTCGAAAAAATATTCCGGGTTATTTACAATGTATTGATCTAAAGCACTACTGGAGGCTACTAATATTGATATAGAACGCCGCTGGCCGCGTCCTGCTCGCCCAGCTTGCTGCCAAGAGCTAGCGATTGTACCGGGATAACCAGCTAAAATACTCACATCCAATTGACCAATATCAACCCCAAGTTCTAAGGCATTTGTACTAACAACTCCGTGAATATCACCTTCTCTTAATCCCTGTTCAATCTGACGTCTTTCACTGGGTAAATATCCACCCCGATATCCCCTAATATTTACATCACGTGGTTTATCATCTCTTAAATATGATAATATAATTTCTGTTCTTAATCTACTTCTAGTAAAAATTATCGTTTTTATTTTATTTTTTAAAAAGTTGGAAGCTATTTTTTTGCTTTCTAAAACATAACTTCTCCTAATACCTAATTCTTTATTTACAACCGGTGGATTATAGAATATAAAATCACGCGGTCCCGCTGGAGCTCCATTTTCATCAACTACTTCAACTTCTTTTCCTATTAATTTAGAAGTTAATTCACCTGGGTTATCTATTGTAGCAGAGGCACATATAAATATGGGATCAGAACCATAAAAATTACATATCCTTTTTAACCGGCGGATTACATTAGCCACATGGCTGCCGAAAACGCCCCGGTAACTATGTACTTCATCAATTACAACATATTTTAGATTTTCAAAAAGTTTAATCCATTTAGTATGATGGGGTAAAATACCTACATGAAGCATATCGGGATTAGTTATTACGATATGTCCGGATTCCCTTATACTTTTACGCGCACTAACCTGAGTATCACCATCATAGGTATATGTCTTTATATCTTCATCAAGTGCTCTTATTAAATCATACAGACCTGAGAGTTGGTCTTGAGATAGAGCTTTTGTAGGAAACATATATAAAGCCCTGCTGTTATCATCTTCTAAAATAGAGTTTAAAACAGGTAGATTATAACAGAGGGTTTTGCCTGAAGCAGTTGGGGTAACAACAACTGTATCATTATCTTCTTTTATGTAATCATACGCTTGTTTTTGGTGGCTGTATAATTTATTGATATCATCTGATTTTAGTACTTCCTTGAGTCTATCGTCTAAACTTTCCGGTATATTAACATACTGGCCTTCTCGACCTTCTATTTCACGCCAGGAAGTTACCCGATGCATGAATTTTGGTTTATTTTGTAAATGACTTTTCATCTGTTCAATATTCATCTTAAATTTACACCCCAAAGCGAACTTTTGTTCTATTTTTAAATAATTATATCATAAACATTCATAAAAAAAAACATCGTTTAACCGATGTTTTTAAAAACTTCTTTCTATTATTTTATCTGTTAACCATTTTATAATTTCACCATATTTATTGTCAGTGTATGAATCAATAATATCTTGTGCTTTATCTTTATATCTATATGCTAGTTGTTTAGTATACTCAATTCCACCCTGTTCATGTACCATTTTTTTAATTTTTTCAGAATACTTTTCGGGTTGTTTTAAATATTCCTTAAGTTTTTCAGGGTAATCTGTTTCATTATATACATATATTATAGGTAGGGTATATATCCCCTGAGTAAAATCATTTCTCTGAGGTTTACCAAGTTGTTTATTTTCTTCCTGAAAATCAAAAAGGTCATCAACCATCTGAAATGACATTCCCATATAATATCCTAATTTGCCCATTTTATATACCTGATATTTGTTCATGCCAGATAAATCGGCTCCCAGCATCGCACTGGCTTTAAATAGTAAAGCGGTTTTCCTTTTAATAGCTTCTAAATATTCTTTAAAGGTGGGTATTTTTTCAAACTGTCTTTGATATTGTGAAACTTCTCCTTCACATAAGTTTTTAATACTTTTTAAAGTGTTTTTCATCTGTCTCAATAATGCTTTATCTATTTGGTCGTTACCAAATTCTTCAAGAATAATCTCCATTGATAGAGCAAATAAATAGTCACCCATAAAAATAGCAGTTTTGTTAGAATACTTCTGATGAGTAGTTTCTACTCCTCTTCTTAAGGATGATTTGTCAATTACATCATCATGAATCAAAGTAGCAAGGTGGACCATTTCTATGGCAGCAGCCATTGGCCAAATTCTATCCTTTTTAAAATCTCCCAAATGAGCAACTGAGATTAAAAGAGCCGGTCTGACCCTCTTCCCGCCTGCTTCAGCTAATCTTTTTATTTCACTTGTAATCAAACGGTTTCCACTTGATAGTTGGTTGCGGAAATACTTTTCAAAATTATTTAATTCATTTGAAAAATCAGGGTAATCATCCCAGAACATTATATCACCTACATTTATCCTTAAATTATTATCTATAAATAACTTCTAATTCGTCAACAGTAAATCTTATTCGCTCTTTTAGTGCTTCACTAACATAAGCTTGATCATCTTCAGTAACTAAAACAACATTGATATCTTCCATCTTATTTGCAATTTCAAATGATTTTTCTACTCCCAATATATAAAAAGAAGTAGACAGGGCATCTGCATAACTTGAATTATTGGAAATAACAGTTGAACTTACAATTCCCTTACGAGCCGGATAACCTGTTTCAGGATTAATGATATGATGATACCTTACACCATTTTGTGTGAAGTATCTTTCATAATTACCTGAAGTTACTACTGACATATCCTCACCCTCAACCACAGCAATAATATTACCACGGGACTGGTCAGGATCCTGAATACCGATACTCCAAAGGGTTCCATCCACTTTATTTCTGTGAACTGAAACATTTCCACCCATATTAATAAAAGCACTCTCTACATCTTTTTGATTTAAATAATCAAGAATATAATCAGCCGCATATCCTTTGGCTATTGCTCCTAAATCTATAGACATCCCTTTTTCTTTTAAAAATACCATATTATCTTCTTGTAATTCAATCTTAGTATAATCAACTTTTTGAATAGTGTTTTTTATTTCTTCTTCTGAAGGAACTTTTGCATCTTCGGTTCCTATACCCCACAATGATACTAAAGGTCCTATGGTAGGATCGAATGCTCCTTCAGTTCTTTCAGCAAAATTTATTGATTCCTGTAATAATTTATAGGTGTCTTCACTTACTTTAACTGCTTTTTCTCCTGCGTTTTCATTTATTTTATATACATCACTTTCTGAGATTGTTTTGCTTAATTTATCTTCTATATATCTTAATTTATTGAAGGTTTCCTCTAAGACAGCCTGAGAGTTTTCATCATGGACTCTCAGTCTAACAAGAGTATCCATTAAAAATTCTGAACCATCACTTTTGGTTACTTCCGCCGTATTATTGGCATTATTGTTAGTAGGTTCAGGAGTTTCGGTTTCATTATTTACATTATTATTTCCTATAAAATAGACTCCACCAATAATAAATATTAAAATTATAATAGCAACTAAAAATCTTTTATAGTTCATTTTATCTACAACCTTATATAACGTTATTTATACTATAAACAAGAGCCCTAAACAGGGCTCTTGTTCATGTAATATATTATTGAAATTAAGAAATTATTTGTAATCGTCAGGATTTAATCCTGCTTGTGTTAAGCACTGTGCTAATGCATCATTAAGTGCTTCAATAGTATGTGTTGCACCAGAAATTACATCTACATCAGCAGTTTGATCTTCTACTGCTGTTTCAGGCCATACATTAAATGCTTCAACAGCAGGTTCGTGTGGATATTCTCCTTCCACCTTGTCTCCTACTAATGCTTCTTCTTCTGGATTTTTTGCTGTAATAAGTTCAATAGATTTAATCTCTTCTCCCTCAATTACAGCTTTTACTAAGTAATGTCCATGTTCATAGTCTCTACTTACACCATAATAAGTATTGTCATCATAGTTACCACTTGCAATACTTAAAGCCATATCTACAGCTTTTGTGTAAGATTCATGAGAACCGGTTGCACCTGAAATAGCGTCAATTCCTTCTGTACCCTGATTACTTATAACAGCAGAAGGAAAGTTAACAAAATATTCACGTGCTTGTTCGTGAGGATATTGAGTAGTTTTTAAATTATTTAAAATCTCTACTCCAGTTACTTCACCAAAGTTAACTTTAACTTCGATTACTATATCACCATGATCTCCAGGAACATAACCTACATATTCTCCATCATTAAGTTCCTGTGCAGCTGCTCCACCTGAAAAAGCCGCAACTAAAACAAATACTGCAATTAATGTTAATACTGAATTTCTTGTGATTTTTCTCACAGCTATCCCTCCTTTATATAGATTCTGTAATATATTATAATTAATTCTTAGTTGAAATGCAAATTATATCTAGAAATATTATAAAAAAACTCGGATTTATCTTGAAATAATAATACAGATGAGTTATTATTTTAATAAGTAAGTGTATTATAAATTGTGAATTTAATATTAAATTATGTTTATCCATTCACATAATGAATATATTAAGAAGTAAAGGGGGATTATATGAGCAAAAGAATAGTTATACTCGGGGCTGGATATGCTGGCATCGAAGCGGCACAGAGCTTAAATAAAAAGTTCCGCAAAGATCCAGAAGTCCATATCGATTTAATTAATGATAGAGACAAACATGTCCTGTTGACCGAGTTACACGAAGTCGCTGGAAACAGAATTGATAAAAGCGGTGTCGAAATTTCATTAGACCAGCTTTTTGAAAACACCAAAGTTAATGTAATAAAAGATAAGATCATTGACTTTGATCTGGCTAATAACAAACTCTCTTCTAGTGACCAGGAATATGAATTCGACCACTTAATACTTGGAGTTGGTAGTGAACCTACCTATTATAATATTCCCGGTATGGAACATAATGCATTCACTCTCTGGTCAGAAGATGATGCCGTGGAAATCAGAGAACATGTGAGAAATATGTTCAAACAGGCAGCTAATGAATCAGATTTAGAAAAAAGAAAGAAAATGCTGACCTTTGTAATTGGGGGCGGTGGATTTACTGGTATTGAAACAGCTGGTGAATTAGCTGAATGGTTTGATGACTTATGTCAAACATATGATATTTCTCGAAGTGAAGTCGAACTAATAGTTGTTGAAGCATTAGAGAGAATTCTGCCTGTCCTCTGTGATAAGCAGTGTGATTATGCAGAAGAATATCTAAGTGAAGAATTAGATGTCGAAATAATTGATGGTTATGCAATATGTAATGTAACTAAAGATTATATTGAAATTAGTGAAACAGGTGCAGATAATGACCAAAGAAGAAGGATTAATTCCAAAACTGTTATCTGGACCGGTGGTATAAAGGGTAAAGAAGTACTTAAGCAAACCGATCTTGAATTAAGTAAAGATAACCGCATTAAAGTTGATAAGTATTTACAAACTACCAAATATGATAATGTTTATGCAATTGGAGATAATGCATTATTTACACATGACCGTGAACGTCCTTTACCACAATTGGTTGAGGCAGCAACTCAAGCGGGCGAATGTGCAGCAGAAAATATTGAAGCTAAGCTCAAAAATAAATCTTTAGAAGTATTTGAACCTCAACTTCACGGTTTAATGGTCTCTGTTGGTTCTAACTATGGTGTTGCTGAACTTAATCCATTTGGTGATTTCAAAATCAAACTTGATGGTTTCTGGGCAATGTTTATGAAACATTTCATAAATATGTTCCATTTATTTGGAATCGGTGGATTCAGTTTAGTAGGCGATTATATAGAACATCAATTTAAAGATACACGAGGAGGTATTGGTATGCTGGTAAGACATATGATGAAAAAATCTGGAACCTACTGGCTAGCATTTTTAAGGATTTTTGTGGGTTTAAGATTTTTACTATCAGCTATAGATAAAATAGGTAAGGGCTGGTTATTTGGTTCAGAAGAATTCTTAGTGTCAGGAGCTTCATCTTATCTTTGGAGTTCAGGTACTCCGGAATTTTATGTTAATCTAATGGAAATATTTGTAGTTCCAAACCAGATCTTTTTCCAAAAAGTACTTGTTGTAACTGAACTGCTTGTCGGTTTAGCTTTAATAGGTGGAGTTTTAACCTTCCTATTTGCTTTAGTATCAATCGGTATGAGCATCAACTTCGTTATTGGTGCAATTGGCTCAAGTGCAGGAATATGGGAACCACTTTGGATCCTATTGATTTCCATCACATTACTCTCCGGTGCAGGTAAAGCATTTGGTATTGATTATTATCTAATTCCATGGCTTAAAAACCTATCCAAAAAACCGGTGAGCTATCGAAATAAAAGATCTGCTTAACTAATATAAATAATAAGACTATTAAAGGAGAGCCAAAAAAGGCTCTCCTTTTTTATATCTAATAATATTAATGAGCTTGTTCAATCTCTTCATAAATTTTATCTGTTAAGTTATTTGAACCTGCTATAATCAAATAATGTCCGTGGTAATCTGTTTCAATAACTTTTCCACCAGCTTCTTTTATAATAATAATGCCGGCTTTTACATCCCAGGGACTTAATTTGAGTTCCCAAAAGCCATCTAATTTACCGGAAGCTATACAAGCCAAATCATAGGCTGCACTACCTAATCTTCTTACTCCTCTGGTTTTATGCAGTAGCCTATTAAAGATAGTGATATTATTATACTTATCTTCGGTTAAGTCATAAGGAAAACCTGTCACTAATAAACTTTCTTTTAAGCTGTTCTTTTTGTTCACTCTAATTCTTTCACCATTTAAAAAAGCGCCTCTCCCTTTAATTGCAGAATATAGTTCATTAAGATAAGGAATATATATTACACCTAAGATAGGTTCTTCTTTTTTCATTAAGGCTATTGAAATTGAAAATAGTGGAAAACCATGTATATAATTTGTAGTACCATCTAAAGGATCAATAACCCATTTGTAATGAGAGTCTTTATCTACACTCCCTCCTTCTTCGGCTAAAATACTGTGTTCCGGAAAGTTTTCTTCTATCCAGCTAACGATTTTTTCTTCTGAATTTTTATCAACTTCTGAAACTAAATCTAAATAACTTGTTTTTTGAGTTATATTTAATTTTTTATTAAATTTCTTTAGTTGATATTGACCAACTTCTTTAGATAATGTTTCAACTTCTTTTTTAACTTCACTTAAATTAATAACAACCACCTCCGAAATGAACTTTCCTTATTATTAATATTTTATTATAAAAGCAATTATTATTAAATAGAATTATTGTTTTATATAAAAAAAGACCCGGGATTAACCGGGCATTTTTTCTTATTCTCTATATTTTACTATTACTTCTTCAATATCCCAGCGTGGTTCAAGCTTTTCTTTAATATCTTCTTTAAGAACTGGGGCAAATTGATGGTCTTCAGCTAAATCAACAGTAACTGTAATGACCTTATCTTCTAATTCGATATTTTCTATAAGATTAGTTTTTAATACATCAAGACCATGAATAGGATTCATGACATGTTTTAATCTTTCTTTTATTATTTCTATAGTAGTATCTACCTTTTCTTTTACTAAACCATGTTTTTCCTCATAATCTCTAATTGCTTCTTTTAGTGCATCTACAGCTAAGACTGAACAATGATTTTTAACAGCTGGTAATCCACCCAGTTCATCGGCAGCCTGCTGCCAGGTAATTTCTTTAGCTTCATCAATTGTTCTGCCTTTGGCCATTTCTGTAATAATTGAACCTGTCGCTATATTGGAAGCACATCCATATGATCGGAATTTTATATCCGTTATCTTTTGATTTTCTTCATCTACTTTAAGATGAAGTTGAACCATGTCACCACAAGCTGGTGAACCTTCTTTTGCTATACCATCGGGATCTTCAAGTTCACCAACATTTTTAGGATTTTGAAAGTATTCAATAACTTTATCACTATAAGGAGAACTCATCTTACTCACTTCCTTTCTTGCCCAGGGGGCTGATTTCTCTTAAGTTTTCTACTACATCTTTTACAGCTGCCACAGTTTTATCAACATCTTCTTCAGTATTATACCTGCTGAAAGTAAATCTAATTGAGCCATGTGCTCTTTCGTGGTCTCCACCAATTCCTAGGATTACATGACTAGCCTCTAATGATTTACTGAAACAAGCTGAACCTGTGCTAACTGCAAATCCTCTCATATCTAAATGTAAGGTAATTGATTCACCTTCTACATAGTGGAATGTTATATTAGCATTGTGAGGAATTCTGTGTTCTCTAGAACCATTTAAAGTAACATCTTCTACTTCTTTTTCAACTTTTTCAATTAATTTATCTCTTAAACTTTTTATTCTTTCATTTTCTTCTTCGGTTATTAATTCAACTGCTTTTGCAAATCCTACCGCAGCTGGTATATTTTCTATTCCTGCTCTCAGGTTATTTTCTTGAAATCCACCGTCCATGATTTTTTCTAATTTAATTCCTTCTTTTTTATAAAGTGCACCTATACCCCGTGGTCCGTGAATAGTATGAGCTGAAATAGTTACTAAATCAACCGGTAATTCCTTAGTATCAATCGGAATTCTTTTAAATGTATGTGTAGCATCAGTATGAAATAGAACATCTTTATCAGCAAGATATTCACCTATTGTTTTTATATCCTGCACAGTTCCAATTTCCTGATTGGCATGCTGGATTGAAACTAAAACAGTATCTTCCCTGATACTATCTTTTAATTCTTCAATATTAACTCTTCCTTTACTATCTACACTTATATAGCTCACATCATAACCCTGTTTTTCTAACTTTTTTGCAGTATTTAAAACAGAAAAATCTTCAATATCAGAAACTACTAGATGTCCCTTTTCTTTTTGATTATACATAATACCTTTTAAAGCTAGATTATTAGATTCAGTTGCTCCTGAAGTAAAAATTAATTCATTAGCATCTGCATTTAAAGAATCTGCTATTTTTTCTCTGGCCTCTTCTAATGCTTCTTTTGCTTCTATCCCCATTGTATAGGCAAACTCTGAGGTTGCCACAGCATAAGTGTCAAAAAAGTATGGTTTCATCGCTTCTAGTACCTTCTCGTCAATTCTGGTCACAGCAGAATTATCGAGATAAACTACATCCTTATTCATCAAATCACCTCAATTTTTTATATATATAAAGTTATTTCTGATTCTTTAGCTTCTTTAATATAGGTTCCTACGGCACAATATTCAGTAATAACTTCTTCCCTTAAATCTTCTTTATCTATTCCCATGATATCCATTGTCATATCACAGGCAAATATTTTTCCTCCCAATTCAACATAGTCCTGAAGCATATCTTCTAAGGACCGAACATTTGCTTTTTTCATTTTCCATTTCATATATAATTTGCCTAAGCCTAAAAAATTCATTTTAGAGAGTGGACCTTTATCCAGCTGTCCTTTTTTGAGCCGTTCTAACCCCCAAAAGGTAAAATACATAGAGACATCCATTCCCATTGATAATGCCCCATTACCGATTATAAAGGCACTGTATAGTTTATCATAATCTCCACTTTCAACAATCAATGTGGCCTTGTCTTCCATAGTATCCACCTCTATACTTTAATTTTGATTTCCCAGTGATCATTAATCTCTTCAACTGATACTAACTCTAAACCCAT
>CAZXRH010000005.1:0-35501 GCA_964642575.1 uncultured Halanaerobiales bacterium
TTTTTAACACAATATTTCCTACAAATCCATCACAAACTATTACATCACAACTTCCATTAAATATATCTCTACCTTCTACATTGCCTATAAAGTTACCAATTCTTTCTTCTTCCTCTATTAGCTCATATGTTTCGGTATTCAATTTATTGCCTTTTTCCTTTTCTTCTCCAATGCTTAATAGTCCCACTCTAGGATTATTTATATTTAAAACCTGTTCGGCATATATCTGACCCATTATTGCAAATTGTATCAGATGTTGAGGCTTTGAGTCAACATTTGAACCTGCATCAAGTACAACAGTTTTACCTATTTTTGAAGGAAATACTGTAGCTATGGGGGGGCGTTTTACATTTGATACTCGACCGATATTAAAGATACCAGCCGCCATGACAGCACCTGTATTACCTGCTGATATTAAAGCATCAGCTTTATTTTCTTTAACAAGATCAGTACCCACAACCAATGAAGAATCTTTTTTCTTTCTTAAGATTCTTGCTGGTTTATCTTTCATTGAAACTGTTTGACTAGCATTAACAATCTCAATTGCTTGTTTATCATATGTATATTTTTCTAAAATGCTTTTGATTTTATTTTCTTTACCGGTTAAAACACATTGAATATCGGTAAACTCTTTTACGGCCTGTACCGCCCCTTTTACAATTTCTTCGGGGGCTTTATCCCCACCCATTGCATCTAATGCTATCTTCAAAACCATCAACTCCTTTATTCTTAACTATTAGTAATATATTATATATTTAATTTAATATTCCTACTTAAATACTAATATTTTTTAAAAGGAAAATAAAAAGAGGTAGGCCTTTTTTAAGTCAGACCTACCTTGTTTACAGTTAAGTGTTAATAACTTTTTCACCTTTATAATATCCGCAGCTGGGACATGCTCGGTGTGATAAAATTAATTCATTACATTCTGAACACTCCACTAAATTTGGCGATTTAAGCTTCCAGTGGGTGCGACGCTTTCTCTTTCTTGACTTCGAAGTTCTCTTCTTAGGAACCGCCATATCCTAACACCTCCCGTTCCTTCTTCTATTTTTGTTTAAAATCTTTTAATTTCGCTAATCTTGGATCAACGGTTTCCACTTCACAATCACAGTCTCCTTCATTAAGATCCTGCCCACAGACTGGACAAAGTCCTTGACAGTCTTCATCGTGAAGGGGTTTGATAGGAATTTCTAAAATTATATCACTAACTAGAATAGGAAATAAATCGACATTGTGTAAATCTTCAATATCCTCTATAAATAATTCATCACTTATTTCTACATCTATTGGATAAGTGAATTCCTTTAAACATCTACTACACTCTAATATTAAGTCGCCAACAATTTTGCCGGTCAAAACAAATGAGTCTTCAGCCTTTAAAACATCAAGACTTATCTTTAAAGGCCCATCAACTTCAATTTCCTTATTCCTAAAATCAATGTGGTCAACTTGTAGATCTTTAATATAACTTCGCTTACTTCCAACTTCCGTTAAATCACTAAGATCTAAAATCATTTTACTTCACCTCTGTATGTGAACCAGAGTTAATTATATAAAAAGTTATAAATCATTGTCAAGTAAATTATTGATTTTCTACTATTTCTTTGGTATCTCTGGCAATCACTAACTCTTCATTAGTTGGAATTACAAAAGCCTTAATGTCTGACTCAGGAGTAGTAATTTCTTTTTCTTCTCCTCGCACTTTATTAGCTTCTCGGTCTAAGTCAAAGCCAATGTTATCCATTTTTTCTAAGATATGTTCTCTTACTCCACCAGCATTTTCGCCAATACCACCGGTAAAGACAACTGCATCTACACCGTTAAGGGCTGCTATATAAGCACCAATATACTTTCTAACTCGATAATTAAACACTTTATCAGCTAAAGCGGCTCTGTGATTACCATCATGTGCTGCCTGTCTTACATCACGAGAGTCATTACTTATACCTGATACTCCTAAAAGACCACTTTCCTTATTTAAAATATTATCTATTTCTTTAGTATCTAAATCTTCTTTATCCATTAGGAAAGGAATAATAGCAGGGTCAATATCTCCACTTCTAGTTCCCATTACTAAACCTTCAAGAGGAGTCATACCCATACTTGTATCTACCGACTCTCCTCCGTCAACAGCTGCAATAGAAGCTCCATTACCTAAGTGACAAGTGATTATTTTTAAATCTTCTATATCTTTATCCATTATATCGGCACATCTTTTAGAAACAAATTTATGAGAGGTACCATGGAAACCATAACGTCTTACACCATACTCTTCATAATATTCATAAGGAATAGCATACGTATAAGCCTCTTCTGGCATAGTTTGATGGAAAGCAGTATCAAAAACACCAACCTGAGGCTTACCAGGTAATAGTTCCTTACAAACCTTAATCCCAGATAAGTTATGAGGATTATGTAAAGGTGCTAAAGGAGTTACTTCTTCAATTTTTTCAATAACTTCATCATCGATTAATGTAGAATGGGCAAACTTTTCTCCCCCATGAACTACTCTATGGCCAACAGCATTAATCTCGTCAATATTATCTAAAACACCGACTTCGGGATCTAAAAGCATTTCAATTACATGTTCAATACCCTCTTTGTGATTTGGGATATCCATGTCTTTTTCTACTTCTTGACCATTATTGTTTTCATATTCAATAGCTGAATCTGCAATTCCAATTCTTTCTACTAGTCCCTTGGCTAATACTCTTTCTTCTTCCATGTTGAATAGTTGAAACTTAATTGATGAACTTCCACTGTTTAAAACTAAAACTTTCATTTTTTTTATTCCTCCTATTGTAATAATTTATTATAGATTTTGTGCTTGGGCTGCAGTAATAGCTACCACATTTACAATATCTTCTACTGAACAACCTCTTGATAGGTCATTAACAGGTTTTGCCATACCCTGTAAAATAGGTCCTATAGCACTTGCTTTTGCTAATCTTTGTACCAATTTATATCCAATGTTCCCAGCCTGTAAATCAGGAAAAACTAAAACATTAGCTCGGCCAGCAACATCACTTTCTGGAGATTTTTTCTTACCAACTTCAGGAACTAAAGCAGCATCGGCCTGTAGTTCTCCGTCAATAGATAATTCTGGCGCCATTTCTTGTGCCAGGTTAGTCGCTTCAATAACTTTATCAGCTAGTTCATGCTTTGCACTTCCTTTGGTTGAAAATGAAAGCATAGCTACTACTGGATCAACACCAGGCAATAAGCGGGCTGTATCAGCTGAAGATACTGCTATTTCAGCTAACTGCTTTGCATCAGGATTTGGATTAACCGCTACATCAGAGAATATAAAAATACCATCATGTCCATACTCAGTTTCCGGTACATCCATAATCATAGCTCCTGAAACAACCGAAATATTATCTTTTGTCTTTACAATTTGTAAGGCTGGTCTTAACACATCACCAGTCGCATTGATCGAACCAGCCACCATTCCATCAGCTTTTTCAGTATGTACTAACATTACACCAAAATATAAGGGATCTGTGACTTGATTTAAGGCTTCTTCTTTTGTAATATCTTTATGTTTTCTTAATTCATAGAATATCTCAGCAAATTCTTCTTTTAACTCAGATTTGGCAGGGTCAATAATATTGATATCGTCAAGATTAACCCCTTCTTTTTCAGCAATTTCTTCAATCTTTTGTTTTTCACCCAATAATATTATATCAGCAAGATTTTCGTCTTTTATTTTTGGCAAGGCGTTTATCATTCTTGGTTCATAACCTTCAGGTAATACAATAGTTTTTTTACTTTCTCTAGCTTTGTTTTTAAATTCTTTCATTACATTCATGTATATATCACTCCTTAATTAGTATTATATTACAATAATATGCAAATTTCTATATGTAAATTTGATATAATTTTTACTTTGTTATTATATAAATTTTCTGATAAGATAACATTGAAATAGTAAATATTTTATAAAAAGGATGATCTTTATGAAAGTTGCTGGAATTATAGCTGAATATAATCATTTTCACAAAGGACATAAATATCATATCAATAAAACACTTAAAATTACAAATTCTAATTATATAGTTGCAGTTATGTCCGGTCATTTCACCCAAAGAGGTACACCGGCAGTTTGTAATAAATGGGCTAGGGCTGAAATGGCTCTTAATAACGGTGCTGACCTTATAATTGAACTCCCTTTACTGTTTAGTTTAAGAAGTGCTGAATACTTTGCACAAGCTTCTATGCGCCTTCTTAATCAACTTAATATTGTTGATGAGGTTGTTTTTGGTAGTGAACACGGACAATTAAATACTTTACAAAATATCGCATCACTTTTACTTACCGAAAATACATATTTTGATAAAAGATTAAAAAGTTATCTCAAAGAAGGAACTGTTTTTCCTGCAGCCCGTAAAAAAGCTCTGCTTGACCTTATAAAATTAAACAGAAAAAATTGCAGTTGGTCTCAGCAGAATATATTTGAAATATTAAATGGTTCTAATAATATATTGGGGATTGAATACTTAAAAGCTAAACAAAAGTTTAATTTAGATTTGACTTTAAAAACAATTAAAAGAGTTGGGCAAAAATATTATTCAGATGATAGAAAAAAAGAATATATCTCCGCCACAGCCGTAAGAAATGCTGTTTATGAAGAAAAAATAGACAATATAAAAGAAAAAATTCCCCCTATAAGTTATGAAATTTTAAACCAAGAGATTAAAGAAAATAAAATTCCTATTAGCAAAGAATATCTCGGTATTATGCTATTAACAAAAATTAGAAGACTAAGCATTAATGAACTCATCGAGATTCAGGATATAAATCACGACCTAGCAGTAAGAATAAAGAAAGCTGCTGAAAAAAGTGGTAACTATCGACAGTTAATGGCCTAGTTAAATACCCGTTCTTTTACTAAAACAAGATTTCAGAGAGTTCTTTTAAATATTCTCTTTGATATTAATAAAGATATCATAAATAATCATGATTATAAAGGGCCATCTTATATTAGAGTTTTAGGATTTACTACCAGGGGAGAAAAATTATTATCAAAATTAGAAAGATATTCTGATCTCCCAGTCATTATTAATCCAGCCCAATTTGTTAAAAATATAACTTTTGATAATGAAAACTTACTTAAAAGCTCTTTAAGTTATGATCTATATGCAACTGATATTTATACTCTATTATATAAAAACCCTGACTATAGATTAGCTAATCTCGACTTTAAAAACAAAATAATTAAAGTTAATTAGGCTGCTTTGTCAAGGTTTTGATCCTGCAGGAAGTTTATTGCATCATCAAAGGTTTCTACCGGAACTAACTGCAAATTTGTCTCTATGGTTTGAGCTTGTTCATAATTTTCCTGTGGTAAGATAAAGATGTCTGCTTCAGCATTTTCGGCAGCTATGATTTTTTGCACTATACCGTCAATTCTGCCAATTTCACCTTCTAAATTAATTGTACCAGTACCAGCAATTTTTTTACCGGCTGTAATATCTTCTTTTACCAGCTGATTATATATTTCTAACGCGAACATACCACCAGCGGAAGGGCCAACAATATTGCCGGTATCATAGCTTACTTCAATCGGAAATTGATAATCTAAATTTTTGGTTCCAATTAAAATCCCAATTGAGGCCTGACCTGGACTTTCCGGTAGTTCAATAGTTTCTACTGTAAATGAAAGCCGTTCATTGTTTCTTATTACCTCTAAACTAACTTTGTCTCCAACTTTCCTATTGCGAATTATCTCAACAGCCTCTGAGGCGATTTCTACTTTTTGTCCATCAATCTGTTTAATAATATCTCCGTTTTGTAATTGATCTACAGCATTACTTGCCTTTAACACTTCAATGATTTCTACACCTTCACCCTGAACTTTCACTTCATAACCTAATTTTCTTAAAGCTACTGCTTCAGCTGTCATCTTACTTTCTTCCATCAGATCGGACATCATATTTAGATACTTATCCATATCTATACCTTCTGGCAGCTGTTCTGATAATATTTCTAACTCATAACCTTCGGGCTGAAAAAAATTAACATAGATATAGTCCCAAACAGTTGCTCGTTGGCTACCTACTGCAGTCAGTAAAAAACTGCCTTCAATATCAGATTTATGTCCATTTTCAACAGTTATAATAGGACCCAATTCTTCAGCAATTCCAGGAGACATGACATAATAAGAAGTGGGTACAAAATTAATTACAATGAATAAAATAATTAATATTCCTATACTTTTAGTAAGTTTATCTTTTCTCATTTGAGATCCACCCCTGACTTATCTTATGTAACTAGTCCATGTTATATTTTTTTAGTAGTGCTTTTTCTACTGGTTTTGGTACTACATTTTCCATTTTACCACCAAACTGAGCTACTTCCTTTACAATACTGGAACTTAAAAATGCATATTTAGAATCTGTCATTAAAAATATTGTTTCTATATCAGGATCTAACTCCTTATTCATGGAAGCCATCTGAAACTCTCCTTCAAAATCAGATACAGCTCTTAATCCTCTTAAAATGGCAGATGCATTTTTGGATTTAACATACTTAGTTGTAAGACCGGTAAAAGAATCTATCTTGACAGTTTCAAATGCACTGGTAGTCTTTTTTAAAAGTTCAACCCTTTCTTCCATAGAAAAGATAGGGTCTTTATTTGGATTTTGAAATACGGCTACAATCACTTCATCAAATATTTTGGAAGCTCTCTTAATAATATTTAAATGCCCTTTTGTAACGGGATCAAAACTACCTGGATATACCACTCTGTCTAACATTTCACTACTCCCCCTCATGTAAATATACTTTAATTACTGTTTCGTTGTAATTTCTATCTTTTAAAGTTTTAAATTCCTGAAAATCTTTGATTTTTTCATCGCGATGATGTTCTACAATTATAAAAGCTCCTTTTTTTAATATCTCATTATTAATCAGAGCTTGCAGAGTTTTATTTACTAAATTGTTTTTATAAGGTGGATCTAAAAAAACTATATCATATTTTGACTGACAGGTTTGAATATACTTAAATACATTTTCAACCTTTACTTCACATCTCTCTTCAAATTTACATTTTTGAATGTTTTCTTTTATGATTTTTGCATATTTTCTATTTTTTTCTACAAAGGTTAGTTCAGCTGTTCCGCGGCTAACTGCTTCTAAGCCTAAAGTGCCAAAGCCTGCATATAAATCTAAACCCTTATCAAAAGGGAAATATGGCAAAATCATACTAAAAACAGCCTCTTTAACTTTATCTAAAGTAGGTCTTACATCTTTTGTATCTATACTTTTAAGTCTAATTCCACCTGCTTGACCAGCAATTACTCTCATTGACAAATCCCTTTCCTAAATAATTATTTCTAGTTCTTTTAACTTTTTGGCTAATCTTTCATGTTTTTGTGGCCAATTAGTCTGATTTGTTAATTGATTGGCTTCTTTATTCGCTTTTGCTAATATTTTAGTGTCTTTTAAGATATCCGCAACTTTAAGGTCATTAACTCCATGTTGACGAGTTCCAAAAAATTCTCCCGGACCTCTAATTTCTAAATCTGCTTCTGATATTTTAAATCCATCATTGGTTTCAGTCATTACTTCCAATCTTTTTTTGGCTTCTTCTGTATTAGGATCAGCTATTAAAATACAATAAGCTTGAGCTTCACTACGCCCTACTCTTCCTCGCAGTTGGTGTAGTTGAGCTAAGCCAAATCTTTCTGCATTCTCAATGACCATTACATTTGCAGTTTTAACATCGACCCCGACTTCTATTACTGTGGTTGAAATTAAAACATCTATTTCTTGGTTAATAAAATCACTCATTATTCTATTCTTTTCATTATTACTAAGCTGTCCATGCATAGCCTCAATATTAAACCCAGGAAGATATGTTTCTTCTAACATTTTTTTGGTTTCTTCTACAGAATATGCATCAAGATCTTCAGAGGGTTCAATCAGTGGACATACTACATATACCTGTTCTCCCTCTTTAATTTTATCCTGAACAAAATCATATATTTTACCCCGACTTTTTTCTGTTCTCCAGGTTGTAATAACCGGTTTACGGCCGGGCGGCATTTCATCAATAATTGATAAATCTAAATCCCCGTATAGGGTAAGAGCTAATGATCTTGGAATTGGGGTAGCTGTCATTACTAATAGATCCGGGTTATCACCTTTTTCTTTTAGTTGATATCTCTGTTCAACCCCAAACCTGTGCTGTTCATCTATAACAATCAAACCTATATTCGAATAATCTATATCCTTTTGAAAAAGAGCATGTGTACCAATAATTAAATCTGCCTGGCTGTTTTTGATTTTATCAATAATTTCATTTCGCTTTGAGCCCTTGATACTACCTATTAACAGTTCAATATTATAGTCAAAATTTTTTAATATCTTTTTAATTTTTAAATAATGCTGTTCAGCCAGAATTTCTGTAGGAGCCATTAAAATTCCCTGATGACCACTTTCAATGGTCTTAATCAAAGACAGTACAGCAACAACTGTTTTACCGGAACCTACATCACCCTGGAGTAGTCTCTGCATAGGATGATTATTTTCCATATCTTCTCTGATTTGGAACCAGACATTTTCTTGAGCTTTAGTTAAATCAAAATGTAGTTGTTCTAAAAAATCACTAATAACCTCTTCATTATCTAAATGCTTAATCCCCTTTTGTTTTCTAAAGTCTTTTTTTCTTTTCAACATTGCAATTTGAAAAAGAAAAAGTTCCTGAAAAGCTAACCTATTTCTAGCTTCAACAAAGATTTTTCTATCCTGAGGGAAATGCATATTAAATATTGCTTTTTTTAGTTTTATAAAACTATATTTATTAATAATATAATCAGGTAAGAAATCATCTAATCTATTTAAATGTTTTTTTAGAGCTGAATATATGATATACCTTATTCTTTTTTGGGTAATCCCTTCTGTTAAGGAATAAATGGGCACAACCCTTCCGGTATGTATTGTTGGTGAATCTTCTTTAACCTCTTCATAAGCAGGATTGACTATTTCTTTTTTATTATACTGATAAAAACTTTTTTCGCTTAACTCACCATATAGATTAAAAGTTTTTCCCTTTTGAAAAACATCTTTAAGATAATCCTGGTTAAACCAAGTACCTAATGCAGTATCAGTACCATCACTAAACGTGACTTTAAATATAGATTTATATCTACCCCGCCTAATTAAATTTGTATCTATTACTTCCGCTTGAATACTAATTTTTTGTCCGGGGCTTATAAATCTAATTTCCTTAAAATCCCCTCGGTCTTCATAAGTGCGGGGGAGGTAATAAAAGAGATCATTTAAAGAGTATATACCTAGATTATTCAATCTTTTTTCAAATTTTGGCCCTACTCCTTTTAGAAATCTAATTTCCTCTTCATTTGCTTTACTCATCTAAATATTTCCCGCCTTTAAATAAAATAATACCGTATACTGTAGGGCCAGTATGACTACCAATTACAGGACCTACCGTATTTTCATAATAAGTATACCTTACATTCGCCTCATCAATTTTATCTTTAAATTTATTTTGAAAACTTTCAATATAATCATGTTCCCCATAAAGTAATCCAAACCAATACTGGCCTGGAACAACTAGATCTTTATTGAGATAGTCATCAACAAACTCAAGTAATTTCTTTTGAGTGTTCTTTTTACCCCTCACTTTATCTACGGGTTCCACACTGGTAGAATTAAAGTCCAGTTTTAATATCGGCTTTAAATTAATTAAATTGCCTATAAATGACTGTGCTTTATTTATTCTTCCACCTTTTTCTAAGTATGATAGATCATCAACTGTTAAATATATTTCAATATCTTCTCGAGCCTGTTCTAAAATATCTACAATTTGTTTTAGTTCTAACCCCTTATTAACCAACTTAGACGCTAATATGACAAGAAAACCTAATCCCATTGAGGCTGATTTGGAGTCAATTAATGTTATATCAATTGAGGGATTTTCTTGTATTGCCAGTTGAGCAGATTGATAAGTACCGCTTAAGTGACTTGACAGATGAATAGATATGATATGATCATAAGTTTTATCCATATCTCTATATTTTTGTTCAAACTCACCGGCTGAAGGTTGTGAAGTTGACGGCATTACATCTCCCTGCTTAATCCTCTTAAAAAACTGTTGGGAAGTAATTTCAGTCTTATCTTTATATTGTTCTTCCCCAATTCTTACAGTCAGTGGTACAAACTCAATATTATATTGATTAAGTATTTCTTCCGGCAGATCACATGTGCTATCAGTTAAGATACCTATTTTCATAATAATCCCCTCACTTCTCACATGAATTTTATTCCATAGATATTATATATGGATAAAGAGGTTGTCCACCTTTATAGATTTCAACTTCTGCATCCTTAGATTTTTCTTGGAATTTCTTTTTAATCTCTTCTGCATCTTTTTGGCTAGCTCCATCTCCATAATAGATGGTAATTAAGTCTTCATCTTCCCATTCTTTCTCAATAAGATCTATTATTACTTCTAAGTCACTACTGCCAACAGCCTTAATATCACCGTTTACAATCCCTATTACATCATCTTCAGTAATATCAAAACCATTTACTTTAGAATCTTTGACTGCATTTGTAATTTCAATTGTTTTAACAACATTTATTTCCTCTTCCATGGCTTTTTTCAACTCGTCTAAATCTTCATTATCATTAAATACTAATAAAGCAGCTATTGCTTCTGGTATAGCCTTGGTTTCAACAACTTTAATTTCTTTATCTGATAAAGATGATGCCTGTTGAGCGGCCGAAATAATATTTTTGTTATTGGGAAATATTATTACTCTATTCTGTTCAATTTCTTCTAAGGCTTCGACAAAATCATTAATACTGGGATTCATAGATTGTCCACCATCAATGATTAAATCAACCCCTAATTCCATGAGAATATTTTTAATACCTTTTCCCTTTGCAACGGCAATAATGCCTGTTTTTCTATTTAACTCTTGGCTTTTTTCACTTTTGATTAATTTATCTTCATAATCTTCAGTACTTGTATCTTTTATTTTGTCATACTCTTCTTTTTGCATTGCTTCATGCTTTTCTCGCATTTCAGCATTTTGAATGCGCATATTATCAATCTTTATATCTTTTAAACTTCCGGTTTTCAAGGCATATTCTAATATTATACCTGGATGATTGGTATGAATATGAACTTTAATTATATCTTCATCTCCAACCACCATGAGTGAGTCCCCGAACTGTTCTATATCATTTTTAATTTCATCTATATTCACATTTTTACTTTCCACATTTATTAAAGTTTGGGTACAGTAACCATACTCTAATTCTTCTGCTACTTCTTCTTCAACTTCTCTTTTTACTTCTACTTCCTTTGTAATTTCTTCTTTACCAGTAAGACCGGCTTTCATACCTTCTAATATTGTTAAATAACCCTGGCCTCCTGCATCAACTACACCTGCTTCTTTAAGCTGTGGTAATTGATCAGGTGTTTTATTTAAAGCCTTGTGGGCAGTTTCTATGACTTTTTCTAATAGAACTTCAATATTATCCTCATCTTCTAATTTTTCAGCTCTTTTGGCTGCTTTTCTGGCTACAGTTAAAATAGTACCTTCTACGGGTTTTAAGACACCCTGGTATGCAATTTTGGAAGCCTCTGCCAAAGATTTAATTAGGTCTTTACTTCGCATAACCCTATTACTTTTATTTGCTTCTGAAAATCCCCTTAAAAGCTGAGATAAAATCACACCTGAGTTACCTCTTGCCCCCATTAATGCACCTTTAGAAAGGGCTTGAGTTAACTTATCTATTCTTTCTGATTTAACTTTATCAAGATTTTCAACTGCTTCCTGAAATGTTAACAACATATTAGTACCTGTATCACCATCAGGAACTGGAAATACATTTAATGAGTCTATATAAGACTGCTGGTCTGTAAGTCTATTTAGTGCACCATAGCACATGTTTGTAAATGCTTCACCTTTTATTACTTTAATTTCCTCATTCTGTGCCATTACCTATCCTCACTCCCTGGACGTTTATCTCAATACTATTAGCTTCTATACCTACTCTGTTTTTTAGTGTATATTTAACTCTTTCAATAATATTATTGGCAACTTCATGTATATTGGTTCCATATTCGACTATAATATTCAAAATTATATTTACTTCATCTTCTTCAATTTCGACAGATACACCCTTACTTAAATTATCCCAGCCAAGGAGATCTGCAATTCCATCCTGCATATTTTTTGATGACATACCAACTAAACCATAGCATTCCATTGCTGATAAACCTGCAATGGTTTCTATGACTTCTTCCGCTATTAAAACTTTACCATATTCGGTATTAATCTCTTTTACCATGATTTTCACCTCTCTTTATATACATTGTAATTTTACTATATATTAATAAATCTTGCAACATTAACAAATTATAATAATAAATACTTGTCACAACCATCAGTTGTGTGTTAAAATAATATTTGACTGAAAAAGTTATATAAGATACAGGAGGTGTAACAAATGGCTAAATATTGCGAGATATGTGGTAAAGGTAGCAATAATGCAAATAGAGTTAGAAGAAGAGGTAAAGCTAAGAAAAAAGGTGGAGTCGGTAGAAACGTTACAAGTGTAACTAGCAGAACTCAAAAACCGAATCTCCAAAAAGTTAAAGCCCTTGTCGATGGTAAGAAAAAACGAATTACAGTTTGTACAAGCTGTTTAAAAGCAGGTAAGGTTAAACGTGCATACTAATATATTTAAAATAACGGAGTTTATTCATGAAAAAATGGATAAACTCCTTTTTACTTTTTCTTAAGATTTTTTGCAATTCTTGCTTTTATATCTTCAATTTTATATCCGCTTTTTGCCACTCCGGTCTTAACTGCTTCTTCAGCCACAGCAATCGCTGTTTGATAAGCTACCTCTTTTTCAAAAACATCGGGTACTATTTTGTTTTTATGCAAATCATCTTTCACAATTTCAGCAATCTTTTCAGCTGCTTTCAATTTCATCTCTTCATTTATTTGACTGGCCCTTGCATCCAATACACCTCTAAATACACCAGGAAAAGCCAATACATTGTTGATCTGATTTGGATAATCTGAGCGTCCGGTTGCTATGATAAAAGCACCTGCTTTTTTTGCCTGCTCAGGGTATATTTCTGGTTCTGGATTGGCTAGGGCAAATATTATAGGGTTCTCATTCATATTTTTTATCATTTCTGGTTTTAAAATTCCTGCTGTAGAAACCCCAATAAATACATCTGCACTTTTTATAGCTTCGTTTAAATTACCTTCTTTATCACTTTCAGTCAGAACTGCTAACTTTTCATTATACTTATTATTACTCTCTCGTCCTTGATATACAACACCTTTTGAATCAAGCACAGTAATATTTTTAGCTCCTGCGGTTTTTAATAATTTAGCAACAGCAAAACCAGCTGCACCAGCTCCTGTAATCACTATTTTAATCTCTGCAATCTGTTTTTCAGCAAGTTTAAGAGCATTAATCAAACCAGCCAGCACTACAATAGCAGTTCCATGCTGATCATCATGAAATATGGGAATGTCTGTCTTTTCTTTCAACATTTCTTCAATTTCAAAACAAAAAGGGGCTTTAATATCTTCTAAATTTATTCCCCCAAAAGAACTTGTGAGATTAACTATATTTTGAATAAAATCCTCAACTTCATTTCGTTTTATACATAATGGATAGGCGTCAACATTAGCAAATTCTTTAAAAAGAACTGCCTTTCCCTCCATTACAGGTAAAGCAGCTTTAGGTCCGATATCACCTAAACCTAAAACCGCACTACCATCTGTTATAACTGCTACACTATTATTTTTAATAGTATAATCATAAATTTTATCTGGATTCTCCGCAATTTTTTTACATGCTTCTGCTACTCCAGGCGTATATAATAGGCTTAAATCTTCTTTGGATTTTATTTTCTTTTTGCTTTCAATTGAAAACTTACCCTTTAATTTTGCATGGAGTTTTAAGGCTTTATCTTTAGTATCCATTTATTTACCCCTATTCTTTGTATTTATTTTTTCCCATTTCATATAGATCGTTTCCATGAATATCATTTACAACTATAAGTGGAAAATCCTTTACCTTAAGCAATCTGATTGCCTCTGTCTGTAATTCAGGATAAGCTACAACTTCTGATTCAATAATTTTTTTAGAAAGTAACGCTGCCGCACCACCGATTGCTGCAAAATAGACCGCTTTATTTTCTTTAATTGCATTAATAACATTTTGTGAGCGGGGCCCTTTGCCTATCATACCCTTCAAACCTTTTTTAAGTAAAGCAGGGGTATACTCATCCATTCTATAACTGGTTGTTGGTCCACAAGAACCAATCACCTGATTTGGTTTCGCAGGGGCTGGACCTGTATAATAGATTACTGCATTTTCAATATCAACTGGCAGTTCTTTATCATTTTCTATTAATTCAGCAAGTTTTTTGTGGGCTTGATCACGGGCAGTATAAAGACAACCACTTAAATTTACTTCATCACCTGCTTTTAATTTTTCTAATTTATCTTCTGTTAAAGGAGTTGTAAGTTTCATTATTTCACCAACTTATATTGTAATTGTTATATGACGAGCGGCATGACAATTAATGTTGACCGCAACCGGTAATGATGCTATATGGCAGGGATAAGTAAGTATTTTTACATCTAAAGCAGTTACTTTACCACCCAGTCCAGCTGGTCCAATTCCGGTTTTATTTACTTCATTTAAAATATCACTTTCAAATTCCTCTAGTTCTTTATCTTCACTTTTTTCTTTTAACAATGCTTTTTTAGAAAGATAAGCGGCTTTATCAAAAGTGCCTCCCAATCCTATACCTATAACATAGGGAGGACAGGCATTAGCACCAGCATTTTGGACTGTTTTTATAATAAATTCTTTTATGTCTTCTTTGTCGGCAGTAGGGTTAAACATCCTTATTTTGCTCATGTTTTCACTACCGGCTCCTTTGATTAATATATTTAATTTTAGTTTATCACCTGGAACATTTTCCGTATAGATTACAGCAGGTGTATTGTCATTAGTATTTTCTCTATCAAAAGGATCTTTAACCATTGATTTGCGTAAGGAACCTTCATTATAGCCTATTTTAACACCATAATTGATAGCATCCTGTAAATCACCTTCAATATATACTTCATTTCCTATTTCTACAAAAACAACTACCACTCCGGTATCCTGACAGATTGGAATATCTTCTTTTTTGGCAATTTCAGCATTCTTAATTAATTTTTTTAATACATTTTTTCCAATTCTAGATTCTTCTTTACTAACAGCTTCTTTTAATTTTTTTATTATCTCAGGACTTAGTGAATAATTAGCTGTTTGAACAGCTTCACGAATTTCTTTTGTAATAATTTCACTATCAATTTTTCTCATATTACTCTCCCTTAGCATTTCTCACAGATGAAATACAGTAATCGGCCAGATTCTACTTCAATAACTGCTTGTTTACTATTTATTATATTACTAATACCACGGCTGCTAGCCCGATTAAGCCAATATTCTTTTAATTCATATTTACAACCTTGTAAACTTTTAATTAATACCTTATCAGTAACAGAAAAAAGAGACAGAGTATGTCCCTCTTTATTGACTATTTTCTTTTTGTTATCTGTAAGCCCTATTTTTAACCCGGGTTCAATAATTTCTGCTTCAATATTACTATCAAAAGCATATTCTAAAAGTAAAATATTACCGAACTGTTGATCAATTCTACCTCCAGTTGCACCAATAAAACTTATATTATTAAGATTATTTTTTACACAGTAATCTACCGATAACTCTCCATCTGTTTTATCTTTATCACTAGGAAATTCAAATATTTCGCCTGTAAAATTGTTTAGTAGTTTTGAATCCCTATCGATTGAATCAAAGTCACCAATTAAAATATCTGGTTCTCTCTTTACAAATTTTTTTAAGAATTTATATCCTCCATCAACAGCAATTATAGTATCAAATTTATCAATTAGTTTTTTATATTTTTGAGTGTCCTCTTTAAATACTCCATTTAAAACTATTAATACTTCTTGCACTATAATCACTATCCCTTTATAATTCTTCTGAATTTATTTAAGTTTTCTTCCGGATTACCTTTAAAGATAGTTGAACCACTGACAATTATATCTACTCCTGCATCTACTACTTCTTTGACATTATCAAAATTGATGCCTCCATCAATTTCAATTAAGGTATCAGTAGGGCTCTTTTCAGTCATTTCTTTTAACCTTTTTACTTTATCAATCATTTGGGGAATAAATTTTTGTCCACCAAAACCTGGATTTACAGACATCAGTAATACCAAATCAACATCATCAATAATATTTTCAATTGTAGTTAAAGAAGTAGCGGGGTTAAGAGTAACACCAGCCTGACAACCAGCTGATTTAATCATCTGGATAGTGCGGTGAATATGATCGGTTGCTTCTACATGAACTGTAATTATATCACTACCCGCTTCTGCAAATTCTTTAATGTATTTTTCAGGTTCAACAATCATAAGGTGGGTATCAAAAATGCTATCACTGTATGGACGTATAGCTTCTATTATTAAAGGTCCATAAGTAATATTAGGGACAAACCTGCCATCCATAATATCTAAATGCAAATATTTTGCACTTTCAACACTTTTAACCTCTTCTTTTAACTTACTGAAGTCTGAAGCAAGTATAGATGGGGAAAAATTAACCATATAAATCATCCTCTTTTTGTTGTAATTCATCATATATTTCTTTATAGCTGTTATATCTTCTTTCAGAAATATTGCCCTCTTTTAGAGCTTTTTTCACCTTACACCCTGGTTCATGGGTATGACTACAGGTACTAAACTTACATTTGTTTTCATACTCTTCAAATTCAGGAAAATAATATCTCAAATCAGAAGATTGAATGTTTTCAATATTGATACTGGAAAAACCAGGTGTATCAGCAACATATCCTTTACTTGGCAGAGTAATTAATTCTACATGTTTGGTAGTATGTTTACCACGCTTTAATTTATCACTGACTTCTTTTGTGGGTAGCTGTACATCTTCAACAATACTATTAATTAATGTAGATTTACCACTCCCGCTCGGACCAGCAATTGCCGTTATATTATTTTCCAGATTAGCATATAATTTATCCAAACCAAGATGCCTTTTAGCACTTATATAAAAAGTATCATAACCTATTTTTTTATAGATAGAAAGTTTTTCTTTATATTCAGCAAGGTCATCTACCAAATCAGTTTTATTAAATACAATTAATGGCTTTAAGGCAGAAGATTCGACCATCAGAATAAATCTATCTAATAATCTCTCTTCAATAGGTGGATTTTTAAGAGAATGAAGCACAATCACTTGTTGCACATTTGCTACTTTCGGTCTCATCAAAAGATTATCTCTTTTTTTGACATTTTCCACTATTTTATCCTCTAAATTAACTTCTGCAATATCACCAGGGTAAACCTTCTTTTGAATTTTACCCCTAATCCTACATTTGTGTACCTCATTATTTGTCTTTACAAAGAAAAAACCACCTAAGGTTTTAGTAATTATGCCTTCCATTAAAAACCTCCCTAATTTAAGTTCCAATTTCTTGTGATTTTATTAATTCACCGTCTCTATATATTTCTAAAACAGTAGGACCAACACTATAAATTGTTTCATTTACATATTGACCTGGATTATGTGTTTTTTGATAAGCTATTTCTTCTCCATTACTGTCATTAACAACTATTTTTATCTCCTGTTCATTGTTACCGACTATATTTATACCAATATTAGTTTTATGTTCTTCAAAGTTGCCATTATTCACTAAACCGGTACTGATTCCAAGATTAACAGTTGAATTTTCTGGAACTTCTTGACCAGCTTCATACTGTTGATTCATAATTAAGCCATCTACATAACGGGTTGATTTACCGTAATTTAACTGTCCTACTTGGAGTCCATTTCGTTCAATTAGGTTAAAGGCCCTGTCTTTTTCTACTCCTGATAAAGGAGGCATTGTAACCATAATTGGTTGTGGTCCTTTACTTACAGTAAGCTCCACCTGATTATTTATTTCAATTTCACTACCGGGTTCAGGAGTTTGAGAAATTACAAAATTTTCCCTTAACTGTTCACTATATTCATATGAAATATTTTTTAAAGTTAAGCCAAGATTATCTAATACTACTTCAGCTTCTCTTAATGGTCTGTTACTGAAGTCGGGAACTTCAACAATCTTAGGACCCTTACTGACAGTTACAACAACATTACGGGTCTGTTTGATACGTTCACCGGCTTTTGGTTCCTGAGAAACAATATAGCCTTCTTCAATCTCATTATGAAAAACTGCTTCCTCGGATTGCTGTAAACTTAAACCCTGTTGTGCCGCAATGTCTTCTGCTTCACTAAACTCTCTTTCTACCAGATTAGGAACCTTAACAATAGGTACTTCAGTATAAACCTTAAAGAAATAAACCAGGCCAAATACAGAAGCAGAAGCAAAAATCACTACTACTAAAGCCCAAATAACCCATCTGTTTAATTTGGATTTTTTCTTTTTTTCCGGAGTAAAGTAGCTTTTATCGGAATCAGTTTTCTTAGTTAAATCTTTTTTATCTATTTCATCTTCCGTTTTATTTTTTTCTAAGCCTTCTTTTTTTATATCAGACCTTCTTAAAACTTTAGTCTGACTTCCTTCATCGGTTTTATCATCTGGTTTATATTTTTCACTTACTTCTATGTTTTTAATCGCTTTAACAATATCTTCTCTTAATTGAGTTGCACTTTCATGCCTATCTTTGGGATCTTTTGTAAGTGTTTTCATTACTAGATTATTTACTTCAGCCGGTATAGAAGGCATTAACTCATTTAATTCTTTAGGTTCTTTTTGAATATGTTTTAGAGCAACTGAAATCGGACTTTCCCCTTTAAAGGGAACCTGTCCCGAAATCATTTCATATAAAACTACACCAATGGAATATATATCAGAATATGTATTGATCTCTTTTCCTTGAGCTTGTTCAGGTGAAAAATAATGTGCACTGCCCATTATTGTATCTGTTATTGTCATAGTTGAAGAACTAACAGCTCTTGCAATACCAAAATCAGTAACTTTCACCTGATTGTTATCTGTGATTAATATATTGTGGGGTTTAATATCACAGTGAATAATATTGTTTTCATGTGCAACCTCTACCCCAGCTGTAACCTGATTTGCAATATCAAGTGCTTCTACAACAGATAGCTGGCCTCGATCTTTGATAAGACTTTTTAAATCTTTACCTTCAATATATTCCATGACTAAATAGAGGCTATCTTCACTCTCAACAATATCATATATACTAACTACATTGGGGTGGGTTATTCTTGCTACTGCTTTAGCTTCATGTCTAAATTTATTAATGAAGTCTTCATCAGAGACAAATTCAGGTCTCAGCATTTTTATAGCCACTTTCCGGTCCAGAAGTATATCCTGAGCCTCATAGACTAAAGCCATGCCCCCACTGCCTCTTTTTTCTTTTATTTTATATCGATCATTTAGAAGTTTACCAATCATGTTGACACCTCATGTTTTAAAGCTTTCCCATTATTATAGTAATGTTATCAGTTCCACCATTGTTTAAGGCTTGTGAGCCTAATTCATCTATCATTTCCTGTAATTTTTTATCTTTTTGAAAAACTTCCTCAATATTTTCAAATCTTATCATATCACTTAATCCATCAGTACAAAGCATTATAATATCCTCATCAGTAATATCTATTTGGTCAGTCTGAATTTCCAGATCTTTATCAATACCAAGCGCTTGAGTGATAATATTCTTTTTGGGATGGTCAAAGGCCTCATCCGGTCTGATTGATTTATTTTCAATTAAATCATTGACCAGTGAATGATCCCTTGTTACCTGGTTTAGTTGACCATCAAACAAATAGATACGGCTATCACCTACATGTCCATAAAATAGTTTATTATCTTTTAAAACACTTAAGGTTAAGGTAGTACCCATATCCTTATAATTAATATCATCTGCTTCATAATTTAATATATTTTCATTAGCTTTATTAACAGCAGATTTAATTTGTTTAATAATATTATCAGCAAAATTAAAAGAATAATCTCTTATACTTTCAATTGCGATCTCACTGGCTACTTCTCCCGCACTGTGACCACCCATACCATCTGCCACAGCTAAAATAGCTACTCCTTTTTCAGGTTGAAGTAATAGATAACTATCTTCATTCTTTTTTCGTTTATTACCGATATTGGTAAAGATATGAAAACTCATTATTGACCTCCATCTTTATAACTAGCCCTCAACTGTCCACAGGCAGCCTTGATATTAGTCCCTTTTTCAATTCTAATGGTAACAGGAATACTGTGTTTTTCCAAATAATCTTTAAAATAATTAATTATATCTCTATTTGGCCTTGTAATATTTAATTCCGGCACTGGATTAACCGGAATTAAATTAACATGAACCAATTTATTTTTAAGCAGTGACACTAATTGTTTAGCATATTTCTTTTTATCATTTAAACCTTCCATCAAAACATATTCAAAAGTAACACGACGGTTGGTTTTATTGATATAATAGTCCACTGACTTCATTAATTCTTCTAAGTTATATTTTTTATTGATCGGCATTAGCTCACTTCGCAACTCATCATTGGGAGCATTTAATGAAATAGCTAATCCAACCTGTTTATTTTCTTCTGCCAATCTTTTAATTTTATCAACAATACCGGATGTAGAAATTGTTATCTTTCTCATACCAATATTAAGACCCTTTTTATTATTTAAAATTGCAACAGCTGACATCACATTATCATAGTTTAAAAAGGGTTCTCCCATTCCCATAAAAACAATATTAGTAATAGGAATATCTTGATAACTATTTTTACTTATATCAATTTGGATTTTTAAAATTTGTTCAATCATTTCACCACTTGTTAAGTCTCTTTTTAAACCGCCAAGACCGGTTGCACAAAATTTACACCCAATTGAACAACCTATTTGACTGGATACACATATTGAAAACCTGTGTTCATCTTCATATGGTAAATAAACACTCTCTATGAGTTTTTCATCAGGGGTAGTCCAAAGATATTTTTGGGTACCATCTTCAGCAATTAATTTTTGGTCAAGACTAAGTTTATTTATATAATAGTCTTTTTTCAATCTCTTTATCAAATCAGATGGTAGATTTTTCATCTTTTCAAAATCTAATACACCATTTTTATATATCCAGTTAAATACCTGTTTGGCTCTAAAACTTTTAATTCCTTTTATTTTAAAATCATCTTTTAATTCAGCTAAATCAAAATTGAAAAGATGTTTTTTATTCATCGCTACCCAGTCCAAATAAGACTACTATTCTAATTAAATTTACCAATGCTACCAGGGTTGCAGAAACATAGGTAAATGCAGCAGCACGTAAAACTTTTTTAGCTCCTTTTAACTCTTTATTATTTAAAATATTATTCCTTTTTAAAAGAGTTAAAGCCCGTTTACTGGCATTAAATTCCACCGGTAAAGTTACTAAATGAAAGACAAACGCCCCTAAAAACATAATAAATCCCAAGGCAATCATGAACTGAGACTGTAGAAAAAATCCGATAATTGCCATTGGAAGACCCCAATTAGAACCAATACTAGCGGCTGGTACAATTTTTGCTCTTAATTTTAAAGGGGTATATCCCTTGGCATCCTGGATAGCATGGCCAGCTTCATGAGCTGCCACTCCTATCGCTGCAATTGATTTACTGTTATAGATGCTTTGAGATAAATTTAATACCTTATTTTTCGGATCATAATGGTCACTTAGTTCACCTTGGATCCTTTTGATACTAACATCATTAACTCCATTTTGAGCTAAAAGCTCACTGACAATATTAGATGCAGTACGGTTAACATTTGAATTTATTTCAGAATACTTATTAAAAGTACTTTTTACTTTATATTGAGCATACATAGCAATCAATAAAACGGGTATCAACATTAAAAATGTGGGATCATAAAAGAACATATGTGATCACTCCTTTTTGCTATCTAACTGAATTCCTTCTTCTATTTGATATCCTCTTAAAAAATCGTCTGTAGCCATTCTTTTTTTACCCGCTAACTGTAATTTTTCAATTTTTAAAAGCCCTTCTCCAGTCTGTATATATAATCCTTTCTCGGGATCAGCCTCAATGACTGTGCCAGGAGCTTTTTTCGTATTTTTATCGAGCGGCTTTACTTGAAATAATTTAAGCAGTTTATTGTCAAGATAAGTAAAGGAGCCCGGCCAGGGATTCATTGCTTTCACAAAGTAATATAAGTCCTGGCTGGACTTTTTCCAATCAATACGACCATCATCTTTACTTAATTGATGAGTATAACTAGCTTGGCTATCATCCTGTTTAATCTTTGTTATTTTACCATTTTGAAATTTCAAAACAGTCTCTTTTAATAATTCGGCTCCAACTGCTGCTAATTTATCATGCAAGTCACCTGCATTATAGTCCTTGTGTATAGGAACTTCTCTCTGAGCGATTATATCACCCGTATCAAGGCCTTCATCCATAAACATGGTAGTAACCCCTGTTTTATCTTTCCCATCCATTATAGCCTGCTGTATGGGACTTGAGCCCCTGTATTCAGGCAGAAGGGAGGCGTGTAAATTAATACAGCCTTTTTGAGGTAATGTCAGCAGTTGTTTAGATAAAATTTGCCCATAAGCCACTACTGTCATTAAATCTATATCCATTTCTTCTAACTTGTTTATACTTTCTTCACTATTAATATCTTTGGGTTGTAAAACTTTAATATCATGTTTTAGAGCTTCTTTTTTGACCGGGGTATACCTTACTTTTTTTCCACGGCCTCTTCTCTTATCTGGCTGGGTAATTACAGCCGCTAAATCTATATCTTCTGCTTCAATTAATGTTTTTAAACTAGGTACAGAAAAATCTGGGGTACCTGCAAATACAACTTTCATTTTTTTAAATCACTCCAACATTTCAGGTTCTTCTTCTTTGACTTCTAAAGCCTTATCAACAAATAAAATTCCATCTAAATGATCGATCTCATGTAGAAAAGCTCTTGCTTTTAAACCTTCTAGTTCATATTTTACTTCTTCACCTTGTGCATTCAAGCCGGTAATAGTAACTTCTTCAGCTCTTTTTACTAGACCTGTTTTACCGGGAACACTTAAACAACCTTCTTCAGCAACTGCTTCTCCTTTTTTAGTAACTGCTACTGGATTGATGGTTACTTTTAAGTCATCTTCAATTTCTACAATAATCACTCTCTGCAAAACACCAATCTGGGGAGCTGCCAGTCCAATTCCATCAGCAGCCTCCATGGAATCTATCATGTTATCTATTAACTCTCTAGTTTTATCAGTAATTTCTTCAACTTCCTTTGATCTACTTCGCAAGACTGGATCTCCAATCTTTCTTATTGGAAGTACTGCCATTTTTAATCACCTCATCTTATATTATAACATCGAAATTGGATCTACATCAATATTATACTTTACATTCATACTCATGTTTTTTAGAAATTCTTCTTTCAGTTTATTCAATACATTTGTTCTATCAGCAATATCACTAAATTTTAATAATAGCTGGACCCGGTATCTACCTCTAATTCGTTCTATCGGAGCAGGAGATGGACCCACCATCTTATTTATTTTATATCCTTTTAGATGATTATACAACTTTTTTGCCGCTTTTTCAGCTTTATTTTTCTTTTGATGAACTACTGTAATATTTACTAAATTAGTAAAAGGCGGATATTTTAAAGCTTTTCTTAAGATAATTTCTTGTTCATAAAAATAGTCATAGTCATGTTCCTTTGCTGCTAATATACTATAATGTTCTGGGTTATAGGTTTGAATTGCAACTTTACCCTGCTTTTTACCACGACCGGTTCGTCCTGCTACCTGAGTCATAAGCTGAAAGGTTCTTTCAGAAGAACGAAAATCAGGTAAGTTCATTATAGTATCGGCCGTGATCACCCCAACCAAAGATATATTAGGATAATCATGACCTTTAGCTACCATCTGAGTACCTATTAATATATCAATTTCATTATTTTCTAGTTTATTTAATATTTTGCGATGAGAACCTTTCTTTGTGGTCGTATCATGGTCCATTCTAGCTACCACAGCTTCGGGAAAGAGTTTTTTAACTTCTTTTTCGATCCGTTCAGTACCTATCCCAAAATCTTTTATATATTTACTACTACAATTAGGACAGTATTTTGGTACCTTACGAGCTGCCCCACAGTAGTGACAGATCAATTTATCCTTATCATGATGGTAAGTCATTGAAATATCACAGTTATCACATTTGATAACTTCACCACAACTTCTACAGAGAACAAAACTTGCATAACCTCTTCTATTTAAAAATAAGATAGCTTGTTCCCCGTTTTTTAAAGTTTCTTTTAGATTATTTTCTAAAGTACTACTAAATATAGAGGGGTTTCCTTTTTTTAATTCTTCTGTCATATCAATAATTTCTACTGGTGGCATCTCTTTATTATCAATTCTAGCAGGTAATGATAAATATTTATAATTACCGTCTTTAGCATTATAATAACTTTCTAATGAAGGAGTGGCTGAACCCAAAATTAAATCAACCTGGTTAAGCTCTGCTCTTTTTTGGGCTACACGCCTTGCATGATAAAAAGGATGATTCCCCTGTTTGTAGGAGTTTTCATGTTCCTCATCAATAATAATTACCCCGAGGTTTTGGACAGGAGCAAAAATAGCTGAACGAGCTCCAATCACAATTTTTGCTTTACCACGTTTAATATTTCTCCATTCATCATACCTTTCACCAGTGGAAAGTGCAGAGTGTAAAACTGCAATATTTTCTCCAAAACGACTATAAAATCTTTTGACCATAAGTGGTGTTAAAGATATTTCGGGTACTAAAAGAATAGCACCTTTATCCTTAGCCAACACTTTTTTAATTATCTGCATATATACTTCTGTTTTACCAGAACCAGTAACACCGTGTAACAAAAATGTATTACTGTCTTTATTAAATATGCTTTTGTTTAATGTATTTAAGACCTCTTTTTGGGCAGGTGTAGGTGTGAGTTCTTTTTTTAAGGACTGATCATAGTCTTTATAAGGTATTCTTCTTTTTACGCTGTCAGTATACTCTAAATATCCTTTTTCAACTAAAGAACTAACCGCACCCCGGTAAACATCTAAATGGTCTATAAGCTTTTTTATTTCAATCTCTTGTTCAGGATTATCTTTAAAATATTCCAATACTTGATATTGACTGGGAGCTCTTTTTTTAAGTTCTTTTAATTTATCTTTAACATTGTTTTTTTCTATTTTTAACTTAACTGCCTGTATAATTTTTTTGCTTGTTTTACCCTTAAAAACAGCTGTAGGCACAGCTGTTTTGATTACACTAATTAAAAGTGCACAGTAATATTCACTAATCCATCTATATAATTTTAAGTCATTTTTATCAAAAAATATCTGGTCAGTTACCAGAGTTTCAATTTCTTTAAGCTCATCAGGGGTTAAATCTGATTTATTTTTAATATTTAATACAAAAGCCCTTAAAGTTCTCTTCCCAAACTTTACTTTAACTGCCATCCCAACTTTTAATTTGTCGATCATTTTGTTAGGTATTATATAATCATATGCTTTATCAAATTTTGGGACCGGTATATCCACTATTACCTCAGCAAATTTATTCATTATTATTCCTACTTTTACTTATTTCCCTAAGAGCAAAAATACCTCCAATTACCAGGATGGTATAAAAAGTAAATAAACGCCATCCAAAAGTAACTAAGCCTACAATGTCACTTGGAATAAAGGCTACAAAGAGAGAGGCAAAGCCTATTTCTGCTACCCCACTAGCACCGGGAGTAGGTGTATAAGGTAACATTAGATAAAAAATAGTCTGCATGATATAGGCCTGAAAAAAATGTGGTTCTGCACCAAAAGACATTAAAACCACGGGCATAATCATAAAAAGACTGCTCCAGAAGACAATCGTATAAAATGCCCCCCAAAATAATCCCTTTTTATTTTGTCTTAATAATCCCAGAGAATGCCTGAAATCACGTAATTCTCTGCGGCTTTTCACTAACCACCTTTTAGCTCTGTAACTTCTTCTTATAAACTTATTAATTTTATTTATATGGAGAATATAATCAGTTAATCTGTCTCCTATTTTTGGGACAAGTGTTAATAAGATAATTCCTGCTGAAATCAATACCCCCATACTAAATGCTAAATAAAAGAGATAATCGGGTATTATACCAGCGGAAATATAATCATTAAAAAATATTAAAAAGATAGGAGTTAAAATACCAAAATAAAATAGTCTCAGTAAAAAGTTTGTAACAACAGCAGTTGAAGCTTTTCCTACATTGACTCCTTTTTTATGAAGAAAATATATTTGAAAAGGACCTCCACCACTTGCAAATGGAGTAACATTGGAAACAAAAGCCCCAGAAATATGAATTATCATACAATCTAACAGGCTTAATGTTTTATCAACTGTAGATATCATAACTCTTAACCTCAAGCCAGCTGCTGTTATATTTAATAGGATAAGCCCCAGAATAATCCAGAGATATTTCATATCCATACTTTCAAGTACTCTGCCTAAAGTATCTTCATCTATTGTAATCACAATAATAATAGCAGAGATTAATAAACTTAATACTACTGCCATTCTAAGACCTTTAAATACTGTTTTTCTATCTATTCTGCTTTCTTGTGTTTGCATAATTTACACCTCTTATAAGCAAGGCAAAACCGAAGGAAACAAATCCTCCGGTAAAAATTTATTTTATACTCTGTTTTTTAAAATTTCTACTTTATCAAGTTCTTCCCAGGGTAGATTTAAGTCTAATCTACCAAAATGACCATAGTTAGTGATTTGGCTATATATCGGTCGCATGAGATCAAACTTCTTGATAATTCCACCGGGTGTTAATTTGAAATTTTCTTTTATTGCTTTGACCAACCTTTCTTCACTTACTTTGGCAGTATTAAAGGTTTCTACCATAACAGATAAAGGATGTGCTACACCTATTGCATAGGAAAGCTGAACTTCACATTTATCTGCCAGGCCGGCCGCTACAATGTTTTTGGCAATATAACGTGCAGCATAAGAAGCTGAACGATCTACTTTTGTAGGATCTTTGCCAGAAAAGGCGCCTCCTCCATGACGAGCAGTACCTCCATAGGTATCAACAATAATCTTACGTCCTGTTAAACCAGCATCACCGTGAGGACCACCTATTACAAATCTGCCGGTTGGATTAATTAATATTTCTGTGTTTTTGTCCAGCATATTGGAAGGAACGATTTTCTTTATAACAAATTCACATAAATCTCTTTTTATTGTTTCTTGAGCAACTTCTGGATGATGTTGAGCAGAGATTAATACTTTGTCTACTCTTTTGGGAACATCATCTTCATATTCAATGGTAACCTGTGTTTTCCCGTCGGGTCTTAAGTAATCTAAAATATCTTTCTTTCTAACCTCAGCTAGACGACGGGCTAACTTGTGGGCAAGTGTGATTGGTAAAGGCATAAATTCTTCAGTTTCATTTGTTGCATAACCATACATTATACCCTGATCTCCTGCCCCAATCTGTTCTTCTTGTCCTTCTTTATCTTCTAAAGAGTGGTCAACACCTAAAGCAATATCGGCTGACTGTTCTTTTATAGAAGTAATAACTCCACAGGTTTCTCCATCAAAACCGTATTTAGCTCTATCATAACCAATATCCATTATAGTCTGTCTGGTAATATCAGTAACATCAACATAACAATCAGTTGTTATTTCACCTGAAATAAAAGCCAAGCCTGTCGTTACAAAAGTTTCACAGGCGACTCTTGCATCTTGATCATGTTTTAAAATCTCATCTAAAATACTATCCGATATCTTATCTGCTACTTTATCAGGATGACCTTCAGTGACAGATTCTGAAGTCATCAAGTAATTTTTTGCCATTTTATCACCTTCGTTTATATATTATTAATAATTAAAGTTTAGCATATAGTTAAAAAAGTGTCAATTAAGCTAGGAACCCGAAACATCTATACTTTCTATTACGACAGAGGCTGAACCAATATGACCACTACCAGGCAGTCCCATTTTAAAATCACTACCTATATACTGTATATCTTTTAGTAACTGTAAAAAGTTACCCGAGATTGTAATCTGTTCAACAGGTTTTTCTACTTCACCATTTTCCACATAAAATCCACGCGCTGAAAGGGAAAAATCACCGGAAACTTGATTAGCACCGGAATGCAATCCCTGCACATCTTCAATTACTAATCCTTCCTTTAATTCTGTCAATAATTCGTCAAATGTATATTCACCTTTTTTTAAATACATGTTAGTTGGTGAAATACTTATTTTACTTTTATGAGAAGAACGATAGGCATTACCTGTTGATTTAGTGTTGTCTTTTTGAGCTGTTTTTAAATTATGAAGATAGGTGGTTAATTTCCCCTCTTTTATTACTTCTTTAAAACGGGCAGCTACTCCTTCCGAATCAAAGGGGGTTCTGCGGTAGCCTTTTTCATAAAAAGGATCATCTACAATAGTAACTTGCTGATCAGCAACTTGTTCTCCAATTTTATCTTTAAATAAGGATAAACCTTTTTGCACATTTTCAGCTGATAAAGTTGAACTGAAGGTAGATAAAATATCAATAAATACTTCATTCCTTAGTATAATTGGATACTGACCTGACTTAATAGTTTCAGCTCCAAACTGACTAACTGCATCTTGTACAATTTTATTAGCAAATTGCTTAGGTTTTACCTCACTGAGATCTCTAAACAACTGATAATGGGATGCGGTATGAACTTCTCCTTCCTCTTCTGCAATTACTGATAGATATATATAAGCAATATCATTTTCATAGTTGAGATTAAGATTTTTATTATTAATAATCTGTTCTCCAGTTTTTTCATCAGCATAAATACAATAATTAATATTTCTAATTCGTTCATCAAGTTCATAAATATATTTCTCAATTCTTTTTAATAATTCAATTTTTTTGGCCCGGTCATATTCATAAATACCAGTTAAGGTAGGTAAACTTTTATATTCTTTAGAACCACCAAATATTTCCTCTTGTTCTTCATCCATAATCAATGCATTATTTTTGGCATTTTTTAATATATTATCAATAACATCTTCATCTATCTTCTCAGTATAGGAATAGCCCATCTTATTGTTAAACTCTCCTCGAAAAGCTACTCCATATTCCTCGTTTTCCTCATAATAATCAACTTCACCTTTATATAAGCGGAACTCAAAGTTCTCTGATTTATTTAAATATATTTCACTGTTTTCAAAATCATTTTTACCGGCTTTTGTTAGAACTTTTTCCATAAATTCATTTAATTCCATCATTGGCTACCACCTCTTCCTCCTACAGTTAATTCTGAGACTCGTATTGTTGGTTGGCCAACCCCTGCTGGTACACTGCCACTAATTGAACCACACATTCCTTCGGCAATATCTAAATTGTTTCCAACCATATCAATTTTCTTTAAAATATCAGCACCTTTACCGATTAAAGTTGCTCCACGAACTGGCTTTTTAACTTCACCATTTTCGACAATATATCCTTCTCTCACATTAAAGTTAAACTCTCCAGTGGCTGGATTAACAGAACCTCCACCCATATGTTTAGCATAAAGCCCATACTCGGTTTGACTAATAATTTCTTCAGGAGAATATTGGCCATTATCAATAAATGTATTTGTCATCCGCGAGGTAGGAGAATACCTATAGGACTGTCTTCGACCCGAACCAGTCGATTCCATATCTAATCTACGACCGTTTAAAAAGTCTACCATATAACCTTTTAAGACCCCATCTTTAATTAAAACATTTCGCTGAGCAGGGTGTCCTTCATCATCGAAATTTTGGGAACCCCAGGCATTAGGTAGAGTTCCATCATCAATAGCTGTTACCTTTTCACTAGCTATTTTTTCTCCTAATTTATTGGCAAAAACAGAATTATTTTTAGCAACTGAAGTTGCTTCTAAACCATGTCCACAAGCCTCATGAAAAATGACTCCCCCAAATTTATTATCGATTATGACCGGCATTTTACCCTGAGGGGCATGTCCAGCTTTGATCATAGTAACTGCCATTCGGGCAGCTTCTCTGGCCTTTTCTTCAATATCAATCTCATCAAAAAATTCAAATCCCATATGGCTGCCTGGACCTAAATAACCAGTTTGTTTTTCACCTTTCAAAGTAGCCACAGCCTGTATACCCATTCTAACCCTAGTTCTTTCATCTTCTACAAATACTCCATTAGAATTGGCAATCTGAACATTTTGAGTATAGTCTGATAATCCAACTACTACCTGTGTTATAAGATCATCATAATCATCTGCTTTTTGATAGGCTTTTTTAATTAATTCAACTTTTTGATTTTGGTTAACATCTTTCGGCCAAATCGTTATAGGATGTAAGTTATTATAGTCTATATACTGCAGACTTTCATTTTTTATATCCCTTTGTTCAAACATTGAAGCAGCTTTACGAGCTAACTTTAAAAGATTATCTCTTTGGTCATTATTAGTATAAACATAAATCTCATTTGTTTGATTTATGACTCTAATTCCTACCCCATAGTCAATTCCTGTATTTGCACTATCAATCTTACCATTCACAAGATTTATGGAGTTTGTGACTTTATTTTCTACAAAAACTTCAGCAAAATCTCCCCCATTCTCAAGGGCAGTATTAATCGTATCTTCTATTACACTTTTATTTAGCATTTATTTTATCTCCTTTCTTTAACTAACACTATAATTATATATTATTTAAGTTTTGTAATTATCCTGCCTAAAAAGTAAAAAACCGCTCTTAACGAGCGGTTTAAACAAAAAGAATATTTATATTAATAAATCAAATATTTTATCAGCTATATCTTCCTTAGAAGATCGTGAAACATCTATTTGTTCATCTTTTGTAATTATTATTACTTCACTTTCATCACTACCGAAAATATCCTTGTTTTTTATATCATTGGCAACTATCATATCCATATTTTTTCTCTCCATTTTAGATTTTGCATTTTCAATTAAATCACGACTTTCAGCTGCAAAACCTACAATGGTTTGTCCATCTTTTTTGCTGCGACTAATTGCTTTTAAAATATCTTTAGTCTTTTTTAATTCAAGCATAAAATAGTCTTCAGTGTTCTTTTTAATTTTATCTTCAGAGATACTTTCTGGGGAAAAATCTGCAACTGCAGCTGCCATGATTATCATATCATAGTCTTCATATTCAGCCATTACGGCTTCATATAGATCTTCGGCACTTTCTATACTTTCAAATTCAACTTCAAGTGGGGGATCTAAATTGGTAGGACCTGAAATTAGTTTAACATCAGCCCCTCGATAAGAAGCTCTTTTTGCTAAAGCATAACCCATTTTCCCACTCGAATAGTTTGTAATATAACGGACAGGGTCCAATGATTCCTGAGTAGGACCTGCTGTTATCAATATTTTTTTGTCATTAAGGTCTTTTTCGGTTAACCCCTTTAAAATATATTCTGTTAAAACTTCCGGTTCCGGTAAGCGCCCTTTACCTGTGTATCCACAGGCTAACATACCTGCTGAAGGGGTAAGAACTTCATATCCTTTCTCCTGTAAATATTCAATGTTTTCCTGTATTATTTCATTATTATACATGTTCACATTCATAGCAGGTGCAATAATTACAGGTGAGGTTACAGCTGTAATTATGGTAGATAAAAGATCATCAGCAATACCATTGGCAATTTTCCCGATAATATTAGCTGTAGCAGGACCAACCATTACTAGATCTGATTTGTCAGCTAAGGATATATGTTTAACTTCATGTTTGTTAGGTTCAGTAAAGAGATCTGTTTCGACCGGGAGTCCGGTAATTGCCCTAAAAGTAACAGGGGAAATAAATTTTTGGGCTGATTCGGTCATAACAACATGGACTGCATGGCCCATCTTGGTTAAACTGCTGGCTACATGTGCCATTTTATAGGCAGCTATACCCCCGGTTACACCAAGTAATATGGTCTTTTTTTCCATGTCATTTATCCCCCTTCTTTTTATCTCTTTCTTTTTTTATAACTTTTTTGACCTCCTCAACTGTATCTGCTATAACATCATTGACTATTCTGTAATCATAATTTTCCATTTCACTGATTTCTTCACTAGCATTTTTTAATCTTGTTTTTAAACTTTCCTCAGTCTCGGAATCTCGTTTTTCCAATCTGTTTTTTAATTCTTCATAATTAGGAGGTAACAAAAATATATAAACTGCTTCATCAAACTTTTCTTTAATTTGTTTAGCACCCTGAATATCAATCTCAAGGATGATATCTTCACCGCGTTCAAGACAGTCATCGACATAACTGCGGGGAGTTCCATAATAATTGCCGTGAACACGGGCTGTTTCTAAAAATTTATCTTCTTTTTTCATTTGATCAAATTTTTCTTTACTAATAAAAAAATAGTCTAATCCATCAACTTCGCCTTCACGAGGCTCTCTGGTAGTGGCTGATACAGAATAATTAATATCTTTGTAATCTTCCATTAAGTAATCTAACACAGTTCCTTTCCCAACCCCAGAAGGACCAGAAAGGACAAAAAGAATCCCTTTTGACATCTTTGATCACTTCCTATGTTTATTCTTCATTTTTTTCTTTATTGTCATCTAAGCGATGTGATACAGTTTCTGGTTGAATTGCAGATAAAATAACGTGGTCACTATCAGTTATAATTACAGCCCGGGTTCTTCTTCCATATGTAGCATCAATTAACATTCCGCTCTCCCTTGCTTCCTGTATAATTCTCTTTATGGGAGCAGATTCAGGACTTACTACTGCAATTACCCGATTTGCTGCTACAATATTGCCAAAACCAATATTTATTAAATTGACATTCATAAAGATTCCTCCTTCAAAAAATAATTAACGTCCGTTTTGATTGAAATCATTAAAAAAATCAAATTACAATTTTTAATAAGAAATAAAAAACACTTATATTTTATTTTTAATGAATTTAAAAGAGATATAAAATATAAGGCATTTTGATAAATTTTTTACTAAATTCTATTTTTATCATAATATCACATAATCATTTATTTAACAAGGAATTTAGACTATACCTTATCTGATAATTAAAATCAATTATTTTGACTAAGTTATATATTTAATTTATACTGTAATTAATGATATTGAAATGATTTTTGAACTGCAGGAGGTAATAAAAGATGTCTATTGATGGAATACTTTTATCAGCAATCAAAACAAATTTAAATGATAAATTACAAGGTGGTAGAATCGATAAAATCTATCAACCTTTTAAAAAGACACTCACATTTACTATTAGAAATAATAGTCACAATTATCAAATGCTTGTTAGTTCCGATTCACGTGAAGCAAGAATACAAATTACTAACTTTTCTTTTGATAATCCTCAATATCCACCGGATTTTTGTATGCTGCTTAGAAAATATCTGATGCGGGGCATTATTAAAGATATTCACCAGCCCGATTTTGAAAGAATATTAAAATTTGAAATAGAAAGTTATAATAAGCTATATTATCTCTTTATTGAAATCATGGGACGTTATAATAACATAATATTAACTAATGACAATTTATTAGTTTTGGATGCTGCTACTAGGCTAAGACGCGAAAATAACAAAAGAGAAATATATCCAGGTAGCCAATATGAGTATCCACCTGGTCAAGATAAAGTTAATCCACTTGATGTTGATCGGAGTTCTTTTTTTAATCAGATACCGGCTGATTTCAACAAAAAGGTCTATCAAGCTATCATGTATAACTTTAGAGGGATAGGACCTGCCTCGGGTAAAGAAATCGCCCACAGGGCAGAATTAGATTATAATAGTGACTATGATAAACTGACTCAAGATGAAAAAGAAAATTTATATAAAAGTTATGAAAAGATTTTTTCTAGGGTTAAAAATAATAATTATAATCCTACTATTGGTATTAACAACGGTGAAATTGATTATTATTCTGCTTTTGAGTTAAAATATAAATATAGTATTGACGATAAAATTGATAAGGTTATCAACTTTAAGGACACAGATCAACTATTTGATTATTACTATGAAAATTATTTAAAAGATATTGAATTAAAAGAAAAAAAGAAAAAGCTCAAAGGAATTATCAACAACTTTTTAAAGAAAAATAACCAAAAACAATCTGAGTTCAAAGAAGATTTAAAAGAAAATAAAAATTATGAACTATTTAAACAGATGGGTGAATTGATCAAAGCCAACTTACATCAGATTGATAAAGGTTCGGAAGAAATCACCCTTACAAATTATTATGACCCTGACCAAAAAGAAATTACAATTTCATTAGATCCTAAAAAATCACCAATAGATAATGCCCAAAGGTATTTTAAAAAATATCAGAAAGCGAAAAAAAGTTTAAAACATCTAAAAAGACAGATCGGTAAATTGCGACATGAAGAAAAATATTTAAATCAAGTACTATTTAACATTGAAGATGCAAATAATTTAGATGAGTTAAATGAAATTGAACAAGAACTGCGAGAAGAAAAATATATTAAAGAACAAAAACAAAACAAGAATAAAAGTAATAAAAAAATTAAACCATATAAATATACTACCAGTGATAACTATCAGGTTCTGATTGGAAGGAATAATAAACAAAATGATAAACTTACTAAATATATAGCAAATGATGGCGATATATGGCTGCATACTAAAAAAATTGCTGGTTCACATGTTATTATTAGAAATCATACCAATGATGAGATACCTGAAAATACCATTATTGAAGCGGCTCGTTTAGCAGCCTATTTCAGTAAAGCGAAGGAATCAACAAATGTTCCCATTGATTATACACCCGTTGAAAATGTTAATAAACCTAAAGGAGCTAAACCTGGTTTAGTTTATTATGATCATTATAATACTGTTTATGTCGATCCTGCCGAGGAAGAGGTGATAGTACAAATTGAAAAATAAAAGAAAATTAATCATCATCTTATTGATTGGTTTCCTGTTTTTAATAAGTGGAACTTCACAGGCGAAACTAACAGAAATTAAACTGGCTGGCGATACTTATATAATTGAGAATTATGAAAAATTTGCAGCTATTGAATCTCCCAAACTAGCACTTGCGTTAAGTGGAGGGGGAGCGCGGGGTTTTGTAAATATAGGTGTGATTAAAGCCCTACATGAAGAAGGAATTTATCCGGATATTGTAATCGGTTCAAGTATGGGGGGGATAATAACCACCTTTTATGGAAGTGGTTTGAATGATCAAGATTTAATAGATATTACAACAACCATCCCTTATGCTTCTCTTTTTGACATTAATTTAATCCCGGTTTATTCATTGTTTCAAACCAGAAAATTTAATTATATAGTAGATAAAATTTCTCCCCAAAAAAGAATAAAAAATTTTCCAATAAACACTGCCCTATTCAACTTTGATCTTGATAGTGGCCATAA
>CAZXRH010000006.1:0-33374 GCA_964642575.1 uncultured Halanaerobiales bacterium
AACTGGGAGGGGGAGTTTAACCAATGAGAAAAAAAGGTAGAGGAATGGCAACAATAATGTTTGGTTTTGGTTATGGAGAAGGTTTTCCAGATCATTCTATTGCCGAAATTGAAATAACCCCGGACAAGACAATTAAGTTAAGAACAGCAGGTGCTGATATGGGTCAGGGCTTTTTAACTACCATGACTCAAATTGCAGCTGAAGTATTAAAAATCGACCCTGACTATATTGAAATAGTAGGTCAGGATACTCATAATGCTAAAAATTCTGGTTCTACTTCGGCCAGCCGCCAGACTTTCTTTTCTGGTAATGCGGTAAGAGAGGCAGCTGAAGAAGTTATGGCCAAGATATACCATCACGGCAGCCTGCATTTTAACAGTAACCATCCGGAATTAACAGTAACCGATGGTGAACTTTATGCCTGTGATGAAAGTAACCGTATTACTTACTGGGAGTTAGCTGAAATGGTAGAAGAAAAGGGAGAGAAGTTAAGTGCAGAAGCCTCCTTTTTCCCAAAAACCTATGCTCCTGATAAGAAAACCGGTCAGACTGAGAAAAACTATGTAGCATATACTTTCATGACTCAGGTGATGGATGTAGAAGTAGATACTGATACCGGGATAGTGGAAGTAATGAATGTCTATACAGCCTTAGATGTAGGTAAAGCCATCAATCCCCAAAATGTGCATGGTCAAATTGAAGGTGGAACTGTGCAGGGCTTAGGTATGGCTTTAATGGAAGACCAAGTCATTAAAGAAGGTCTTACCTTAAATGCTGATATGACAAACTATCTTGTACCCAGTATCAAAGATGTGCCCGAGTTTGAAAGCATTCTGGTTGAAAATGAAGATTCAGATGGACCTTTTGGCTCCAAAGGTGTAGGAGAACCAACCCTGATTGCAGCTAGTCCTGCCGTGGCTAATGCCGTATTTGATGCAATAGGAGTTAGAATTAAAAGTTTACCCTTAACTCCTGAAAAGATACTAGATGCCTTAGAGGAAAAAAACAAGTAATGCCGAACAATATATTAATTACCGGTGATAAATATGTCGGTAAGAGTACAATTGTTAAAAGGATTTTAGATAAATTGAATTTAAAGCCTGGAGGATTTGTGGTAGGTAGAACTGGTAATATAGACCAGTGGTTAAGTTTCTATCTGGCAGATCCTCTAGACTACTATTTCCACTGGCAGGGTAAAAACTCAGCAAGATTTAAAAAGAAATGTCAGATTTTTGCGACAAGAGAACATCCCGCCCATGATTGGGAGGTGCGACCCGAAGTATTTGATGATAAAGGAGTCCAGTTTTTAGAAACGGGCAAAAATTTCCGGGATATAGTAATTATGGACGAACTGGGTAGGTTTGAACTTAAAGCTTTTGAATTCCAAAAGAGAGTATTTGAGATTATGGATAGCCCCAAACCCGTATTGGCTGTAGTTAAAGATGAACACAATGAGTTTTTAGATAAGGTTAGAAATAGAAAAGATATAAGCATGTATAGAGTTAAAAGTAAAAACCATGAAACTGTTTTTGAAAATATTTATCAAGAATTAAGAGATATTATGGAAAGTATTAATAAAAATAGGGAGTGATATTAATGGCCGATTTAAAAGTAGAATTTGCAGGAATCGAATGTAAAAATCCAGTTATGCCCGCAGCAGGACCACCGGTAAAAGATGCACTGGCAGCTAAGAGAGCCAAAAGAGGTGGTGCAGGAGCAATAGTTACAAAAACCATTTCAACAACAGCTGCTAAGGTACCAAGACCGAATATGGCTCGCATCAAAAGTGGATTTTTAAATACAGAACTCTGGTCAGAGTTAACACCTGAACACTGGTTAGAAGAAGAGTATCCCGAAATTAGAGAATTAGGACTTCCTGTTATTGCAGGTATTGGATATACTAAAGATCAAATTAGAGAATTAGCTAAAAAAGTAGAAAAATATGCAGATGCTTTAGAACTTTCTACTCACTATCTGGGTGATGATACAACCCCGATGGAAGAAAGTATTAAAGCAGCTAAAGATGAAGTAGATATTCCAGTCTTTGTAAAATTAAGTCCTGGAATTGATATTCCAGAATTTGCACAAGCAGCTGAAAAAGCAGGTGCAGATGGAATTGTATTGATCAACTCCTTTGGACCAACTCTGGATATTAATCCTGATAATGGCAAACCTTTAATGGGTAGTGACAATGGTTTTGGCTGGCTTTCAGGTGAAGCAATTTTCCCATTAGCACTAAGAGCTGTTTATCAAGCAGCTACTAATGTTGACATTCCAGTCATTGGAGTCGGAGGGATTAACAGTGGTATAAGAGCTGCTAAGATGTTTATGGCCGGTGCTTCCGCAGTTCAGGTTTGTACTGAAGCCATCGTTAATGGTCCCTCTGTTTATAAGAAGATTGTTAAAGAATTAAATACATTTTTAGATGAAAGTGGTTATGAAAGTGTTAATGAAATCAAAGGTATGACCGAAAAAGCTATGAGAGAAGAGGCTAATTTCAATACCATAGTACCTACTGTAACTGAAGAAAACTGTACAACTTGTGGACTTTGTTTAACAAGCTGTGTTTATGATGCAATTTCATATAATGACAGTCATGACTATATTGTAATTGATCCTGATAAATGTGCGGGCTGTGGTCTCTGTATAACCCGCTGTAACTTTGGAGCATTGAGTTTAGAAGAATAAAAACATAAAGACAAAATAGAAGGGAGGGAGTAATAATGGTTAATAAGAAAATATTAAAGATGGCAAAAGGTGAGATTCCGGCGGAGTTAGTCTTAAAACACGGACGGATTGTTGATGTGTTTAATGAAAGGTTAATCAAGAAAGATATTGCGATTGCTGACGGTAAAATAATAGGAATTGGTGATTATGAAGGAGTCAAAGAGATAGATTTTGAAGAAAATATAATTGCTCCTGGCTTTATTGATGGTCATATGCATCTTGAGAGCGCAATGGTGAAGATAGATGAATTTGCGGCCTGGATAGTTCCGCGGGGGACAACTACGGTATTTGCTGACCCCCATGAAATTGCCAATGTAGCTGGACTGGAAGGTATAAAATATTTTCTGGACCGCGGGAATCAACTACCTTGGAACTTTAATTTGATGCTCCCTTCCTGTGTTCCTTCTACTGCTAATGAAACTTCTGGAGCGGTATTAACTTCAGAAAAGTTGGCAAAGCTAAAAGATGAAGAAGGTATTTTTGGTCTGGGAGAAGTAATGGATTTTGTAGGAGTAATGAATGGGGATCAGGGTATTTGGGATAAATTAGACATGATCGGAGATAAGTTTATAGACGGACATGCTCCTGGAGTCAGTGATAAAGATTTAAATGCCTATCTTTTAGGTGGTATTATGGCTGATCATGAATGTACAACCAAAGAGGAAGCTTTAGAGAAGGTAACCAAAGGGATGTATGTGATGATCAGAGAAGGTTCTGTTACTCGAGATTTAGTCAACTTACTACCCGCTGTTAATAATAGTAATTTGTCCCGCTTTCTTTTAGCTACTGATGACCGTGATCCCGAAGATCTTTATGAAAATGGACATATTAATTTTGTAATCAAAAAAGCAATCCAAAACGGTATTTCTCCGTTAAGAGCAATTAAATTGGCTACTATTAATTCTGCTAAAGCTTTAGGTCTTGATAATATTGGAGCTATCGCACCTGGTTATAAAGCTGACCTTGTAATTTTAGATAATCTAAAGGACTTTAATATTAAAAAAGTCTTCAAAGATGGGCAACTTGTAGCTGAAAATGAGAGCTTAATTGTAAATTTACCTGAAATAAAAGAAGGAAAATCGGAAAAAATATTTAAATCTGTTAATATTGGTAAGTTGAAAAAAGCAGACTTCAATTTGCCTGAATCAAAAAAATATAGAGTAATAAATTTAATAAAAGATCAGATAGTAACCGGTAAGGAAACTATTGAATTTAACAGTAAGGTTCAAATAGATGACCTGGTTGCAAATAACCTGGTCAAAATTGCAGTAGTAGAAAGACATAAAAAGACCGGCAATGTTGGATTAGGATTGTTGAAAGGTTTTGGCCTCCGCAAAGGAGCCATCGCTATATCCATTGGACATGATTCTCATAATATTATTGTGGTAGGATTAAATTCTAGTGATATGTATAAAGCAGTTAAAGAAATCGAGAAGTTACAGGGTGGAATAGCAGTGGTTGAAAACGGAGAATTAGTAGACTGCCTTTCTTTAGAAATAGCTGGCTTAATGTCTAAGGACTCAATACCTGAAGTAGCAAAAAGATTAAAGAAGATGAAAGAAAAAGTTTATTCTATGGGGGTAACCAGACAAAGCCCCTTTATGACTTTATCTTTCATGGCTTTACCAGTAATTCCTTCTTTAAAAATAACTGATCAAGGTTTATTTGATATTGATAAAAATGAATTTGTTTCCCTTGGAGTAGACGACTAAGCTAGGAGGAGGTGTTAAAGGGAAAATAATTGGAAAGTTATATTAAAGATTTTCAATTAGAATCAATCAATAACAAGGAGGGAATTTGATGAACGAAATGAATAACGGAGGCTTTCTGGAAAGGGTATTTAATCTTGAAGAGAACAATACTAATGTAAAAACTGAGGTAATTGCTGGTTTTACAACATTTATGACAATGGCTTATATAATATTTGTTAATCCTTCAATCCTCAGTGATGCAGGAATGCCTTTTAATGGTGTATTTATTGCAACAATTGCTGGTATTATTTTAGGTACTTTAGCGATGGCTTTTTTAACAAACTATCCTTTTGCTTTAGCTTCAGGGATGGGCCTTAATGCATTTTTCGCCTATTCAGTAGTTATTGGCATGGAAGTTTCCTGGCAGACTGCCCTAGGTATTATATTTATAGAAGGTATAATCTTTATTGTTCTAAGTGTGACACCGGTCCGGAAGAAGATAGTTAATGCCATTCCGATGAATTTAAAGACCGGTATTAGTGCAGGTATTGGTTTATTTATTGCTTTTATTGGCCTTCAAAATGCTGGGATTGTTGTTAATGATGAAGCTACCTTAGTTAGTATGGGTTCCTTATTATCTGGACCTGCTTTAGTTGCTATGGTTGGACTGATAGTAACTGGAATCTTACACGCAATGAAAGTCAAAGGCTCACTCCTTTGGGGTATCTTAATTGCAACCGCTTTTGGCTGGACAAATGGAGTTACTCCCGCCTTTAATGGTATTTTTGCAATGCCTAAAATGGGAGATTGGAATCAGGTTTTATTCCAACTTGATATAGCCTCAGCCTTAAGATTAAGCATGGTAGGTGTATTACTATCATTTCTATTTGTTGACCTTTTTGATACTGCCGGTACACTAGTAGGTGTTAGTAAACAGGCTGGTTATATAGATGAAGATGGTAACCTACCTAAAGCTAGTAATGCATTATTAGCTGATGCGATTGGTACTACTGGTGGTGCCCTATTTGGTACTAGTACTGTTACCACATATATTGAATCTGCTTCTGGTGTTGCTGAAGGTGGTAGAACAGGATTAACAGGTGTAGTTGCTTCAATTTTATTTTTCCTCGCACTATTTTTTAGACCTCTAATTGGTCTAGTACCTGGTGCAGCAACTGCTCCCGCACTTATCATCGTTGGAACCATGATGATGACTAATGTTACAGACCTCGATTGGGATGATTTTACAGAAGTACTGCCCGCCTTTCTTGCAATGATTGCAATGCCTTTAACATATTCTATTTCAAATGGTATTGCTCTGGGCTTTATAATTTATCCTCTAGTCAAATTATTTACAGGTAGAGGTAAAGAAGTTAATGCATTAGTATATGTATTAGGTGTAGTATTTATTGCTTATTTCTTATGGGTATAAACATATAAATTAAAGGGGAGGGATTTCCCTCCCCTTTTTAAAAAAGGGTGATTTTGATGTATACAGCTATTGTTTTGGCTGCAGGAGAAGCGGACAGAATGGGAAAATTAAAACAGTTATTACCCTGGAAGAATAAAACAATCCTAGAAACTGTTATTGATAATATTATGGCAAGTGATTATATTGATGATGAAATCAGAGTGGTCTTAGGTGCTGAAGCAGCTAGGGTTAAAAAGAAGATAGATTATTATGATGACCCACGTTTTAGGATCAAAGAGAACCCTGATTTTTCAAGAGGGATGAGCAGCAGCCTAAAGGTGGGAGTCAAAAATTTATCTAAAAATACTAAATATTTAGTAATATTTTTAGGAGATCAACCATTGATAACCCCTGATATATTTGATACTATTATAGATGAGTTTGAAAAATCATCTTCGGAGATAATGTTGCCTGTTTATGATGACAAACCGGGCCATCCGGTTATAATCAGTACTAAGTATCTAGATGAAATAAAACAGTTAGAAGGGCCAATGGGATTAAGGCCCTTTATAGAAAAACATAAAGACTTAGTAAATTATTTTCCAATTGATGATCAGAAAGTAACTATAGACTTAGACTACTATGATGATTATCTGTATTATAAAAATAAGTATGACTAGGGATGATTTCATGAAGTTAAATTATAAATTATGGCTAGAAGAAGATGATGACCGTCTATTTGGAGACGGCCCTGCCGATATTTTAAGATTAGTAGATAAGCTGGGATCCCTAAGTAAGGCAGCCGCAGAGATTAATATGTCCTATAGTCAAGCCTGGCAACTTATTGATAAACTGGAAAATAAATTAGGCTTCAAATTATTAGAAAAACAGGTTGGAGGAACCGAAGGTGGAGGTTCTACGCTTACTAAAAAAGGCAGATTATTAATGGATACTTTTTTAAGTTTTCGTACTGAAGCTAGGCGAGAAATGTCTAAATTAGAAACAAAGTATTTTACTGATAAGTTTAAAGATAAATTAAAGGATTAAAAACTAAATATTTTTTTACTAACGTTATATGAGGTTACAAATAACGATATCTAGGGAGGAATTAATAATGAAAATTATATCTAAAAAATTTGTATTTATCTTAACAATGCTTTTACTTATATCCTTTATAGCTACAAGTTCAGCTTTAGCAGATAAAGTAGTTACTGATATGGCAGGCAGAGAAGTTGAGGTGCCTGAACAAGTAAATAGAGTGGTTACTACTTATCGTTCTGCAACTCAATTTGTTTTTGCCCTTGGGGTTCAGGATAGATTAGTGGCATCAGATTTAAGTTTTGAAAAGATTTCTTTGTTTCAAAAACTCTATGATGGTGAAAAACTACCGAATGTAGGTTCTAAAAGACACGGATTAAATTTAGAACAAATTATTGAAACCGATCCCGACTTAGTAATTTTGTTTCCTCACAATGAAGGACCTCAGGTAGCTGAAAGGCTTGCCGAATTCGATATTGCTTCTATAATTATTGTACCGGAAAGTTATGAACAGATTAAAGAAGCTACTCGTATACTGGGTAAAGCCTTAGGTGTTGAAAGTAGGGCAGATGAAGTGATTACTCAGTATGATAAGATATTAAACATTGTTGATAAAGATATGGAAGGTAATAATAAACAGAAAGTATATTTTGCTAACTCTGATTTATTTGATACAGTTGGTGCTAAAATGCTGCAGACCAGTATGATTGAATTAGGGGGAGGCATAAATCCTGCTAAAAAGGTTAAATCTGGTTTTATAAAAACCTCTATTGAAGAATTACTAAATTGGAACCCAGATGTTATTGTACTTTCTCAATATTATAATGGCACTGTTCAAGATCTGCTTAATAGACCAGAATTACAAGAACTCAAGGCTATAAAAGAGGAGAATGTATATAGGTTTCCTTCTAAAGTAGAACCATGGGACTTTCCTAGTCCTTCTTCCTATTTAGGCATAGTATGGCTAGCTGAAAGACTTTATCCAAATGAATACAGTGATTTAGACTTAGAGAATATTGTAAATGAATATTATAAAACTCTTTATGATCATAGTTTTGAAGAACTAGGTGGCAAGAGCCTCTAGAATAGAAGGTGGTAGAGATGTTAGAAGTTAAAAACTTAAGTTTTTCATATAATAAAGTTAAAACCATCAATAATATAAGCTTCAGGGTCAGAAGGCAGGAGTTTTCCTGTCTTCTGGGAGCTAATGGTTCAGGTAAGACCACTATTTTAAAATGTCTAAATGGTATCTTAAAAAAAGATGAAGGTAAAGTAGCGATTGATAACACAGATCTTGATAACTTAAATCAAAGACAGATTGCTAAATATATAAGTATGGTTCCCCAGGAACATTCTGTTGTATTTTCCTATCGGGTATTAGATGTGGTAACTATGGGAGCTACTCCTTATCTCAGCTTTGGTAAGATGCCGGGCCAAAAACATTATGATCAGGCTTTAGATATTTTAGATAAGCTTGATATTGAGTATTTAGCTGATAGACAATACAATCAGTTAAGTGGTGGTGAAAAACAACTAGTTTTAATTGCACGTGCTTTAATGCAGGATACCGGGTATTTGATCATGGATGAACCAACCTCACACCTTGATTTTAAAAACAAGAATTTATTGATGCGTGAAATAAAAAAGTTAACTCGTAATAGTAATACCGGAGTTATAATGGCCCTTCATGATCCCAATCTCGCCATGAAGTACTGTGATCGAGTCATCATTGTAAAAGAAGGCTCTATTATGGCAGATGGTGATACTGATGAGATTATGACTGGGCGCAATCTCGGTGATGCATATGGAATTGATATAAAAATAAATGAAAAATCAAAAGGAATTGAGATAGCCCTTCCCGAAATATAATATTAATGGGAAGGGAGTTTTTTTATTTTGAGCTACAAAAAATCTATCATTTCTGGATTTAAAAAATCAATACCTGTTATTCTTGGTTATATACCGATTGGGATTAGTTACGGGATCTTAGCCTTACAAACAGATCTTTCACCTTACTTAATAGTAGGGATGTCTGTGTTTGTTTTTGCCGGGTCTTCTCAGTTAATAGCAGTAAATATGCTGTCAGCTCAGGCAGCTGTGATTCCGATCGTAATGACAACTTTTTTAGTCAATTTAAGACATATCTTGATGAGTGCTTCGTTAAGTTTACATTTTAAGAAGACTCCCCAAAAGTTACTACCTGTATTGGGCTTTTTAATTACTGATGAATCGTTTGCCCTGGGTAACACCCTTTTAAAAGAGGAAAAAGAAAACAAGGGTTTGTTTTTTTTATCATTGGGGGTAAGCGCTTACCTGGGTTGGGTTTTAAGTTCCTGGGCAGGTGTGATAATTGGCCGCTACCTTTTAAACTTTAAAATTCCCGTAATTGACTTTGTATTACCTGCCATGTTTATTATCTTATTGATTATGCAGATTAATGAACGAATGGATGTGGTGGTATCTATTTTGGCAGCGGTGCTTTCCATTGTCTTTTATTTCTATCTTCCAGGCAACTGGAATATTATAGCTGCTACCTTAACAGCAGCAGTAGCAGGGGTGATTATAGAAAATGCAGTCTAAATACATATTTATGATTTTAGGTATGACTTTAGTGACATATATCCCTCGGATGCTGCCCGTTACCTTGCTTTCAAAGGTAAAAATACCGGACCTGATGGTCAGGATCTTGAAATTTGTGGGACCAGCTATTTTAGCTTCTCTTTTAGCTCCTGCTCTTTTTATTACAGATGGTGCAATCAATATTTCTTTAAATAACAGCTATTTATTAGCTGCTATTCCGACCTTGCTTACTGCATATTTAACTCGTAGTATCTTTACTACTGTTTTTTTAGGCATGTTATATTTATATATTTTCACATTAATTTAAGAGGTGATAGCGTGGATATTAAAATTGATTTGTTTAGTGATACTGGAACCAGACCATCAGATGAAATGAGGAAGTTCATGGCGGAAGCTGAAGTAGGAGATGAACAGCTATTTGAAGACCCTAGTGTCAATCGATTAACCGAGATGGCCTGTGAGCTCTTAGGTAAAGAAGATGCAGTGTATTTACCTTCAGGCTTAATGGCCAATCAAATTTCGTTTGCAGTTCACTGTAGTCCCGGTGATGAAATCATCATGGATGCAAGTGCACATCCCATTCATTATGAAGGGGGAGCAACTGCTGTAATAAGTGGTGCTACGATCAGAGGACTTGAAGGTGAACACGGAATTTTTCAATTAGAACAGTTTGAAAAAGCAGTGCGTACTAAGGATTACCATGACCCACAAAGTAGAGTTCTTTCCATTGAACAGACTTCAAATTTAGGTGGGGGAAGAATTTGGCCCCTTGATTTAATCAATACTTTAACTAAGAGAGCCCATGAATTAGGTTTGAAAACTCACATGGATGGAGCTAGATTGTTAAATGCTGTCGCTAAAACAGGTATTTCAGCTAAGGAATATGCTGAAAACTTTGACTCTGTTTGGTTTGATCTAAGTAAGGGTCTCGGAGCACCGGTCGGTTCTGTATTAGCAGGTTCAAACGAATTTATTAATAAGGCTAGATACTGGAAACAGAGACTGGGTGGTGCTATGCGCCAGGCTGGGATTATAGCGGCTGGTGGTATATATGCATTAGAGAACAATCTGGATAGGTTGTCTGTTGATAATGAGAACGCAAAACTTTTAGCTCATAAATTAGCTGAAATAGATAAAGTAGATATTGATCCGGAGAATGTAGATACTAATATAGTGATATTTAAAATCAAAGGAGAAGATTCAGCTGATTTTGCCGAAAAACTGTTAGAGGAAGGATTAAGAGTTAGTGTTCTACACGACAAACTTAGGGCAGTTACTCATCTAGATGTAACCCGAGAAGAGATATTAGAAGCAGTTGAAATATTTAGGGAAAAATTATAGAAAAAAACTAAAGAAGTTCGTTAATTTTTACAAAATATAATATATAACATTAAAATAAATAACAGTGAAAATTTTCTGAAAAATATGTTATAATGATTAATAATAAGAGTAAAAGGAAGGAGTGACGAACTTTTTATAATTAGTTGTATTAATTAAATCTTACAAACCTAAATAGGAGGTTATTAGAGTATGAAGAAGATGAAATATACTGGTATTCTTTCAATTACCTTAATGTTAGTCTTAAGTTTGGCTGTTTTTGCTGGTAATGTAACAGCCCAGGAATTTAACGAGATGGCCGTGATTTTCCCTGGTTCTATTCAGGATGCCGACTATAATGCTACAGGTTATGTCACAATGCAGGATGTAAAAGAAGAATTAGGAATGGAAGTATCTTATTCAGAACGAGTTGCTGTACCTGATGCCACCCGTGTTTTAAGTGAATATGCGGACAGTGGATATCCTATTATTTGGGCACATGGAGCACAATTTAATAATGCTGTATTTGAAGTTGCTCCTAAATTTCCTGATACAGCCTTTATCATTGAAGCAGATGCTCCATTAGAAACTGATTATGAGAATGTTACAGTTTTAGAACGTAATTACTATCCTGGTTTTTATGTGCTGGGTGCTTTAGCAACTAAAGTTACTGAAACAAATAAAATAGGTTATATTGGTGGTTTAGAACTACCATTTACTTATGGAGAGGTTAATGCGATAGATCAGGCGCTTGATACATATAAGCCTGAAGCTGAATTTAATTATATCTATGTAGGGGACTTTAATGATCCTGTTAAAACAAGACAGACTGCTGAATCATTAATTTCTCAGGGTTGTGATGTAATAATTAGTGGTGTAAATCTTGGTAACTATGGTCTATTTAAAGCTGTACAAAATGCAGATAGACAAGTTTATATTACAACCACTTATACAAACAAGCACAATCTTGCCCCAGATCATCATTTAACATCAGATTTATTTAGATATACACCGGTTGTATTTAAAGCAATTGAAAATATTAAAAATGGTGAAACCAGTGCCTTTATTCCAATGCAGTATGGTCCAGATAAGTCACGTTATTTAAAACTTCCTGTTGATAATGTTTCAGATGAAGTTAACGAATGGGTCAAAGGCATTGCAGAACAGGTAGCAAATGGAGAAATCACAGTAGAAAAAAATCTATCAACTATAGAAATAGAAGACTAATTATTTAAATAAATAGTTAAAGCATTACTGCCTGATTTAATCAGGCAGTAATGTGGTTTAAATATTAAAAATATCTTCTTGTTTGTTATTAATATTAATAACAAAAATATTTTAAGAAGAGAGTGAGAAAGTATTATGGATAATAAAAATAAAGTGTTAGAAGCAAAAAATATCAGTAAAAGTTTTGGTGAAGTTAAAGCTTTAAAAAAAGTTGATTTTGATTTAAACAAAGGTGAAATTCATGGACTGCTCGGAGAAAATGGAGCCGGCAAGTCTACTCTTATGAATATTTTATATGGACTCTATAAAGAAGATGAGGGCGAGATCTATATCAGAGGTGAGAAAGTAGACTTTAAATCCCCTCTTGATTCAATTCAAAAGGGTATTGGTATGATACATCAAAGTTCTACCTTAGTACCTGAATTTACAGCTTTAGAAAATCTAATATTAGGTACAGAAGGAAATAAGATGAGTCTTGAGTTAAAAGATGCGGAAGAAAAGATACTCAAAACACAAAAAGATTTTGGACTTAAATTTCCTTTAAATACTAAAGTAAAAAACCTACCAGCCGGTATAAAACAAAAGGTAGAGATTATTAGAGCTATTTATCGTGGTGCCAATATCTTAATACTTGATGAACCAACAACTTCTTTAGTAGAAGATGAGTTTGAACAACTTTTAAAATCTTTACGCTTAATGGTTGATGAAGGTGTAACAATCGTCTTTATTACTCACAAAATCAGAGAGGTACTGCAAGCTTGTGATAGAGCAAGTGTTTTAACAGACGGTGTTATGCAGGGGACTCTTGATACAACAAAAGCAAGTAAAGAAGATTTAGTTAATCTCATGTTTCAAAATCAGGAGATTGATATTACCGATAGTGCCCTACCGGTTATTGACCTACCGGAAGTAAAGCAAACAGAAAAACCTATTTTAAGCTTAAAGAATCTTTCAGCAAAATCGAAAGAAAAAGATGGAACTGACCTGAAATCGATTAACTTCGACATCTATGGAGGAGAGATCTTGGGTATTGCCGGAATTTCTGGTAACGGCCAGAAAGAACTGGCAGAAGTATTAATTGATCCTAACAATATTACGGAAGGTGAAATTATCCTTTCCGGTGAAAAAATAAATGGCATGACTACAAATCAAATTTTCGATAGAAATGTCTTTTATATTCCCGAAGATAGGAAAAAAGAAGGTATCTTAGGACTTGGCAATATCAAAGATAACGTTCTATTAGGCCATCAACATGAAAAGCGCTTTCAAAGCAATGGCTTAATAAGTTGGGATAAAGTTAAATCTCAGACCAAAGAAGTTATAGATGAATACAAGGTAAAAACCCCTGATGAAAAACAACAAATTGGTAAATTATCCGGTGGTAATATTCAGAGAGTTATCATAGGGAGAGCATTAATAAATGAACTTGATCTTTTAGTAACCCATAGTCCAACAGCTGGACTAGATATGGCATCAGTAGAATTTGTATTTAATAGACTAGTTGAATTAAGATCGAAAGGTGCTGCCGTTTTGTATATAAATGAGGATTTAGATGAGCTAATGCAGGTAAGTGATCGTATAGGAGTTATCCACGAAGGTGAGTTAGTAGATATATTCAAGCAGGATGAATTCGATAAATATGAAATTGGCTCAAAGATGATTGGAGGTTAGTAAATTGGCTGTAGAAGAAAATGTAATTGAAGAAAAATCAAATTGGCAGAAAATTTGGGATGGTGTGAAACCATATATCTTAGCCTTGGTAATTGCTTTTGGAGTTTCAGGCATTATCATTGGTCTTTTAGGGTATAATGTAATAAAAGCCTATCAAACCTTATTATTAACCTCTTTTACATCACAAAGGGGTATTATAGAAACCCTAAAGAAGTTTATTCCTTTAACATTTGCAACTTATGCATTTGCGATTCCTTTTAAGATTAGATTCTTTAATATCGGAGGATGGGGGCAAATGTTATTTGGCGGTATATTTACTGCTATTGCTGGAATCGCACTATCAGGCTTAAATCTGCCTTCTTATATATTTATACCTATTTTAATAATTGTTGCAATGGCGGCCGGCGCATTTTTAGCTTTAATAGCCGGTGCACTTAAAGCTTATTATAATATCAACCCTATTATTTCAACTATAATGTTGAATTTTATTGCTTTTTATACTGTTAACTTTGTGGCAACCACTGAACCGTGGAAGGCTCCCTTATCTGGACACCCAATGACGATTGAATTACCAGGAGCAGCAATTTTACCCAAAATGTTTGACGAACTGCATATTGGTATTTTCATTGTTTTAATTGTCATCTTTTTAATCTACTTTTTAATGAATAGAACGGTTTTAGGATATGAGATTATGGCAACGGGTATGAACCCGAACGCGTCCTCAGTTTACGGTATTAAAATGAAAAAGACGTTAATGTTAACCTTTATCATAGCTGGAGCCATGGCTGGTCTCGGTGGCGGTATAGAAGTGATGGGTGTACACAAGAGATTAATTGAAGGTTTTGCCCAAACGAGTGGTGCCCAATATGGTATCTTCGGAATCTTAACTGCCCTAATCTGTCAGGGTAATCCGCTGGGAGTACCACTATCTTCAATATTTATTTCTATTTTATTAGTGGGTGCTGATGCGATGCAGAGGACCCTACAGGTTCCTGTTGAACTTGTATTTTTAACTCAGGCCCTAATTGTGTTGATGATAGTTGTACTCAGAAGAAAAGCAGGCGGTGGTTATATTGAATAAATTATCTTTAGTTATAGAAAGGAAGTGTTGACATGGGACAGTTTACTGAAATGATCAGTCAGATAATTTCATATACCAGTATCTATGCCCTGGCCAGTCTCGGTATCGTAATCGGTGGCCGAACCGGTGTATTTAACATTTCCGGAGAAGGTATCATGCTTGCTTCTGCTTCGGCTGGATTTATTGCTGCCTATATGACCGGACAGTGGTGGATGGGCTTTGTTATAGGAGCTTTAATGGGTGGTTTATTTGCCCTCTTATTAATCTATGTTCACGAAACACTAAAAATAAGTCAATTTATTCTTGGAATTACGCTGGTTATCCTAGGTACAGGATTATCTGATTTATTATATAAAATAATTATTGGTGTACAGCTTTTTGCTCCCGAGGCACCACCAGTGCCTGTGGTTGATATCCCAGTTTTAAGTAATATACCAATTCTTGGTGCTGTGTTTAATCAGGATGTAATAGTCTACTTCACATACTTTGCAGTATTTGTAGCATATTATATTTTCTACCATACCAGAGCTGGCTTAGAAACAAGAGCAATTGGTGAAGACCCCAAAGCAGCTGATGTGGTGGGAATTAATGTTACTTTACGTAGATATATAGCTACAATTACAGGCGGCATGCTGATGGGTATTGCAGGTGCATATTTACCATTAGTAATTACTGGAACATATACAACTAATATTTCAAATGGAAGAGGTTTTATGGCCATTGGAATAGCTATCTTTGCCAGTTGGAGGCCGGAAAGAGCCTATCTAGGAGCATTCATATTTGCTGCTATTGAGGTTTTATCTTTCCAACAGCAGCTTGGTTCTTCAATGTTCCCTTATCAGTTCTTACTAATGATGCCCTTTATCTCAGTATTAGTGATCATGTGGCTATTTAGAAAGAAAGTTGAATTCCCGGCCGCACTCGGTAAGGCATACAGCAGAGAATAGAAATTAATAATATCAAAGCAGGCTCATATGGGTCTGCTTTTTTTATTTTTACTTAAAATATTGTATAATAAATTTAGACAATTCTAATAAATTATAATTAAAAAAATTATCATTTTAATAAAAAAGCTAATTATCATCACCTTATGTTAAATACATTTAAAGGAAAGGGTGTTCTTTATGGAAAGTATCTTAAGTTTCTCTAAGGAAGTAGAACAAGCCATAAAAAATAATGAACCGGTTGTTGCCTTAGAATCAACCATTATTGCCCATGGTTTTCCTTATCCAGATAATATTGAACTTGCTTTGGAGATGGAAAAGCAGGCACGTAAAGCGGGAGTAACTCCAGCCACAATTGCTATTATGGATGGTAAGATAAAAGTAGGATTAACTGAAGATGAAATTAAGTTTATAGGTGAATCTGATAATATCAAAAAGGCTAGTTTAAGAGATTTACCTGTTTTATTATCTAAAAAATTAAATGGTGCAACAACTGTTGCAGCAACTATGCAGGCAGCTTATTTAGCCGGTATAGATGTTTTTGTAACCGGAGGAATCGGTGGTGTGCACCGTAAGGCGGAAAAAACCTTTGATATTTCAGCAGATCTTAAGGCTTTAGCTGATTATCCAGTTACTGTAGTTTGTGCGGGGGCTAAGTCAGTTTTAGATTTACCCAAAACTAAAGAAGTATTAGAGTCAAAAGGAGTTCCACTTTTAGGTTATCAAACAAAACAACTACCTGCCTTTTATCTTAGAGACAGTGGACTGGAAGTTGATTATGAAGTTAAAGATGGAAGGGCAGTAGCAGATATTATAAAACATAACTTACTTTTAGAAAATAGCAATGGAATCTTAGTTACAGTTCCAATTCCTAAAAAAGATGAACTAAATAGAAGTGAATTTAACAAGATTATTGATGAATTGATCAGTGAAGTGGAAGATAAAAATATAAGAGGTAAAGAAATTACACCGTATCTACTTTCCAGAATTAAAGAAGAAACCGAAGGTGAAAGTGTAAAAGCCAATATTGCATTGGTTAAAAATAATCTTAAAGCAGGCTGCAAAATAGCGAAAGCCTTAAAGGAAATGAGATAAAATGGTTTTAGTAATGGGAGATATTAACCTTGATATTATTATAAATTTAAGAGAAGAGATTAATTTTAATACAGACAGTCATTCAGATATACATTTTCAAGGCGGTGGTTCGGCAGCCAATTTTTCATACTGGCTGGATTACTTAGGCCAAAATGTAAAATTAATAGCAAAAACTGGAGATGATTTTTTAGTTGAATATTTAAAAGAAGAATTTCAGGATACTAATATCAAATTTATTAACCTGGTAAGCGAAACAGAACAGACCGGTAGTATAGTAGTGCTTTTAAACAAAGCAGGCGACCGGACTATGATTACAGACCGGGCTGCTAATCTTAAAATTCAGCCAAATGATATTAAAGAAGAATTTTTTGAAAATATAGAGCACTTTCATCTAGGAGGCTATAGTTTTTTCGGTGGAGAAAACATGGAAAAGACAGCTTTAAAATCTATAACTATGGCCCAAGATATGAAAATTCCAGTTTCATTTGACCCTTCTTCTTATGCAGGACTTGCAGAATATGGAATTCAAAAAATATTAAATCAAACTGAAGGTATTGACTTTTGTTTTCCTAATCTGGAAGAGGGGAGGGTTTTGACAGGCAAAAAACAGCCGGAAGAGATTACTCGTTATTTAATGAATTACTATAAAAATGTAATATTAAAAGTTGGGAAAGAGGGTTGTATGTTAGGTAATAACCAAAAAATAGATTTTATAACACAGCATAAAAAGCTAGCAGAAGGAGATACGACTGGAGCAGGTGATGCTTTTGCAGCTGCCTTTACCGCCAGTTATCTTAAAGAGCAAGATTTAAAAAAAGCAGCGGATTTTGCCAATCAGATCGGTTTTGCATGTGTAAATAAGATTGGAGGTAGACCACCCCAAAAGGAGGTTAATTAATATATGGAAAAAAGAAGACTAGGAAAAACAGGACTTGAGGTAAGTCTAATTGGATTTGGAGGATTTCATCTGCTTGAAATCCCAGCTGAAAAAGCAAGAAGTTTACTTAATCAATATCTAGATATGGGAGGAAACTACATAGAGACTGCAGCTGACTATGGTGATGGTGAATCCGAAAGAAAAATAGGACCAGTTATTGAAAAGAGAAGAGATGAAGTTGTTTTAGCCAGCAAAACTGGTTCTAGGATTAAAGAAGGAGCTTTAAGGGATGTTAACCGCACTCTGAATAACTTAAGAACAGATCATCTAGATATCCTCTTTATGCATGCAGTAAAGAGTTTTGAAGAGCTAGAGACTATCTTTTCTGAAGGAGGAGCATATGAAGCATTTCTTCAGTTAAAGGAAGAAGGTAAGGTAGATAATCTGGGCATATCAATGCATGGACAACCTGATGTTTTAATCAAAGCTCTTAACAAAGATAAGTTTGATGTAGTAATGGCGACATTTAATTACTTTGATAAATTTAACTTTCCTAAGTTAGAGGATGAACTTTTACCCTTAGCACAAGAGAAAGATGTGGGAATTGTTTTAATGAAAGCACTGGCAGATGGATTCTTATGGAAATCAGCTGAAACTGCCTTCAGATATGCTTTTTCTCTACCGGTTTCTATTGTGGTCACTGGAATTAATACTGAAGAGATGTTAAAAGAAGATATAGGTTATGCTAAAAACTATAAACCGATGAGTGAAAAAGATAAAGAAGACCTTTACTTAAATGCTCCTGAATTAGGGGATTATGTCTGTCGACAATGTGATGAATGTATTGACTGTCCTGAAGATATTGATATTAAGGAAATCTTTAAATTAGAAGGATATTATGATCGCCAAATGAGGGATGGAAAAGTAAGAAACCCAGCTGATTTTGCCTTAAGAGACCGTTTAAGATTTTGGTTTGAAGGTGAAGATAAGGCAAAATCACTTTATAAAGAGTTAGAAGTCAAAGCTGATGATTGTACTGAATGTGAAGAGTGTCTTAATCAATGTCCATACAATTTGCCCATCATGAAAAAATTAAATATTGCTCATTATAAGTTAAGTGATGAGGATGTCTTGTTTTAGACTAAATAATTAAAATAATAAGACCGGGAGTGAATTTGCCCCCGGTCTTATTTATTTTAGATAGGTATAATATTATTTTCAGGAGTTTTTAAATCCATAATTAGGTGGTGGAGAAAAAAGAGAGGCGAACACAGCAAGGGTAGGGAGCAGTAAAATTCCAATCATAATTTCCTGATAACCATTGAAATAATCATATGCTACTCCAAAAGGTAAAGGCCCTAGTGCAGAACCAATAACCATTGTAGTCATGGCAAATCCTCTAATACTGCCCAGATTTTCTCTGCCAAAATAATTAGGCCAGACAACCCCAGTACTAACAGCATCAAATGCCATAAATGTACCGTGGACTAAAGCATATATTATAAGTGTGACCTTACTGTCTGCCCGTAATAATAAAATAATTGCACCAGACAAGATAAGAAAGTTAATACCCTTTATTATATTAACCTTAATTCTATCTAATAACCATCCAGCTACAAAGGTAAAAGGAAATTTGATCATTGCAGTTATACTTAGTATTAAAGCAGCAAAAGCGGGTGAGTATCCAATATTATGTACAATTGAAACCATGTGGAAGGTTAAGCCTGTATTGACAAGTGCAGATACCACACCACAATAATTCATAAACCAAAATGATCTGGTTTTCATGGATTGTTTTAATGTCCAGGGATCTTCACTAATATGAACCCTTGAAGTCATATCATTATTATACTTACCTTCAACACCATCGGGTTTTAAACCAATATTTTCAGGTTTGTTCCTAATGAAAAACCAGCCAACTGGAGCCATAAGAAAGATCAGTAAAAATGCCCAAAACTGCCAGGTAAAATTCAAACCATATGAATTAATTAACCAATTATTTAGGGGAGGTAAAAGAGCGGAACTAATCACTCCTCCAACTCCTAATAAACTTAAGGCAAGTCCCCTTTTTTGTTTAAACCAATGGGGAACTAAAGTTTGGGGCAAAAGCGACATTGAACCTTGACCTAAAAGCCTTAACAAAAAGAATCCAACAAAAATCATAAGGGGATTGAATACGAAGCTCATTCCTATACAAGCTAAGCCGAATAATAAAGAAACCACCGTGGTCATTTTCCGATGTCCCAATTTATCTATATATCTGCCCACAAAAGTAAGGATTAGACCAGATATTAAAGTGGCTATTGAATAGAAACTGGAAATTAAGGAACGACTCCAGTTAAATTTAGCTATATAGTGGTCAATAAATATTGAAATAGAATAAGTCTGACCCGGTCCAGAGAAAAAGAGACCTAAAGCTGCAACAGCAAGTATAATCCAGCCATAATAAAAAGGTGTTTTTATTGGTTTTTGTTCATTAAGTTCGTCGTTTTCCATATTTAAAGCCATCCTTTATACAATATCAAATATTTTCTTCTTACTTATATATCTATAACATTAATATAAACTGATGTCAAATTAAATAAATGATATTTGTCTAATTAGTGATAAATATTGTGATAATTAATAGGAAAGGATAAACAACAGAATTTGATAAGGATATTCTGCTATTTAAAGAAATGTTGATGGTAGTTGTTGATAATGGGGAGAAACAGAGGATAAAAAAAGATTTGGAAGGATTTTAAATAAGTATTTTTAATAATATTTAGAACTAAAAATAACTTAAGTTTAAGAGTTTAAATCAAATCTTTTTAGAGGAAATTAATGAGAAATAGCTATTTGAAACATTATTTAGATTATTAGAAATTTATTCTAAATGGTATATAATTATTTTTCTTTGAAATAGACTATCAATTGAGAACAAGAGTATTATATAAAAAGAGATTAATATATGAAAATACCTAATCCATAAAATAATAAACTCAATCCAATAACAACAATATCTAGAACCCAAAGTATTTTCTGTCCAGATTTTATTAAGTTAACAAATTTTTGTGAAGTTTTTTCCCAATTAAATAAAAGACCGACTGTTTTAATAGACATAAGAGTAATAAAAACTGTAACAATCCAACCATAGCTCTGATATTGAAACAAGGTAGCATACCAGGTTAATACTAAAATTAAGACTGCATAACTAACTAATAGTTTAACTGTAATAGATTTTCCCGGTTTGGCATAATGCTTTTCCGCCCACCCGTATAGTTTGTTGTGGGCAAAGATACCCACCAGACCTTTGATCAAAGCGGTTGTTGCCAAGATAAAACAAATAAGTTTAAATAACATTTTAAAATCTCCTTTTCAAATTTAGTTGTGGCCAAAAAGACCACATGGTCATACGACCACTTGGTCATATACTACCACAACCTAAAAGGGTTGTCAAGAGCATTTTGTAAAAAAATGACCATTTGGTCATAAAACCTTTGACAGTCCTAATTCTTTATATTATAATTATGACCAGATAGTCGCAAAGGAGATGGATTTATGCCAAAGGAAACCTATTTTAATTTAGATGAACAAAAAAGAAGCAAAATATTTAAGGTGGCTTTAAAGGAATTTGCAGTTAATGATTATAATTCTGCCTCAATAAATAATATTGTGAAAGAAGCCGGTATATCAAAAGGTAGTATGTATCAGTACTTTGATAATAAAAAAGATCTCTATTTTTACTTGTTAGATGAAGCCGGTGAAAAAAAGTTAGACTATATAAAAAATAATACAAAAGACTCTCAAAAAGATTTTTTTGAAATGATTAAAGCCATGCATCTAGAAGGAGCTAAATTTGATTTAACCAATCCTCGTTATTCAAAGTTAATAATTAATGCTATGCATGAGAGCTTACCCAAAGAGTTAGGCAATATAAGTGTTGAACTTAAAAAAAGGTCAGATCAATTTTTCGAGGGTTATATAATTGAGGCCCAAAAGAACAATAAATTAAGAAGTGATATTGATAGTCAGTTCTTATCATTTTTGGTCAGTAGGCTTTCGATGTCTTTAATTGATTATGTAACCGAACAATATGATTTTTCATATCGGGAATTGATTGAAAAGAACATTAATAAAATGCCAATTTCAGATGATGAACTAGCAGCAATATTAGATGACTTTATTGCTGTGTTCAAAAGCGGACTCAAAATATAATTAGTACAATCTAATATAGTCTTTAAATTAGGGAGGATTTTACACCCTAATAGAGAATATATGATAAAAGGAAAATATTTTTAAAGAAGGGGCTGAAGTGTCTATATGGAACAGGTTTATGAGGAGAGAAGAAAACAACTACTTGACGATCTAAGTAACATGAGTGAAGTTGCAGAAGAAATGCTGCAAAATGCTATTAAAGCACTTGACGAAAAAGATGAAGAACTAGCAAAAGACGTAATCAATCGAGATGATGTCATGGACAGCTACCAGGTTACAATTGAAGAAGAAGTTACCCGATTACTATCGCTCGATAAACCCCTCCTGAGTGATACCCAGTACAGTATCGCTCTTGTTAAAATCTCTAGTGATTTAGAAAGAATTGCGGACCACGCTACAAATATAGCAGAGATTGTCTTAGAACTCAGAAATGAAGAATATTTACAATCTCTCGTAATGATTCCCGAGTTAGCAAGTATAGTTAAAGACATGCTGGATGTTGTATTAGAAGCATTTATTACTAAAAACGCTGATTTAGCTGAAGCGGCTTGTAAACAGGATGAAAGAGTTGACAATATTTATGATCAAATCTATCATAAAAACTTAAAACTGGTTAGTGACAAAGAAGACTTACAAAACATTAACCAGGTATTTCAATTTACAAATGTAGCAAAATCATTAGAAAGAATTGGAGATCATGCTACTAACATAGGCGAAGAAACAATCTTCATTTTAACCAAAAAGAGAGCAAAATATTAAAAACCTTAAAAATATATTTTTCAAAAGAGCCTATCTTCAATCATGGATAGGCTTTTTCTTTTATCTTATTAATGATAAGGAGGAATTCAATGAGTATTTATATAAAAAATGGTAAAGTTGTAAGAGAAGATGGTATTGATGAGCTCAATATATTAATTGAAGATGAATATATCAAAAAGATAGATAAACCAACTAACTTTTCTGATAAGGAAGTTAGTGACAGTGAAGAAATTGATGCCAAGGGTTGTTATGTTTTCCCTGGAATAATTGATGCTCATACCCATTATCTTTTAAAATCCCGTAATACAGTTACCGCAGATGATTTTTATAGTGGCTCTATAGCTTCAGTTTTTGGTGGTGTGACCACCTTTATTGACTTTATTAACGATGAAAATGAAAGAGACCGCACCTTTAAAGATTCTCTCGATAACCGGATAAAAGAGGCACGTGACTCAGTAGTAGACTATTCTTTTCATCAGTCAGTTTATGATTTTAATGAAAAAACTCCCCAACAGCTAAGGACTATTAAAGATGAAGGTATAAACAATATCAAAATATATACTACTTACCGCAAAGAAGGTTACTTAATTGAAGAAGATAAACTATATGAGCTATTTAAAACCTTAAAACAACTTGAAATGCTGCCAATTGTGCATGCTGAAGATAATGAAATTATAGAAAAAAATCAAAAGAAGTTTAAAGAAGAAGGTAAAACTGACCTTAAATACCATCCTGATATTCGTACTGCTCAGTCAGAAGCAGCTGCTATTGGAAATATAGCTGAACTAATAGATATTTTTGACATGCCCGGCTATATAGTTCACCTTTCTTCCAAGAAGGGATTAGAGGAATTAAGAAAAAGAAAGGCTAACGGAGTTAAGATAACTGCTGAGACAGCCCCCCATTATCTTGTTTTAGACAGGGAATGGCTGACAAAAGAGGATGGTTATTTATACTATATGACACCACCTCTAAGAACAAAAGAAGATAATGAAAGTTTATGGGAGGGCTTAGTAGAAGATGACATTGATGTGGTAGCAACTGACCATTGCGCTTTTGATATTACTCAGAAAAAAATGGGAAATGATGCTTTTAATACCTTACCGGGAATCCCAGGTTCTGAGACACTACTACCACTAGTTTATCATTTTGGGCAAAAGAAGGAATTAGACCTAGTTGATATGATAAAAAAATTATCAATAAATCCCGCCAAAATATATGGACTTTACCCTCAAAAAGGTAGTTTAAAAGAAAATACAGATGCTGACCTTGTAATTTTTGATCCTGAAAAATCTCGCGAGTTAAACAGTATGTTTATGCATTCTAATTCTGGTTATAGCCCCTATAGTCATATTGAGGTAGAGGGATTTCCCATTACAACAATCAGCCGGGGATCTATTATTGTAAACAAAGGTGCTTATCGAGGCCACCGAGGTCATGGTAAGTTCATAAAAGCGGATAAAAGCTCCCTTTATTAACAATTTTGCTGAGTTAAAAAAAAGAAAAGAAAAATTTAAAAAAATTATTGTGAAACCTTGCACAAAGTCATTAATTATGTTATACTATCTTTGAAATCGAAAAATAGTTATTGTTTAAAACATTTTACATCTTGATATATTAACCATTTCACAAAATAATATGATTAATGACACCCCTTCCCTATCTGTTTAAGCAGATAGGGTTTTTTAAATTTATAATATATTTAACAGACAAAGTAATTTGCCTGTCATATAATCGGTAGTAGAATAATTAGAGTATAAACTTTTATTTACCTTAACACCTATGGTATAATTTAATTAACAATTTCGGAGGTGGTTGTCAATGGAAAAAGGATACAATGTTACGGTAGATGAACTAAAGTATTACTGTAATCCTAATATTTTCGATTTTGAATCCACTGCTGAATTAGAGCCATTTGAAGATGGAATAATAGGACAGAAAAGAGCCGTAGATGCAATCGAGACCGGTATGAGGATTGATCATGAAGGTTATAATATCTATATATCTGGAGTAAGTGGAACCGGTCGCTCCACTTATGCTAAAACTATTGCAGAAAAGAAAGCTGCTAAAAAAGAAGTACCTGAAGATGTAGTTTATGTATTTAATTTTGATAATCCCGAAAAACCAAAAGCAATGAAACTACCGCCGGGTACTGGTTTAAGATTAGAGAGCGATATGGAAAACTTTATCAAGGACTTAAAAGAAGAAATTCCAGAAGTTTTCCAAAGTGATGAGTACGATGAAGCACGTGATAAGATAATGAAACAGTATCAGGAAGAATCCAATAAAATAATGGAAGAGTTTAACAAAGATATTCAAGAAGAAGGCTTTACTCTCCAAAATACAGCCCGGGGTACAGTACCAGTACCTATAGATGAAGAAGGTAATGTAATTAAACAAGATGAATTTCAACAGCTAGATGAAGAAAAGAAAAGTGAATTAAGAGAAAAAAGTCAAGAAATTCAAAATGACATGGAAAAGATGATGAGAGGAATCAGAGAAATTAAATCAGAAGCACAAGAGAAACTTAAAGAAATGGAAAAAAAGTTAAGTTTAAATGTAATAGAACCTCGTATTGAAAATTTAAAAGAAAAATATGATGATATTGAAGAGATCAAACAGTACCTTGATAGAGTAAAACATGATATAACACAAAATCTGGATAAATTCAAAGATGGCAATGGAAACCAACAACAGCAACAAAGCCTATCTAAACTATTTCAACAGCAACAAGATGATGAATCATTTTTTGTAAGATATAAAGTAAACTTAATTGTAGATAATAAAGAATTAGAAGGTGCTCCTGTAATCTTTGAACACAATCCAACTTATTATAATCTGTTTGGTAAAATAGAAGCCAAAAGCCAGCTTGGTACTCTAACAACTGACTTTACCATGATCAAAAGTGGTGCAATTCATGAGGCCAGTGGTGGCTATTTAATAATGAAGGCTAAAGATCTCTTAACCAAGCCTTTTGCCTGGGATACCTTAAAGAGAATTTTGATTAACCAGGAGATAGTTGTAGAAAACATCGGTGAACAATATAGATCTGTACCGATTAGTGGTCTTAAACCAGAAGGAGTACCAATTGATGTTAAAGTTATCTTAATTGGTGACCCCTTTATTTATCAGCTTTTATATCATTATGAAGAAGAATTTAAAAAGCTGTTTAAAATAAGGGCTGCTTTTGATTATGAAATGGACAGAACTGAAGAGAACATGAGAAACTTCGCTTCCTTTGTTTCCTCAATTTGTAGAAATGAGGGATTGAACCACTTTAGACCGGGAGCTGTTTCAAAAGTTGTAGAATATGGAAGTAGAATGTCTGAGGACCAAGATAAAATGACTGCCCAATTTAACCAAATTCTAGAACTAATCTATGAAGCAGATTCAATATCCGGTGTTCAAGGACATGACCTGGTAGAAAGAGATGATGTAAAACAGGCCATTGATGAAAAGATAAAAAGATCTAACTTGATTGAAGAAAAAATTCAGGAAAAAATTGAAGATGAACACATCTTAGTTGATGTTGATGGTGAAGTAGCTGGACAAATAAATGGTCTCTCTGTTTATCAGACCGGCCAATATTCCTTTGGACGTCCCACTAGAATAACTGCTCAAACCTTTATGGGACAAGAAGGAGTCATTAATATTGAACGAGAAGCAGACATGAGTGGAAAGATTCACAATAAAGCAGTGCTTATCTTCTCTGGTTATCTAGGCAATAAGTATGCTCAAGAAACCCCACTTAGCTTAAATGCTTCTTTAGCATTTGAACAAAGCTATGGTGGAATTGACGGAGATAGTGCTACTGCCGCTGAACTAATTGCAATCCTATCTTCAATTTCCGGTTATCCGATTAGGCAGGATCTAGCTATAACAGGTTCAATGAACCAGAAAGGCAAAATCCAACCAATCGGTGGAGTTAACCAGAAGGTTGAAGGTTTCTTTAAAGTCTGTAAGAACAAAGAAATGACCGGAACTCAGGGAGTAGTAATTCCTGAACAAAATAAAGATAACTTGATGTTAGAAGAAGAAATTGTGGATGCAATTGACAATGATGAATTCCATCTTTATGCAATCAGTGAAATTGATGAAGCAATTGAGCTAATGTTTGATAGACCAGCTGAAGAAGTACACCAAAAAGTACAAGAGGTAATGGAAGAAAAAGCTAAAAAAGCAGCTGAATTTAAAAGTAAGGATAAAGATAAGGAAGATTAAGAGGTGTTCTAATTGTATATAATCAAGGATGTCAATATTGTATCCAAAGATCAAATATTAAAAGGATATGATATCAAATTCAACCATCGAATAATAGATATTCAAAAAGAAATAGAAACACCAGAAAAATATAATGTGATTGATGGAAAAGATATGTATCTGACCCCCGGTTTTGTGGATATCCACATGCATGGTAGTTTTGGGATTGATATTATGGAAGCTAAACCAAGTGAGTTAGAAGAGATGTCAAAAAGATTATTAAAGGAAGGTACTACTTCGCTTTTACCCACGGTGATGACTTCCACACAACAAAGAATGGAAAAAGCCACTAAAAACATTAAAGAAGTTATAAAAAGTGGTAATAATATTTTTAAGGGCATCAATTTAGAAGGTCCTCTTCTAAATCCCAAAAAAGCCGGGGCACAGGATAAAAGATATATGAAAGCTCTAAATTTAGAGCTTTTTGAAAAATATAAAGATATTATTGAGATAGTAACAGTAGCTCCTGAAGTTGAGGGAGCTACTGCTTTAATTAATAAGTTAAATCAATTAAATATTGTCTCTTCAATGGGCCATACAGATGCAACCTATGAGGAAAGTATCAAGGGATTTGAAAATGGTATTTCCTTGGTTACTCACCTTTTCAATGGAATGAGAGGTATTCACCATCGGGAAATAGGTGCAGCTGGAGCAGCTTTGTTAAGTGATGTAAGTACCGAATTAATTGTTGATGGTATTCACATTTCAAAACCGATGATTCAACTTATTTTAAGATTAAAAGACATTGAACAGATAATATTAATCACAGATGCTCAACCCGCTGCTCTTTATGAAGGTGATGAAATAACCTTTAATGATAAAAAGGTGATCTTAAAAGACGGCAGTGCTCGTTATCAAGATGGCACTCTGGCCGGAAGTGTTTTATCTATGCAGCAGGCTGTGAAGAATATGTGGCGTTATACTGATCTTAAGCTTTTTGAGATCATAAGGTTAGCCACCTATAATCCGGCTCAGAAAATAGGTATGGCTTCTGAAATAGGATTAATTGACATTGATCAAAAAGCCGACTTATTACTTTTAAATAAGAATTTAGACGTTAAAGAAGTTTTTAAAGAAGGACAAAAAGTAAAATAATATATACAGGAGTGAAGAAATTGATAAAAATCGAAGCAGACCTGCATGTCCATTCAATTTTTAGCGGACATGCTTATTCAACTATTGATGAATTAGCAGAAGAAGCAAAAAATAAAGGGTTAAAGTTGTTGGCCTTGACAGATCACGGACCCGCTCTTCCGGGTGGAACTCATTTTAACTATTTTAATAACCTAAAAGTTCTGCCTGAAAAAATAAAAGGAGTAAAAATCTTAAAAGGTATAGAAGCTAATATTTTAAATGATGGTTCTCTAGACCTTGCTGAAAGATATTTTGAATATCTTGATTTTGTCGCCTGTGGAATTCATATGAACACTGGTTATACAAATACAACAGTAAAGGAACACACTGAAGCCACAATTAATGCAATCAAAAATCCATTAGTAGATATGGTCACTCATCCAGTTAACCTGTCTAACATGGTTAACTTAGAGGAAGTTGTAAAAGCGGCTAAGGAATATGATGTAATATTAGAAATTAATGCCAGTTCTCATAAAGGTAATATGAAGGGTAGGGGTGACCCAGAGTTAACCAAAGAATTAGTAAAACTTGCAGTGGAAAATAATAATCTGCTTGCTTTAAATAGTGATGCTCATTACCGTGATATGGTGGGCGATTTAAGTAATTTAGACCCCATAATCAATAATGGAATGATTACTAATGAAGATATCATTAATTCTTCAATAGATAAAGTACTTGCATATTTAGACAAGAAAAATTAAGTAAAATTGAAAAATGAAAAGTAAATATTAAATATTTGAAATTAATCGGCGATAAGTAAAATTATTGCCGATTTTTTATGTTTGAAATTCTTAAAAAAATAATTATAATAATAAGTAGAAAGTCAAATAAAGTCAGAAAGACAGGAAAAGTCAAAAAATTTAGGAGGTGTCTGTATGTTTGATTTAATTCCCCGTCGTAGAAATGAAAATAGGATGACTGAAAAGAGTGAAGATCCTTTTGATGCCCTTTGGGATAGCTTCTTTAACAATGTGATGGACCGTTCTAAGCTAGGTTTTAGAACTGATGTTAAAGAGAAAGATGATAAGTATATTATAGATGCTGAACTACCTGGTATGAATAAAGAGGATATTACTGTAGAAATGGATGATAATTATCTCACCATTTCTGCCAATAATGAAGAATACAATGAAGCAGAAGAGGAAGGATATATCAGAAGAGAAAGAAGAAGAGGTAGTTATTGCAGAAGTTTCTATATTGAAAATATAAAAGAAGATGAAATAGAAGCTGAATATAACGATGGTATCCTGGAAATTAAACTTCCCAAAAAAGAAGAAACAGTTACTAAAAAGAAAACAATTGATATCAAATAAATAACCTACAAACTTAAATCCCGGTTTAACCGGGATTTTATATTTTTACTAAAAATATTTATTTCACAAAAGATGGAATAGTTTTTGCATTATATTTATATAGTGGATAAAAAATTATATAATAAGATAAAGACTATTTCAAAAGGGGGATTATTAAGTGAATAAAATTGCTGTAATTGGAGCCGGTACAATGGGTAATGGTATTGCCCAGGTAGTAGCATCGGCTAACTATAACGTCATATTGGTAGATGTTAACAAGGAAGAACTGGAAATGGGTATAGAGACAATTGAAAAGAATCTAGATAGAGCTATAAAAAAGGAAAAGATCAAACCTGAAGAAAAAGAAACAGTATTGAACAATATTCAAACTACCACTAGATATGAAGATATTAAAAATGTAGATTTAGTAATAGAAGCCGTACCAGAAAAGATGGAGATTAAAAAAGAGGTTTTTAAAGAACTAGACCAAATCTTAGAAGAAGATGTAATAATTGCAAGTAATACCTCGGCTTTATCATTGACTGAGATGGCTACTGTAACCAGTCGGCCTGAAAAAGTAGTGGGAATACACTTTTTCAATCCAGTAACTATTATGAAACTTGTTGAATTGATTAAAAATATCATAACCAGTGAGGAGACATTTAATAAAGCACGCGATTTTGTTGATTCTTTAGGAAAGACCGCTGTTGAGGTGAATGAATCACCTGGTTTTGTAGTAAATAGACTATTAATTCCAATGATAAATGAAGCAATCTTTTTAGTGCAAGAAAATATAGCCAAACCGGATGACATCGATACAGCTATGAAATTAGGTGCTAATCATCCATTAGGACCACTTGCTTTAGCTGATTTAATTGGTTTAGATGTCTGTCTTTCAATAATGGAGACATTAAGAAGTGAATTCGGAGATCCAAAATACAGACCTGCTCCTTTACTTAAGAAAAAAGTAAGAGCTGGACAATTGGGTAGAAAGACAGGCGAAGGATTTTATCAATATTAAAGAAGAAAGAAGGGGTAGTAGATGGAGTTTAAAAACATTATTACAAAGACGGAAGGGCAGAAAGCTGTTATAGAAATTAACCGCCCGGAAGCTTTAAATTCTTTAAACAGAGAAACACTTTTAGAAATTGAAGAAGCTCTAGATTTGATATCTAAAGAAAAGCCGGTACGTGTAGTTGAAGTCACTGGAACGGGTGATAAGGCCTTTATCGCTGGGGCTGACATAAAAGAAATGAAAGATATGACCCCAATGGAAGCAGAAGAGTTTGCCAACTTGGGGCAAAGGGTTTTTAATAAGATAGAGAATTGCCGTAAGCCTGTAATAGCAGCTGTGAACGGTCATGCTTTAGGTGGAGGTTGTGAGCTAGCCTTGGCTTGTGATATCCGTATTGCTAGTAAAAATGCTCAGTTTGGGCAACCCGAAGTAGGACTAGGGATCCTGCCTGGTTTTGGAGGCACACAAAGGCTAGGTCGGATTATTGGAGAAGGTTTAGCCCGTGAATATATCTACACCGGTCGATATATAAGTAGTGAACGAGCTTATGAGATTGGTCTTATAAATCACTTAGTAGAAATAGATGAACTGGCAGATAAAGTTGATGAAATTGCACAAGAGATTATTAATAATTCTCCCTGTGCAATCAGTCAGGCTAAAAAAGCAATAAACTTTAGTGCCAATGCTGGTAAAACTGAAGGTATGGAATATGAAGCTCAATTATTCGGACTCTGTTTTAGTTCTCATGATCAAAAAGAAGGTATGGAGGCTTTTATTAATAGAGAAAAGCCAGAATTTAAAGACAAATAGGTTTGATTAAATAAAGAGGAGGCAGCCCATGCAAAAAGTTGTAGAGCCCAAAGAATTAGACCACATATTTAAAGATGACATGTCTATTATGATCGGTGGTTTTTTAAACTGTGGAACCGCAGAAACGGTTTTGGAATATGTTAATGAATTGGATTTAAAAAACTTAACTATTATAGTTAATGATGCTGGTTTCAATCAAAAAAGTAAAGGTAAATTTCTAGCTAATGCTGACATTAATAAAATGATAACCTCTCATATTGGAACTAATCCTGATATTGGGAAAAAAATGAATAGTGGTGAAATCGAAGTGGAGTTAATTCCTCAAGGTAACTTAGTTGAACAAATAAGATGTAAAGGCTCTGGATTAGGTGGAGTATTAACTCCAATTGGTATTGGAACTAAGGCTGAAAAAGGAAATAAGGTAATGGAGGTTGATGGTAAAAAGTACATTCTAGCAACGCCCCTTGGGGCCGATGTCGCTATTATCAAAGCCTGGCGTGCTGATCAAAGTGGTAATTTAATTTATAGATATTCAGCCCGTAATTTTAATCCGATTATGGCGATGGCAGCTGATACGGTTATTGTGGAAGCAGAAGAAGTAGTAAAAAACGGGGAACTTGATAATAACAATATTGAAACTTCCAATATATTTATTGATTACATTGTTGAAACTGACAGCAGCCTATTATAATTAAAATTTATAAAGATGGAAGGGTGAGTTGATGTCCGAGCTCAAAAGTAAAATAGCTAAACGTATAGCACAGGAAATTGAAGATGGTGATGTGCTTAATTTGGGTATTGGAATACCTACTTTAGTCTGTGATTACATAGCTAGTGATATTGAAGTAAGTATCCATTCTGAAAATGGTTTAATTGGTCTTGATAAAGAAGCTGAGGAAGGTTTTGAAGATAAAGATATTATAAATGCCAGTGGCCGTCCAGCCACCATAAAAGATACGGGCAGTTTTTTTGATACTGCCATGTCCTTTAATATAATAAGGGGTGGTCATCTAGATATGACTGTCCTGGGAGCTCTTCAGGTTGACCAAAAAGGAAATATTGCTAACTGGATGATCCCCGGTAAACTAGTTCCCGGGATGGGTGGTGCAATGGATTTAACTGTTGGGGCCAAAAGAGTTATTTGTGCCATAACCCATCAAACCAAAAAAGGTACATCTAAAATTAAAAAAGAATGTAATTTACCGCTGACTGCCAAAGGTGAAGTTGACTTAATTGTAACGGAACTGGCGGTGATGAAAGTTACAGAAGAAGGTTTAATTTTACAAGAGATAGCGGAAGGGGTTAAGTTAGAAGAAGTAATTGAAAAAACAGAAGCAGAGTTAATAATAAGTGACAATTTAAAAAGGTTTTAGATTCAAAAAGGGCACCTAAAAAGGTGCCCTAAATCTTTTTAATTATTAATTGTATAGTTACCATTTTCAATTAGTTTAGCAACTCCCCGGTTAACAGGGTCTCCTTTATGCTTGGATTTATCATAGCCAGGTTCAGTATAAGCATATATATTACCTTCGTAATTTCTTAAGATAACTTTGTTTTCAGCCTGAGAAATCATGTACTGAGGACTGACCGGAATCTTGCCACCACCACCAGGTGCATCAATTACATAGGTTGGTACTGCCATTCCAGTTGTATGCTGTCTAAGGGATTCAATAATTTCAATACCCCGGCTGACAGGTGTTCTAAAGTGTTCAATTCCTTTTGAAAGATCACATTGATAAAGATAATAAGGTTTTATCCTTATGTAAAGTAGTTGTTGCACTAATTTTTTCATAATTGAAGGTTGGTCATTAATTCCTTTTAAAAGCACAGATTGATTACCTACCGGTATCCCAGCATAGTTTAGTTTTTCAATTGCCTTTTTTACAGTTTCTGTAATTTCTTTAGGATGGTTAAACTGTAAATTTAAATAGATAGGATGATATTTTTTTAACATCTCTACCAAACTATCCGTAATTCTCTGAGGCATTACGACTGGTGTTCGAGTTCCAATTCTTATAATTTCCACATGGTCAATTGCTCGTATTCTTTTAATAATTTGTTCCAATCTATCATCTGAGACTAATAAAGCATCTCCTCCTGAGAGCAGTACGTCTCTAATTTCTTCATTATTTTTGATATATTCGACGGCCTGATCTATCTGATCCATCGGCATTGATTTATCAGTAACTCCCGCGAATCTTCTTCTGGTACAGTGCCTACAATACATTGAACATTGGTCAGTAATGAG
>CAZXRH010000007.1:0-32502 GCA_964642575.1 uncultured Halanaerobiales bacterium
AACAGGCATTAATTCGAGATAAAAGACATAAGAATTTATTTTTATTACCAGCAGCTCAAACTAGAGATAAAACAGCAGTACAACCTGATCAAATGAAAACTTTAGTGGAAGATTTAAAAAATGAAATGGACTATGTAGTCATTGATTCACCTGCAGGTATAGAACAAGGTTTCAAAAATGCAATCGCAGGAGCTGATTTTGCACTTATTGTTACTACACCTGAGGTATCAGCTGTTAGAGATGCTGATAGAATCATTGGTTTATTAGAAGCAGAAGGGTTAAAAAATCCTGAAGTTATCATAAATCGGATCAATGCTGAAATGGTTAGCAGAGGCGACATGATGAATATTGAAGATATTATTGAAATTTTAGCTGTTAATTTAAAAGGAATTGTGCCAGAAGACAATATTATTATTGTTTCTTCAAATAGAGGTGAACCTGTGGTATTAAAAGAAAATCCTAAAGCGGGCAAAGCCTTTAAAAATATTGCACGTAGAATAACCGGGGAAGAAGTGAACTTTATTTCTCTTGAAGACAATTCCTTTTTTACTAAACTCAAAAAAATATTTAGTTTTTCTTAATAGAAGGGGGTAATTACAATCGGGTTATTAGAATTTTTAGGACTACGAAAGAAAAAAGAAAAGAAAGATGAATCCAGTAAGAATGTTGCAAAGGAAAGACTTCAGTTTATACTAGTACAAGATAGAATTAAATTATCACCATCTGAAATGGAATCATTAAAAAAAGATTTACTTAAAGTTATGAAAAAATATGTTGATGTAGATGACCGTGAAATCGAAATGGAAATTAACAGAGAAGAACAGATGATGGCTATGGTTGCTAATTTTCCACTTAGGAGGAACAATCAATAAAAGGAAGTAGAATATGCAATTTAATAAAAAATTATTTAGAAATTTAAATTTATATATTCCGATAACTGTTATTTTATTAATAGTAATCGGTATGTTTGCCATTAGCAGTGCTGTGGAATTAAATAAGGTGGGCTCAAGTGGTTCAATATTTTTAAAAAAACAGATAATTGCGGCTGTTCTGGGTATTATAACAGCAATTATCATACAATTTATTGACTATCGCATCTTTAAAGAATATGCTCAGTTAATATTTGGTTCTATGGTTATTGTCTTGGTCATGACCCATTTGTATGGGGCTAATGTGAGTGGTGGACGTAGGTGGTTGGACATTGGTTTTGTAAACATCCAACCATCCGAACTGGCCAAAATAGTTTTAATATTAGTTTTAGCTACCATCTTAGATCAAAAAAAGGAACTGAATTCTTTAAAAGATTTAATTTTACCTTTCGGCTACTTTTTGGTTCCCTTTTTACTCATTGTGTTTGAAAATGACTTGGGAACAGCTTTAGTCTTGTTGGTAATTTTTGTAGTAATGCTTTATGTAGCCGGAGCTAATAAAAAATTTATGTATGTATTTTTCGGTGGTGGTTTCTTATCTGTTATCGGATTAATCACCTCACATGTAATTTTTGGTACACCTTTACCATTTTTAAAAGAATACCAATTAAATAGGTTGATAGCGTTTGTTAATCCCAGTATTGATCCTCAAGGTATTGGATATAATATAATACAATCCAAGATAGCATTGGGATCGGGGCGTTTAACTGGAAAAGGACTTTTCGCTGGTACACAAAATCAACTTAACTTTCTACCGGCAAAACATACAGATTTTATTTTTTCTGTGATTGGAGAAGAATTTGGTTTTATAGGTGTTTTAATTGTCCTAGTATTATTTTTATTACTATTTTGGCAGTTATTCAATATTGCTTTTCAGGCCAAGGACCAATACGGAAAACTAGTGGTAACAGGCATTATTGCGATGTTTTTTTTCCATGTTGTTGAAAATATTGGAATGACGATGGGCGTAATGCCGATTACAGGTATCCCTTTACCTTTTATTAGTTATGGGGGAACCTCTATGGTTACTTCAATTGTAGCAATTGGACTTGCATTAAATGTCAATATACGGAAGAAAAAATTACAATTTTAGCTAAGTGAAATTTAAGGAGTTAAAAATTAATGAATGTAAGAGATAAAATATATGATAAATTGATAGAAATATCAAATCCAGAACGATATATTGGAAATGAATATAATATGATTAAAAAAGAATGGCAGCCTGATCAGATTAAGATTTTAACTGCCTTTCCAGATGCTTATGAGATAGGTATGTCTCATTTAGGACTTAAGATAATTTACCATTTACTAAATAAAGAAGACAATATGATTTGTGAAAGGGTTTTTTCACCCTGGCCAGATTTAGAAGAATTATTAAAAGAAGAAAATCTGCCACTTTTTTCTTTAGAGTCGGGCAAAAGTGTTGATGAATTTGATATCCTTGCTTTTACCCTTCAGTATGAAATGAGCTATACCAATATACTAACAATTTTAAAAATGAGCGGTCTTAAATTTTATAGTAAGGATCGAACAGAAGAAGATCCACTAGTGATTGGGGGAGGTTCAATAGTAAGCAATGTAGAACCGGTAGCACCTTTTTTTGATTTGTTATTTGTAGGTGAAGCTGAAGATCACATTGTAGATATTGTAAATAAATATAAAAGTTTAAAAGAAGCCGGTCATAAGAAAAAAGATATATTAATTGAACTCTCAAAAATACCAGGTGTATATGTTCCTTCCTTATATAGAGTGGACTATAATGAGGATGGAGAGATAACTGGTATTACTCCAAAATACGATGAAGTAAAGGAGAAAGTCAAAAGACAGCTAATATCTAATTTAGACCAGGCTTTTTTCCCAGAGGATTTTTTAGTACCTTATATGGATATAGTACATGATAGGGCTACAGTAGAAGTTTCAAGGGGGTGTACTAAGGGTTGCCGTTTTTGTTCAGCTGGAATCACTTATAGGCCGGTGAGAGAAAGGTCCAAAGAAACACTAATGAATCAAATCGATAAAATATTAAAAAGTACCGGCTATGATGAAATTTCACTAACATCTTTAAGTACAGTTGACCATACCCAAATTGAGGGGCTAGTTAAAGAACTTACCCAAAAATATGAAGATGAAAAGATAAGTATTTCACTTTCTTCATTAAGAGTCGATAAATTTTCGGTTAAATTGGCCAAAGAAGTTCAAAAGGTGAGAAAAACCGGTCTTACCTTTGCCCCGGAAGCAGGGACCAAAAGACTCAGGAATGTAATTAATAAAGGAGTTTCAGAAAGTAATTTATATGAAGCGGTAGAAGCAGCCTTTAGTGAGGGCTGGTCAACAGTTAAACTATATTTTATGATCGGACTGCCAACTGAAACAAAAGAGGATTTAGAAGGTCTGATCAAAATGGTTAAAAATGTCTTGAAAAAGGGAAAAGAGATTAGAAGCCACAATAAAAAGAAAATGAGGCCAATACGAATTAATGTAAGTGTGTCAACCTTTATCCCGAAAGCTGCTACCCCTTTTCAATGGGAACCAATGGTTGATATTGCAGAACTGAAGGAAAAAATAAATTTTCTAAGATCTAATTTAAATAAAAAGGGTATAAACTTTAGTTGGAATGAAGAAGAGCTTTCTTTACTAGAAAGTATCTTTTCCCGGGGAGACAGACGATTATCAAAAGTGTTAATTAGTGCCTGGCAAAAAGGTGCTCGTTTTGACGGATGGGGAGACTTTTTTGATTATGAACTTTGGTTAGAATCATTTAGAGATAATAATCTTGATCCCGACTTTTATCTAAGAAGAAGGGGTTTAGATGAAACCCTACCATGGGAACACATTGACATGGGTTTAAATCCTAATTTCTTAAAAAATGAATATCATAAGGCTCTTGAGAGTGAAACTACCTCTGATTGCAGATTTGATAACTGTAAAGGTTGTAACATCTGTCTGAACCTAGATGTAGATTTAGATATCATAGGGGATGATTATAATGTATATAAGAGCTGAATATAGAAAAGATGATCAACTTAAATATATTTCCCATCTTGAATTAATGAACACATTTAGAAGGACCTTTCGCAGAGCAGGTTTACCGGTTGCCTATTCTCAGGGATATAATCCCCACATTATTTTTTCAATGTCCCAACCATTACCAGTTGGAATGGTTGGATATAATGAATATTTTGATCTTGAATTAAAAGAAAAGATATCTTTTACAAAAATAAAAAAGGAAGTTAATAAAAAACTTCCGTTCGGGCTAAAAGTATCAGAAATGATTGAAATTCATGAGAAAGAAAAGTCCCTGCAGGCTATTGTGAATACAGCTCGATATAGATATGAGATGTCTTTTCGAGATGAGCTTAATCAACAAAAAGTTTTAGAGAATTTTTTAAGTGAAAAAGAAATAGAAATCACGCGTTTTAGGCGAAACAAAGATGATAGAATGATTGATTTAGCCCCCATGATCTATAATGGTAGAGTTCTTAAAGATGATGTCTGGGAGTTTACAATAAGCACCGGTAGCAGCGGTAATGTAAGACCTCAGGAAGTAATCAGAGCTTTAAAAATAAAAACAGATGGTTTAGTCAAAGAAATTCCATTGGTTAATATTGAAAGACTGGGGCTTTATGTGAGAGAAGAAGGTAAGTTATATAAACCAACAAATAAGGACGTGTTAAAAAAAGAGGTGAGGGAGAAGTGAGTAGACAGATAATAATAAATTCGTGTATAAGAGAAAAAAGAGCAGCAATTAAAGAAAATAATAATCTTATTGATATTTTGTTTGAAAGAGATACTTATGATCAAATTGTTTACAATATATACAAAGGTAGAGTAAAAGATGTTTTACCTGGTATGCAGGCTGGCTTTGTAGATATCGGTCTAGAAAAAAATGCATTCTTGCATATAAGTGATGTATATCCACTTTTAAGCAAGGGACAGGAAAAAAGATGGCGTAAAAATGAACTATCAATTAAAGAAGTTATCCAACCAGGTCAAAAGATCATGGTTCAGGTTGTAAAAGAGCCTATTGGAACCAAAGGAGCCAAAGTTACCTGTAAAGTAACTTTACCAGGTCGTTACTTAGTTTTAATGCCATTTGAAAACAGAACAGGCATTTCAAGGAGAATTAATGAAACCAAAGAAAGAAATCGTTTAAAAGACATTGCCGAAAACTTAATTGGAAATAAATATGGTTTAATCGTTAGAACAAATACAGAAGGTAAAGACCGTGAGATTATTGAAAATGATTTTAATTTCTTAATTCACTTATGGGATAATATTTGGAGAGACTATAAGCGAGCTAATCCACCTCAGTTAATATATAAAGATGCTGAATTAATAAAACAAATTGTCAGGGACTATTTAAGCCCTGATGTCAATAAAATTGTAATTGATGATGAAGAAGAATATGAAAAACTTAATGAACTAGCTGAAAAAAGTGTCCCCGGTTCTCATCATAAGATTTATCTTTATGAAAGAGAAACTCCAATTTTTGAAACCTATCAAGTTGAAAATGAAATTGAAAAGATCTGGCAGAGAAAAGTTTGGTTAAACTCTGGTGGATATGTAATTATTGATAACACCGAAGCATTGGTATCAATAGATGTTAATACCGGTAAATTTACCGGCAAGAAGAATCTACAGGATACCGTTTTTAAGACAAATATTGAAGCAGCCCGTGAGATTGCTCGCCAGTTGAGGCTGAGAGATATTGGCGGTATTATCATCATTGACTTTATCGATATGTCAATAGAAGCAAATCAAAATGAAGTTCTTAGAGTATTAGAAGAAGAATTAGCCAAGGATAGAACCAAAACCGCATTATTAGGATTAACCAAACTTGGTTTGGTTGAAATTACCAGAAAAAAAGTTAGAGAAGAGATTGGAGAACTATTTCAAAAAGACTGTCCCTATTGTGATGGCACAGGACTAGTAATGTCTGAAACTACCATGGCGATGAATGTAATCAGAAAGATTAAAAAGTTATCTAAAGAAGATAGAGTGGAAGCTCTATTAATTGAACTTCATCCCGATGTAGCAGCTGTATTAATTGGAGCTGGCGGTGACAAACTAGCTGAATTAGAAAATCATCTTAATATGGATATTTATATTAGGGGTAATAATGAATACCATATAGAAAATTATGAAATAATTAGTAAAGGAAGCAAAAAGGATTTAAAAAGGATGGCACTTCCTGTTAATAAAGGGGAGAAATATACTGTATATGTAGAAGATACACACATTCATAATGAAGATGATGGTATCGCAAGACTTAAAGGATATATTATTATCATTAAAGATGGCGGACATCTCAAAGAAGAAGAGGTGGAAGTGAAAATTAATGAGGTTCACCGAACCTTTGCTAAGGCAGAATTGATATAAAAGAGGTGTTGAAATGAAGCACTTTGATTATCAAATTTTAGATGATAATTTGAAAACAATAGTTTTAAAAGCTCAAAATGAGCAGAAAAAAAGTTTAGTTAAAATTGCTCCCGAGTTTGGTAATAATATGTATGAATATCAAATTAATGATCATTCACTTATATACTACAATCCTGAACTACCATTAGCTCATTTTTTAAACGGAAATCCAATTATATATCCTCTACCAAACCGAGTCAAAAATTGTCATTATGAATATAAGGGAAACAAGTACTGGCAGGAAAAAAACAGCAAACCGATCTTTTTACATTCATTGGTTTTTGATGAAAAATGGGATTATCATGAACCTGAAATAAGAAAAGACCATATTCAATTAGAAACATTTATGAATATAGATAAGAATCATCCTGTTTATGAAGGTTTTCCTTTCGAACACAAAATAAAAATTTTTTACAAACTTTTTGAAGATAAATTAAGAATTAAATATGAGATTTCAAACCATGATCACAAGGAACTTCCATATGGTATTTGTTTTCACACTTATTTTAATTATCTTACTGATAGAAATAACACTTTTATAAAAGCACCTGCTCAGTATTTTATGGAACTTGATGATGACCAAATACCTACAGGAGAGTTAAAAAGTGTTAAAAATACTCAATATGATTTTAACGAATTTAAGTCTCTTAAAGATATTGATATTGATGGGGCAATAACTAAACTAAAAGGTAATCCTCGTATCAATTTTAAAAAAAGTATGGAGGTTTTATTGGATAGTTCAGATGAGTTTTCCCATATCCAATTCTATACTCCTTTAGATGAGCCATTTTTCTGTATGGAAATGCAGACCTGTTCAGCTGATGCTCATAATTTAGATGCAGCTGGATATGAAAAGGCAGCTCATTTATTAACCATTAAACCAAATGAGAAAAGCTCAGGTTGGCTTGACTATAAGCCTAAACTATGCTAAAATAAATTGTCGGTAATGTGTAGACCTTTTTGAAAGGTCATTTACCAAAACCGCACGGAATGGGTCTGAAATGTCTCCAAGGGAGGCTACCTAATTTCCGGCGAGTCTGAGGTAAGGGAGGTGTAATGTAGTAATGTATGCAATAATAAAAACTGGTGGAAAACAGTATAAAGTAAAAGAGGGACAGATGATCAAAGTTGAAAAATTAGATGTCGAAGAAGGAGACCAGGTAACTTTTGATAAAGTCTTACAATATTCTGGTGAAGAAGGATATCAATTCGGCAAACCATATCTTGAAGATGCAAAAGTTTCAGGTAAAGTTTTAGAACAAGGTAAAAACAAAAAAGTGGTTGTTCTAAAGTATAAGCCTAAAAGACGTTATTATAAGAAAACCGGTCATCGTCAACCTTATACAAAGGTTTTAATTGAAAATATTGAAGTTTAATTTTTTATAGAGATAAAAATTCAACATACTGAAAGGGGGGAGTTTTAATGTCTCAAAAGAAAGGTGTTGGAAGTTCTAAGAATGGTCGAGATAGCATATCGAAGCGACTTGGAGTCAAAGAATTTGATGGTGAATTTGTTCCTGCAGGTAGTATTTTAGTCCGTCAGAGGGGAACTAAATTCAAACCTGGATTAAATGTAGGAAGAGGTAAAGATGATACCCTCTTTTCTAAAGTAGATGGTTATGTTAAATTTGAGAGAAAGGGAAGAAAATCTCGTCAAATTAGCGTATATACAGAAGATCAGGTGGAAGCTTTAATAAGTTAATCATCCTTGCAGACTAAACCCCTCAGTACTTTCGTGCTGGGGGTTTTATTTTTATCTAGAAATAAGGTAGGTGATATTCAATGTTTGTAGACGAAGTAGTATTTAAAGTTAAAAGTGGGGATGGAGGTAATGGTGTTGTAAGTTTTAGAAGAGAAAAATTTGAAGCAATGGGTGGTCCTGATGGTGGTGATGGTGGCCATGGAGGAAATGTTATCCTCAAAGTAGATGAAGGTTTAAATACCCTGGCTGATTTTAGGTATAAAAACTTCTATCAAGCTGAAAATGGCACCCATGGTAAAGGTAAAAACCAGCGTGGAAAAGATGGTAAGGAACTTTATTTAAAAGTTCCACCCGGTACTTTAGTATATAATGATGATACAAACGAACTTTTAAAAGATTTAAAAGATGATGGTCAGGAATATGTCCTGGCTGAAGGTGGTAAAGGTGGACGTGGAAATGCTCGTTTTAAAAAATCCACCCGGAAAGCACCCAAGTTCTCTGAAAATGGAGAAAAAGGAGAAACTTTAAAAGTCAGACTGGAACTTCAGTTATTGGCTGATGTTGGTTTGGTCGGATATCCTAATGTAGGTAAATCTACCTTAATTTCAAAAGTTTCTGCTGCTAAACCGGAAATAGCTTCATATCATTTTACAACAATAAACCCCAATTTGGGAGTAGTTTCATATGATGAATACAAATCATATGTAATGGCTGATGTGCCCGGCTTAATTGAAGGAGCTCATGAAGGAGTCGGTTTAGGAGATGAATTTTTACGTCATCTAGAACGTACAAGACTATTAATCCATGTAATTGATGTATCAGGTATTGAGGGAAGAGATCCAATTGAGGACTTTGAAAAAATCAATAAAGAGCTTAAAGAATATGATACAGATTTATCTGAACTGCCCCAGATTGTAGCATTAAACAAAATAGATTTAAAAGAAGCAAGAGATAATTTACCTGAAGTTAAAAAAGAACTTGAAAATAGAGGTTATAAAGTGTTTCCGATCTCTGCTGCAACGGGTGAAGGTGTAGATGAATTAAAATATTACACTGGACAAAAATTAGAAAGTATTCCTGAAAAAGAAAGGGATATTAAAGCAAAAGAAGATGTTTTAATAAAACCTGAATTCATGGATGAAAGTGAAATGCAGATTAAACAAATATCTCAAAGTGAATTTGAGATTGTTGGTAAGTTAATAGATGAACTAATTGAAAAAACAGATTTTAATAATGATGCCTCGGTTCAGCGTCTATTAAGAATAGTAAGGCATCATAATATTGATAAATTAATGAAAAAGAAAGGCATAAAAGATGGAGATACAGTAATTATTGGTCCCATTGAATTTGAATATGTCGAATAGGAGGAATTTTTATGTTGACAGGAAAACAACGCAGTTATCTTAGGGGTGAAGCTAATAATTTAGACCCTTATGTTCATATTGGCAAAGATGGTCTGAATGATTCAATTTATGAAAAGATCGATGAAGTATTAGATGACCATGAATTAGTTAAGATTAGGGTATTAGACAACTCGCTTGAAGATATCAAGGATGTTGCCCATAATGTTTGTGAAAAAATGGGTGCAGACTTAGTTCAGGTTATCGGTAATGTTTTTATTATATACCGCAAAAACATGGAAGAACCTGTATATAATCTACCATAATACTCGAAATCTTTTTGAAAGGATGATAATAGATGAAGGTTGGAATGTATTCCTTATTTTCACCAATTCATGATGAAGAGACTATTTCACAAACTTTAGAACAGTTTATTAAAGATCTCGGAAATAATATTGAAATTGAAGAGATTGATGATGATGTTTTAAGTTCACAACAAAAAAATGAGTATGATTTAATAACTGTCTTTGTTAAAACAGGTGGAACAGAAAATCTCTTCAAAGATATCTTTGATAAATTAGATGGACAAGTAATATTAGTTGCTACTTCTTTACACAATTCTTTGGCCGCATCCATGGAAATTTTAAGTTGGGTTAAATCTCAAAACAGAAAAGGTAAGATTTTACATGGTACTCCGAACGAAATTGCTAATGAGATGAGAAAATTAATTAAAATAAAAAATACTAAGGAAAAAATTAAAAATAGTACTATGGGATTGATTGGGGAACCATCTGATTGGTTAATTGACAGTCATGTTGATAAAGAGGCCGTTAAAAAACAGTGGGGATTAGAAATAGTTGATATTCCTATAAAAGAAGTCATAGAAGAATATCAAAATATTCAAAATGAAAAAGCAAATGGTTTAATTGATAAATTTACAAGTAAAGCTATGTCAATAGAAGAACCTACTGAAAATGATTTAACTAAAGCAGCTAAAGTATATTTTGCGTTAAAAAATATTGTGAGTCGATATAATCTAAATGCTTTAACTATACGCTGCTTTGATCTTGTAACAGAACTTGAAACCACGGGCTGTTTAGCTTTATCATTATTGAATAATGATGGAATAGTTGCTGGTTGTGAAGGAGATGTTCCTTCCGCAGTATCAATGATGATCACATATTATCTAACAGATAATATACCATTTATGGCAAATCCTGTTTCCTTAAATACAGAAAACAATAAAGTAAAGTTTGCACATTGTACAGTTGCTACAAAATCAGTTGAAAATTATATGGTGCGTTCTCATTTTGAAACAGGTATTGGTGTAGGTATTCAAGGAGAAATTAAAAAAGGAGATGTCACTGTATTTAAAATAGGTGGCAGTAACTTAGATCATCTAGCTTTTAAGGATGCAAAATTAATAAATAACCTGAACAGTGAATTTGCTTGCCGTACTCAGGTATTAGTTGATTTTGAGAACAGTGATATAAATTATTTCTTGAAAAACCCAATTGGCAATCACCATATTTTAGTAGAAGGTAATCATTATAACTTGATTCAAAAATTTATAGAAAGTCTAGATTTTGATCCAATAATACACTGGTAGTGGAGGAAAAAGATGGTTGTAGTTAATATTGACTCAATAGCAAAATCTTATGGTACACAAGATGTATTAGATGATTTTTCAATGTCTGTAAATAAGGGAGAGAAAGTAGCTTTAATAGGTGCTAATGGATCTGGTAAAACTACCATATTTAAAATAATTAATGGTCAGGAAGACTTCCAAGAGGGTAATTTATCTCTGAGAAATGATGTGAGTATAGGTTTATTAGACCAAATTCCTGAATTCAATTTAGATAACACAATTTATGAAGAACTACTAACAGTATTTGAAGATTTGCAGGAGATGGAAGATAAATTAGAAGAACTAGAAAATAAAATCAGTAGTTTCAAAAAGGAAGAAAAAGAACATCAGGAATTAGAAAACCTTATGGATGAATACAGTGAATTAAGCCATCAATATGAAATGAGAGGTGGCTATGGTTATCAAAATAAAATCATTCAAGTAGCTTCCGGGCTAGGCTTTAATGAAAAAGATTTAGAAAAAGAAATTTCATATTTAAGTGGTGGTGAAAAGTCACGAGTTGGTTTAATTAAATTGCTTTTAACAGAACCGGACCTTTTATTATTAGACGAACCTACTAACCATTTAGATATAGATTCCATACAATGGTTAGAAGAATTTTTAATTGATTATGAAGGAGCAGTAATCATAATCTCCCATGACAGATACTTTTTAGACCAGGTTATTGAAAGAATTGTTGAAATAGATAACGGAACTGACGAAAAATATTATGGTAATTATAGTTATTATTTAGAAGAACGTAAAAGAAGATTTGAACAAAAAATGCGTGAATATAAAAACCAACAGAAAAAGATAAAAAAATTAGAAGAATCAATTCATCAATTACGAGTCTGGGGTAGATCACGCGACAGCGAAAAAATGTTTAAAAGAGCTAAAGCGATGGAAAAAAGACTTGAAAGAATTGATGAAATGGAAAAACCGACTCTACACGGTAAAAAAATGAATTTAGATTTGGAATTCAATCGTCGTAGTGGAGATGAAGTATTAAAAATAAATGACCTTGAAAAAACCTTTGATCAAAATACCCTGCTTGAAGATCTTGATCTAGACATATATTGGCAGGATAAAGCCGTTATTATAGGAGCCAATGGTTCAGGCAAGACAACCCTTTTAGACATCATTAATGGTGATTTAAAGCCTGATAAAGGGGATGTGAATATTGGGGCCAGTGTTAAGATGGGATATTATAGGCAGGAGTTTGAAAAATTTGATCCCGAGGATGACCTTGTTACAACTTTAGTTAAAGAATGTTCCATGAAGATAAGTGAAGCTCGTAATGCTTTAGGAGCATTTCTTTTTGAAGATAATGAGGTGTTTAAAAAAGTAAAAAACTTGAGTGGAGGAGAAAAAAGCAGGTTAAGGCTTTTACAGTTAATGAGTGGGGATTATAACTTTCTGTTATTAGATGAACCTACTAACCACCTTGATTTACCTTCCAGGGAGGTTTTAGAAGAGGTCCTACAAGATTATCCGGGAACACTTTTGGTGGTATCTCATGATAGATATTTTATTAATAAAATAATAGATCATACCTATGAATTGGATGATAAAAACCTTAAAAAATATTTAGGTGATTATGAATACTATAAAAAGAAAAAGAAAGAGTTATCTGATAATAAACAAAAAGAAGAAAAAAATAGTAATGATACTAAAAAAGATAATTATTATTTCAAGCAGAAAGAAAGAGAGAGAAAAGAAAGAAAGAGAAAAAGAAAGTTAAATAAAATAGAAGAAGAAATAGAAAACAAAGAACAAAAAGTAGAAGAACTAGAACAAAAGATGACTCACCCTGACAATATTGATGATTTTGAGAAATTAAATAAATTTAAAGAAGAACATCAAGAAATTAAAAATGAATTGGATAAACTATATGAAGAATGGGAAAAATATTTAAATTGATTTTTATCAAAAAATATATTATAATCTAAATTGGTGCAAACCCCTGTAGCTCAGTGGATAGAGCATCGGCCTCCGGAGCCGAGTGCGCAGGTTCGATTCCTGCTAGGGGTACCATTTCTTTTTTTGTAAAAAAGTAACAAAAATATGTAAATATTTTTTAAAAATAAACAAAAAAAGGTATTGCATTATTTTAATACATAAGTTATACTAGGTTTAAGAACACGAGATATACAGAGTAGTTTTCAAAAATAATTATATATGGAACAAAGTAGATTTGTAGCGAGGATGTTCCCTACTAAATATACGAAAGGGGGACATTTGCAATGTTTAACATCTACAAGAAAAAGGTGAAGAAACACAGGCACAATCACCAATTCGACAGCAGCAATTACAGAGATAAAGTAATTGATGATCTGTTGAAAAATAATGGCTTTTACTTCTTTTAATCAAAAACAATAAGTATTTAAAAACTGTCGGGATTTCCCGGCAGTTTTTCTGCTTTTAATAAGAAAAATCAAATTAGATATATCCTATTTTATTCTTTTAATCATACAGGTGTTTTTTTATCTTTCTAGAAATAATAATATACAATATATTATTTTGGAGGGTTAAAAGATGAGTTTTATGCAGGGTGTTGAATTTTCGCACTGGCTTTTTAGTAATCATATAGAAAATAATAAATTATTTGTTGATGCAACCTGTGGCAATGGCAAAGATACCTTATTTTTGGCCGAAAAAGTTGACAAAAACGGCAAAATATATGCTTTTGATATTCAAAAAGATGCTATTGAAATTACAAAAAATAAATTTGAAAATATTGATTATGAAGTTGATATTGAGTTTATAGTGGACGGACATGAAAATATTGATCAATATATTGAAGAAGAGATAGATGGTATAATCTATAACTTGGGCTATTTACCTGGTTCAGCTAAAGAAATTAAAACTGAAAAAGCAACTACAATTAAGTCACTTAAAAAAACCCTAAAATTATTATCAAAAGGTGGTTTAATTGTAATTGTTATTTATACTGAACATGAAGGTGGTAGTGAAGAAAAAGAAGCTATTTTAGAGTTTGCTTCTCAGTTAGATTATCAAAAATACAATGTATTACATTATCATTTTATAAATCAAAAGAAGAACCCACCAGAAGTTATTGGGATTAAAAAAAGGAGCGCTGATTAAATGAAACCGGCCGTTAAATTTATCCATACCGCAGACCTGCATTTAGGCAGTCGTTTACAAATAAATTCTGACAGTAAATTAGATGTTGATTATCAGGAAGCTGTATATAATTCATTTGCAAAGATTGTCAACGAGGCTATTGAAAATGAAGTGCATTTTGTATTAATAGCTGGAGATGTTTTTGACAATGAAGCAAGATCTGTACGAGCTACTCGTTTTTTTAAAGAGCAATGTTTAAAATTAGATGAACATGATATTAATGTGTATATTATAAATGGAAATCACGACCCTTACCGGATTGATGGTGAATTATTAGAATTACCTTCTAATGTGAAAATTTGTGATAGTGAGGATGTTAGTCAGTTTGAAGTCTATGAAAATGATAAATTGATAGCCAGAATATTAGGACAATCTTACAGAGGAAGTTCTGAATCCAGAAAAATGTTCACCTACTATACTACTCCTGACCAGAGTGTATATAATATTGGACTTTTACATACCCAACTAGAACCTAATAATTCAAATTATGTGCCGGTTTCTAAAGAAGAATTAAAAAATCATAATCATATTGACTATTGGGCTTTAGGACATATTCATCAAAAAAAGATTATTAATGACCACATACCTTATATAATTTATCCCGGTATACCACAGGGTAGAGATATCGGGGAAACAGGTATAGGTGGTTTTTTTATGGTCTATTTAGAGCCCGAAAACACTTATTATGAGTTCAAAAAAACTTCTGATTTTGTATTTAAACAAATTGAATTGGATATTGAGGAGATGGAAGAAGATACTATATCTGAATTGAATTATTATGTAAAAGAAAACTTAGAAAAAATTTATCAAAGCTTTGATAAAGAAATTAAAGGTTATGTAATAAGATTATTATTAAAAGGCAGCACAGGAATTTATGATATTTTAAATGAACAACAAGAAGAAGTCTTAAATGATCTTTTAACTAATTTACGTCCTTACTTTTCAAAAAAGTCACCATCTTTGTGGATTAATAATATTATTAACCATACTTCCCAAAAGATTGCAAATCTGTCCGAAATAAAAGAAAATGATCCCTTTATAAAAGAATTTACTAACTTTGTTGAAAATTTAGCTGAGGATGAAAAAGAAAGAGCTAAGCTCAAACAAAAGATGGGCAAGATTTGGAACCCAGAGGTGGATTTAGAAGATCAAAATCCGAAAGAATTTCAAATAACTGAACAAGAATTTAAAGAATTATTCCAGCAATCAAAAGATAAAATTATTACAGAATTTATTGAAAGAAGGGATTTAGAATGAAATATGAAGAAATACATATAAATGATTTTGGCATCTTTGCAAATGCGAAACTTTTAGATTTAAATCCCAACTTTAATATAATTGGTGGCGCAAATCGCGCTGGTAAGACCACTTTGTTAAAAATGTTAAGATATATTGCTTATGGAATACCTAATAAAGATATAATACCACCGGCTCGTTCCAACTATGATCTCGAAGCTATTTTATTTGATAATAAATCAAGGTATAGTTTACAGATTAATGGTTATGCTAACCCTAAAATTAATGATCTAAATAGTCCAGATAATAAAATAGACAATATTTTTTCTGATATAGATCAGTTTACCTATAACCAACTATTTACTATTACTTTAGAGGAGTTAAAAAAGATCCCAAAAGGTGTGAGTGATACCGAGAAATTACAATCGGTATTAATGGGAGCTGGTTTAAAAGAATATACCCTTATTCCTCAATTAAAAGATTATTTCAAAGGGGAAGCAAGAGATGTTGGAGGCAAATACGGTAAAATTTCAGTAAGTGATTTTAAAGAATATAATCAGATAATTGAAGAAGGTGTTGAGTTAAAACAAGAGGCTCAAAAACAGGTGAAAGAATATTATAATTTAAAAGATGATTTAGAAAATATAGAAAAAGACATCACTCAACTAGATAAAGAAATTCTTCAAAAAAGTAAGGAAAAAGACAAATTAGATTTAATTAAAAGTAATTATAACAAGATAGAAAATCTGATGAGTTATCAAGATGATATCAAAAAAGAAAAGTATGATAAGATATCTTCAATTAAAAAAAGTCTATATCCCATTAGAGCCAAAGAACTGTATGAGAATTATAAAGAAGTAGACAGTAGGCTAGGTGAATTATTAGAAGAATATAAAGAGTTAACAGGTCAAGAGCATAATCAAGAAGTAGAAAACATGCTTTTAGAACAGTCTGAGACTATAAATCATTACTATAATCAAATTTCAGGCTTAAAGGAAAGATACAATAGCATATCTGACCAGGATAATAAACTAAAAGAAAAGTATAAAAATCTTAAACAAGAAGCTGCTTCTATTAGTGAAACTTTAGCAGATAATTTAGATAAATTATTAGAAGTTGAAACCACTATTGAATATAAAAATGAATTGAGACAACTTGTTAATGATTATGAAGATATAACCACAAAAATTAATAACAAAAAAGAAGAAATAGATAAAGCTAAAAGAGAGATTGCTGCCCAAAAGGAAAAGAAAAAAGAATTAGAAAGTGATGAGAATAAAACTCAAGCTAATAAAACATATCTTTATACAGCTATTGGTGGAGCTTTATTAATAACATTTTTAAGCTTTATTAATTTAAGATTTTTAGGTCTATTAATAATAGAAGGTTTTATTGTATATAAATATATTGAAAGTTATTCAAAGACTATTAACTACCAAACTCAAATAGAAGAAATTCAAAATAATATAAAAGACATGGAAAGAAAAATGATATTTTTGAATGATGAATTAGATAAATTTATAAATCAAAAAGATAATATTGTAAATGAGATAAAACAAATCAAAGAGACAATCAACTTAAAAAAGGATATCACCCCTGAATTATTATTAGATTATTATCAGGATTTATTAGATGTAAAAAGTAAATTTTTAGAATATAGAAATACCAAAGCAGAACAGCATAATAAAAAAGGGGCTTTTAAAGATAAACTGCTTAATATATATGAGTTTTTAAAGCAATTCAAGCAAATAGTATCTATTGAAAATGTAGATAAAGACAACATAATCAATAATATTGAACTTGTTAAAAAAAGTATTGAACAAACTTATCATATAAAAGAATTATTACAACAGATCAAAGGTATAAGGAAAAATAAAAATAATATTTTAGAAAAATTATTTAATCTAGAAGGTATGGATCTAATTAAAAAAGAAGGCAGAGAAGTTTATGTCATAGTAAAAGATTATCAATCAACTGCTGAATTAATAAATGAATATAAAAACAAAAAGGAAAAAATTAATGAAATAAAAAATCAACTTACTAATATAACCGAACAAACTAAAAATGCTTTTGGATTTAATAACAACCTATCACAAGAGGAGCTTGTGGAATACTTTTTAAAAGAACATCAAAAATATATATCAGAACAACAGGTAAGAGAAGAGTATAATATAATTACGAATAAATTAAATAATCTAAAAGAAGAAATAGATAAGTTGAAATCAAAAAAAGAAGAAATCAAGTTAAAAATGAATAATTTAGCTACAGAGGATAAATTAATAAAAGCTGAAAAGAAAATTAATAGAGCTCGGAACAATATGAAACCTTTAGCAGATAAATTCGCTATAAATAATATGGCTTCTCATATCCTAGAAAAATACTGGCAGAAATTTTTAAATGAAAAAAAGGATAAACTTCTAAATAAGGCAAGTGAATTAATGGAACAGATTACCAGTGGTGAATATAAAAAAATTGAACCCCTTGAAAGTTTAACAGATCCCAACTTTAAAGTACTTGCTGATAAAGGTAAAGTATACAATGATATTGACCATTTAAGTCGGGGAACGAGAGAACAGCTTTTTATGGCTATACGTATTAATAGAATAATGGAAATTGAACCCTCATTACCAGTAATTATAGATGATTCACTGGTCAACTTTGACCCTAATCATCTAAGAAATATCTTTGATATTATAAATAAATTAAAGAATAAAAATCAAATCTTCTTTTTAACCTGTCATCCTGAACAGATTGAATTTTTAGATGATAAGATTGATAATAAAAACTTTTATTCTTTAGTAGATGGAAGGTTTGAAAAATCAAATAAACAACAATTAATAGAGGCTTTAAATTAAAAGAAAAGATTGAAGGTGGAAAAATGTATTATCTGATAATTATTATAGGTATTGTTTTTTACTACTTATACACCAAGGGTTATTTCAAATTAACATCAGAAAGGAAAAGTGAGGATACTAGAAAGCATGTCTTAAAAAAAGCAAAAGAAAAATATGAAAAAGGTGAATTAAGTGATACAGAATATGAGAGTATCAAAAAGGATTTAGAGCGTGATTAAATATTTATTATGAAAGGTGGTTTTTTCATGAGACCTAACATCTTATATATTCATTCTCATGATACCGGTCGTTATATTAAACCTTATGGTCATGATATACCGACTCCCAATTTGCAAAATTTAGCAGAAGAAGGTGTTTTATTTAGACAGGCCTTTAGTACAGCTCCTACCTGTTCTCCTAGTAGAGCCAGTTTACTTACCGGTCAATATCCTCATCAAAATGGTCAATTAGGGCTTGTCAACAGAGGCTTTGAGCTAGATGACCCTGATAAACATATTGTTAATACATTGGGCAAAGAAGGCTATAGTTCAGCTTTAATCGGTATGCAGCATATAAGAAAGGACCCTGAAACGATTGGATATGACAGGATTTTGCAGGTAGACAGTAATAATTCAAAAGATGTCACTCCAAAAGCTTTAGAATATATTGAGAATGATATTGATAGCCCTTTCTTTTTAAGTGTGGGTTATGAAGAAACACATCGCCCTTTTCATGAAATCGAAGATAAAAAAGAAATTAAATATACTAAGCCACCTGTTCCAATTCCCGATACATATAGAACTCGCAAAGATATGGCAGCCTATAAAGAAAGTGCAAGAGTATTAGATAATGGTATAGGGAAAATCTTATTGAAACTAAAGGAAAAAGATTTATATAAAAATACAATTATCATTTTTACTACAGATCACGGAATAGCGTTTCCGGGCATGAAATGTACTTTAACTGACCATGGTATTGGAGTATCTTTAATCATCAGAGGCCCCCATGGTTTTGAAGATGGTCAAGTTATTGATTCGATGGTTTCTCATTTAGATATTTATCCTACAATTTGTGATCTACTAGATATATCCAAACCAAATTGGCTGGTTGGTCATTCATTATTACCATTATTAGATGGTAATAAAGAAAAGATAAGGTCTCAAATATTTGCAGAAGTAAATTATCATACTGCTTATGAACCCATGCGAACTGTTAGAACTGAGAGATGGAAATATATAAAGAGATTTAGAAACCGCACAAAGCCTTTTTTAAGCAATACAGATGAAAGTATCACAAAAGATGTTTTGATTGAAAATGATTGGGATCAAAAATTTATATATAAAGAAGAACTTTATGATTTGAAATTAGATCCTAATGAAAGAAATAATTTAGCAAATGAAGATTCTAAAAAAGATGTATTAGAAAAAATGCGTGATGAGCTTGATAAATGGATGAAAGATACTGATGACCCTTTAAGAAAGGGTAAAGTTGTCAAACCGAAAGATGCAATAGTAAATAAAGATGATGATCAAAAAGCGGATGACATTTGGGAATATACTGAAAAAAGAGAAGGTTTCCATTAATTATCTTTGATAAAATAAATTATTATTCCCCTTTAATTTAATAATAAAATTTGATAATATAATTGAGTACTTCAATAAAATAGGTGATTTTATGAAGATATTATTAATTGCAGTTGCATTAGCTTTAGATGCTTCAGGAGTATCTATGGGTATTGCCTGTGGTACTAAATTGAATATAAAAAACAGAATATCTTTGATAACTTCCTTTGGATTTTTTCAATTTCTTTTAGCCCTAACAGGAGCACTTTTTGGTAATTTTATAAATACCACTATCATTGAAGTAAGTGATATTGCAAGTGGCATTATAATTGTCATCATAGGTATTATTTTGTTTTTAGAAGGCTTTAAAAGGGAAGAAGAATGTATATACCACCGCCTAACATTCTGGACGGTAGTAATCCTGGGAATAAGTGTAAGTATTGATGCCCTAGGAATAGGATTTTCCGTTATGCATAAAGAAGCATTTATAGAGATGATAAACCAATCACTAGTAATAGGAATTACAGCTGCTGTATTTACATTTGCTTCTTTAAATATTATTAAGTATTTAAAAAGAATAATAATAATAGAAAAATATTCTGATTTTATCGCAGGAGTGATCTTAATTATATTTGGTTTTAATATGATTTTGTAACATTTTATAGCAGGATAATTTGTTCTATTAAAGAATATTAAGATATAGAAAAAAATAATATATAAATTTATCAGGTACTTTCAACCAAGGAAAGTTTAAAAGAGAATCAGGTTAAAAACCTGAGCGGGTCCGCCACTGTAAGGATTAATACTAACTGATATACCACTCATTAATTTGGGGAAGGTAGTTAATGTAATTTGTCCAAGCCAGGAGAACTGCCTGATAAATACAAGCAACTTTTATCTTCGAGACAGGGTAAAGTATTTATGATTTATTTATACCCTAACTTTATTTTAAGTTAGGCTTTTTTTATTTTCCAAAAAGGGGGCTTTATATTAATGGGGTTGGAATACGTTAAAAAAAGAGATGGTTCGACAGTTGAATTTAATAGAAAAAAAATAGAAAATGCGGTTTTGAAAGCGGCATCAGCAGTTGATTTAGAAAACGAAGCAATTGGAGAAGAAATTACACAGGAAGTAGTTTCATACTTAAAAATATTTTTTGGTGAAAAGGGTATTCCTGAAGTTGAACAAATTCAGGATCTTGTCGAAAAGGTGCTAATTGAAAAGGGTTATGCTGAAGTAGCTAAAGCATATATTTTATATAGAGAACAACATAAAAAAATAAGAGATACCAAGAAATTATTCAATGACGCGATTGAGACAATGAATAATTACTTGGAATTAGAAGATTGGAAAGTTCGCGAAAATAGTAATATGAGTTATTCTTTACAGGGATTAAATAATTTTATTTCTTCCGAAGTAACATCTCAATACTGGTTACAGGAAATATATCCCGAAATGGCAGGTGAAAAACACTTAAGCGGAGATTTTCATATTCACGATCTCGGCAATTTAAGTGTATACTGCTGTGGATGGGATTTAGAAGATTTTTTAAGAACCGGTTTTAGAGGTGTTCCAACTAAAATTGAAAGTGATCCCCCTAAACATTTAAAAACAGCTTTAGGCCAAATGGTTAATTTCTTTTTTACCTTACAGGGTGAAGCAGCCGGAGCTATGGCTTTTTCTAATTTTGATACCTTATTAGCTCCTTATATTGCCTATGATGATTTGGATTATAAGGAAGTAAAACAGGCCATGCAGGAGTTTTTATTCAACATGAATGTTCCTACAAGAGTAGGTTTTCAAACTCCCTTTACAAACATCACTATGGACTTAACAGTTCCTGATCACTTTAAAGACCAACCGGTTATAATTGGGGGAGAGATGAAGGAAAGAACCTATTCAGAATTCCAAGATGAGATGGACTTAATTAATAAAGCATTTGCGGAAGTAATGATGGATGGAGATTCCAAAGGAAGAGTATTTTCTTTTCCCATTCCTACCTATAATATAACACCTAATTTTGATTGGGATAATCCTGTCTTGAACCCTGTCTGGGAAATGACGGCAAAATATGGGATTCCATATTTTTCCAATTTTGTAAACTCAGATATGGACCCAGAAGATGCGCGCTCGATGTGTTGCAGACTCAGATTGGACAATAGAGAATTAAGAAAAAGAGGGGGAGGCTTATTTGGAGCTAACCCCATGACAGGTTCCATTGGTGTAGTGACATTAAATATGCCTCGAATTGGATATTTAGCTGATGATAAAGAAGATTATATGAATAGAGTTTATGAATTGATGGATTTAGCTAAAGAAAGTTTAGAGATTAAAAGAAAAGTATTAGAAAATTTAACTGAACAGGGTCTTTATCCATATTCTAAGTTTTATTTAAGAAATATTAAAAAGAGGTTTGATGAATACTGGAAAAACCATTTCAATACAATTGGACTCAATGGAATGAATGAATCAGTCGAAAACTTCATGGGTGAAGATCTAACCGATGAAAAGGCCCAAGAATTTACAATCGAAGTCATGGAAAAAATGAAAGCACGGATGAGAGAATATCAAGAAGAAACTGGTAATTTATATAATCTAGAAGCAACACCTGCCGAGTCTACCTCATATAGATTGGCCAGACTTGATAAAGAGAGATTTGGCAATGATATTATTGCTGCTAATGAAGAAAGAGTAAGAAAGCAAGAAGCAGAACCATATTATACTAATTCAACTCATCTTCCAGTTGGCTATACAGACGATATATTCGATGCCTTAGATATTCAAGATGATTTCCAGGCTGAATTTACGGGTGGAACCGTCTTTCATGGCTTCTTAGGAGAAAGGTTGAATGGTATAGAAAGTACCAAAAAACTGGTTAGAAGAATTGCTGCTAACTATAAATTACCATATTATACAATAACACCAACCTTTAGTATCTGTCCTGTACATGGATATTTACCAGGTGAACATAAATACTGTCCTAAATGTGAAGCTGAGGAAAGGGCGAAAACAAGTGCAAGGTAATATAAAAATATCTGGTATACAAAAAACTTCTTTGATTGATTATCCTGATTATATATCCACAGTTTTGTTTACCCAGGGTTGTAATATGGACTGTCCATATTGTCATAATCCTGAATTAATACCTCTTGAAAATGATAGTGAGTATATGAATTTAGATTACTTCTGGGATTATTTAGATAAAAGAGTAGATTTGATAGATGGAATTACTATTACAGGGGGAGAACCCTTAATACAGCCTTCCATCTATGATCTTATTAGTAGAATTAAAGAATATGAGCTATTGGTTAAATTAGATACCAATGGTACCAATTATAGTCTGTTAAAAGAGTTAATAGATGATAACTTAATTGATTATGTTGCTATGGATATTAAAGGTCCTATAGAGGAATATGATAAGTTTTGTGGAATTAAAATGGGTAACTCTATGATAAAAAGTATTGAAAAAAGTAAAGATTTAATTATTAATTCTAATATTGATTATGAATTAAGAACAACTGTAGTGCCCAACTTGCATGAAAAAGAAGATATGGAAAAAATAGTTAATTTCATATCTAATACTGGACACTATTTTATTCAAAATTTTCGATCAGAAAAAGTAAATAAAAAGTCATATGAAAAGGTAAGAAGTTTTTCCGAAAATGAGTTAAATAAATTTTTAAATATTTTTCAAGAAAAAGGAATTCAAGCAAAACTGAGAAGTTAAAGAGGGGGAGTTAAAATGGGAAAAAAACAAAAATGTGAAGTTTATTCAAGAGTAGTTGGTTATTTATCACCAGTATCAGAATGGAATGATGGCAAACAGGAAGAATACAAAGATAGAGAAACTTACAGTGTGAATGATAAGCTGAAGAATTCATAAATTTAATTTATAAAAAAGCGGCTCCCTTACGGGAGCCTTAATTTTTATACGAAAACAACCTTAAATGTTTTGATTTCAAAGGGATCTATCTTAACTTGGATCTTATTATTTTTGGGTTTTAAAGTTTTAATTTTATTTTCAATTAGATTTGTTTCTTCAACTTTTTTTATATCTTGATGAAATTTAATTTCCAGATTACTACTTATCCCTTTGATTTCATGCATTCTTATAATAAAACCTTCCTTATTTTCTGCTATTTTAAAGGCATCCAAAGTTACATTTTCATTTTTAATATCAAATGGTTTATTAAATTTTCTATTACTATTATTTTTTTTCTTAGCCGATGGTTGTATCAATATGGGTTTATTATTCATCATCAGCGCTTTTTGTTCAATATCAATTATATCTTTTGGTTGAGGACTTAATAGTAAAGAATAAGTATATTCATGTTCACCTAGGTCTGCTTTGGGATCGGGAAATATACCGCTTTTTAAAAGCGTTAGGTCAATTACATTTTCATCTACTTGATGACCGTATTTACAGTTATTTAATAAACTAACACTGATATCATTATTATTTAGATTAACCCATTTGTGGGCAGGTACTTCAGTTTTTGCTTTTTCCCAGTCAGTATTTTTATAGTTAGCCCTTTCTAAATGACCCATAGATAAATCAAAAAGAGCCTGACTGTTTTTTATATTGATAGGAAAGACAGTCTTCAGTAGTTTTTGGTTTTCCTGCCAGTCCACATAAGTTTTAAAATCAATCTTTCTTTCATTATCATATAAGATGATTTTTTGAATAATAGTTGAATTATAAAAATCTCTTTTTATTTTAATTGAGTGATAATAAGGCCCTGTATTATTTACTTTAATAGAAGTTATATCATCAATTATTTTTTTATTTTGTTCTGAAATTGATATATCCCAGGCATCGAAGTAAGTTGATTTATCATCATATAGTTTTAATTGATTTGCCTTACGTTCTTTTTGAATATATTCAATTTCTTTTTCTCTATCATAAATTGATTTAATTTGTCCTTTTTCATCGAGTGACACTTTTAAATAATTGTTTTCAAGATGATATTTGTTTGAACTTAAATTAGTTTGATGATGCTCATTACTATTATCTAATAATTCAACCGTCTTAAAGCTAAGTGGTTCAAAATCATTTAGTTTGAAGTAAATACGACCATTTTCTTTTTGCACTGGATATTTTTCACCGTCTATTTCAACAGCGTTAATATTATTTGTATTTTTAAGATTCTTTAATTCAATTAAACTGTTGTATTTAAAAGTCAAAGGATTAAACAATATAAACTCTTCATTGTTAAACTTAATATTGCTAGATATAAATTGAAAAATATCATTTTCTATATCTTTCAAATTAGCTTTGAGTTCTTCATAATCTTGAACTGCATCTAAATATACATCATGCACACATGAACCGGGTAAAATATCATGAAATTGATTTTTTAAAAGTATCTTCCAATTTTTTTCTAAATCATGTTTGGCCTGATATCCATTTGTTATAGCAATTGAATAGAGGAGTTCTAAATTTCTGAGTCTAAATTCTAATTGTCGGTTATATTTTTTTAAATCAGCCTGACTTGTATAGGTTCCTCTGTGTTTTTCTAAATAGAGTTCACCTTTCCAGGTTGGTAAATCTTTATTATCAAAGATATTATTGAGGTGGTTTTGTATATACCCTGTTTTGATCTTTGGTAAGTAAGGAATTTTATCTATGGCTTGATAATTGTTTAACTGTATTTCACTATTACCCCCACCACCATCACCAAATCCATAGAGTGATAAGACTTCATCTATATCTTTTTGTTTACGACTTTCCCAGGCCTTATTTATCTTTTTAGGTTCTAAATTACCCCCATATTCATCTGATAGAAGGTAAGAATTAATTCGAGTACCATCTATACCTTCCCATTGAAAAAGGTTATAGGGGAATTGATTAGTTTCATTCCACTGCAGTTTGGCAGTTATAAAATAATTTATTTCTGACTTTTTTAGGATCTGAGGTAAAATTGCACTAAAGCCAAAACAGTCCGGCAGCCAGGCTACTTTTGTATCTTGCTTAAAGTGTTTTTTATAAAATTCCTTTCCATAAAGAATTTGTCTAATCAAAGACTCTCCATTAGGTAAATTGATATCTGCTTCATTCCAAAAAGAGCCTTCTACAATAAATTGTCCTTCCGACTGTTTATTCTTTAACTTTTTAAATAAATCAGGATATAGTTTTTTGAGATAATCATATAAAATTGCTTGGCTTTGTAAATAATAATAGTTTTCATATTGGTCCATTAGATTCAGAGTTGTGCTAATGGTACGCTCAAGCTTTCGAATGGAGTCAGTTACTGTCCATTTAAAGGCAAGATCTAAGTGAGAATGGGCAAGTAAAAAGACCTTACCTGGATTTTGATTATCTGTATTTTTTAGTTTTTCAACTAATTCTTCATATGATTTTTCTATTGAGTTGATAAAGACATTTCTTTGATGGGTATAAAAATCTACTTTATTTAAAGCATTTTCAAGTAAATTTTGTAGATGTAGTTTATCCCTTTTATTTGAAAGTATTTCAATTGACTTTTTAATATTTTTTAAAAGGAGATAAAACCGTTCTATTTTTTTGTTTTTATTAAATAAAAAAGCATCTCTAAATAGATGCGGAGGATAGGGGCTGTTAAATAACCTTTGATGTCTTACAGAAAGATGTATATCATGGGTGGCTAAAATTTTGAACTTATAATAATTAACTTCTACCTCTGGAAGTCTAATATCTTTTTCATTAATACCACGGTAAACTGAATCATTGATAAACAAAGTACATTCACCGTTGATTTCAAGATGCAGATAAAGATTATCTTTATTTATTTCTTGCGGCAGCTTTAATTCGTGTTGAAAGAAAAAAATCTTACCGGTATTATCCCAATAGCTTTGAGTACCGGTAAGAAATTCTCTTTTACTTTCTTTTGATTCATATTTGTTTAAAGCTGTCCGTTTAACTTCCTGGATTGTCCACTCTTTTATTTCAACTTTGTTTTCATATATTTCATTTTTTAAGTCTCTTAACTTTAAATCTATATTATCGGGCAGCATATTTAATTACTCCTTTTTTTAACCTTTCACAGAACCTGCTAGGATACCTCTAATGAAGTATCTCTGTAGTGAGAAGAATATGATTAAGGGTACTACAATTGAAATAAAGGCACCTGCAGTTAAGACATGCCAGTTTTGTCCATAAGACCCAACCATATTAGCCAAACGAATCGTTACTGGTGCAACATCTTGAGTACCACCTAGATAAATTAAAGCAACTAATAAATCGTTCCAGGTCCAGAGGAACTGAAAGATAACTAACGATGCTAAGGCTGGTACTGACAAGGGTAATGCCAGTTTGTAATAAACGGTCCACATTGAGGCACCATCGATATAAGCGGCCTCAAAGAGGTCGTCTGGCAGGTTTGAAAAGAAGTTATATAACATAAATACTGCAAAGGGCATTCCATAGCCCGTATGGGCAATCCATAAAGCTACGAAAGTCCCAGAAATATTTAAGAAGTTAAAAATTCTTAAGATAGGAATAAAGGTCATTTGAAGTGGTATAACCAATAACCCTACAATAATACCATAAATGATCATCCGACCTTTAAACCTTAACTTTGCCAAACCAAAGGCGGCAAAAGAAGCGATGGTAACTGGTAAAAATGTACCCATCACCGCGATGATAAAACTATTTCTAAAGGCAATATCCATATTATTTAGGTTTAAAACACTATCATAGTTTTCTAAAGTAAATTGGGTAAATTTAAGCGGACTATTTAAGACAGTCCACCATCCACTATTACTTACTGCCGAAGCGGGTCTTACAGAAGTAATAAGTAGACCGAGGGTGGGTAAAATCCAGATTAACATAATTGAAATTAATAGTACATTGATTATTATTTTTGATAATTTATTATCATTCATTAACTTTCCCCCCTCATTCTTTTAATGTTAACAAAGATCACGGGCACAATTAACATAAATAGTACAACTGCAATTGCACTTGCCCGACCAAAGTTTCTATATTGGAACATTTCTTTATACATGCGGTTCGCAATTACCTCAGTACCAAAGTTACCATTGGTCATTACATAAACAATATCAAATATCTTGAGTACATTTACGACCATAGTAGTTGCTACGACAGCGATTGTAGATCTCATATAAGGGAAGATAACAAATTTAAATACTTGCCATTGGCTGGCACCGTCAACACGGGCTGCTTCAATTTGATCCTGTGGTATATTCTTATACGATGCAGAGAGGATTACCATACAGAAACCGGTCCACATCCAGATACCAACAAATATTAAAGCTAAATTATTAACCCATGGTCCTTGTATTAACCATCCAATAGGTTCCATACCCAAGGCTATTAATATTTGATTTAAAAGACCAATTTGTTCTGTTCCCGGTGGACGATAGGTATAGACAAATTTCCAGACTACACCGGCCCCAACAAAGGAAATCGCCATCGGCATAAATATCACTGATTTTGCTATCTTTTCATATTTAACCTTGTCTGTTAAAATGGCAAATATGAGGCCTAAACCGACTGTAAATGAGGTCATGAATATTAACCACAAAAGATTATTTCTAAATGAAACCAACATCATATCATTTGTAAAAGCATATATATAGTTTTTTAATCCTACAAATACTTCTGAGTCGGCACCAAAAAAACTAATAACAAAGGTGTGAATTGAAGGATAAAGTAACATCAGTCCAACAACAGAAACGGCTGGCCCTACAAAGAGGGCCACCCATTTTTTCTTACTTCTTTCCTGCATATATTATACCTCCCGGCTAAACTTTAGTCAGTAGCTTCACCAGTACTGTATGCTTCATCAGCTCTATTTTCAAGTTCTTCTAATACATTATCTAAATTGTCTCCACTAACATAGTTCAGAATTGCCTGCCAGAATGCACCGGAACCAATAGAGGCGGGCATGGAGTCGGAAGCATCAAATCTAAATGTTTCAGCATTATTTAGAAACTCAGCCATTTGTCTTGTTAAGTCATTAGGATACACACTTGGATTGATTCTGTTATGAGTACCTAATTTTCCTAACTCACTGACCCAGATGGATTGAGCACCCGGAGTAACCATATATTCCATAAACTGTCTTGCTTCTTGGTTATCATTAATCATAGCAAGCATATCTGCAGCACCTAAGGCAGGAGTTCCATATTGATCTTCAATAGGAGGTAGTGGGAAGAAATTAAAATCTGCGCCTGCTTCTAGTTCGGGATTACTTTCTTTAATAAAGCTTGTGATAAAGCTTGCCTGACGGTGTAAGCCTGCTCTTGGAGGATCTGTAAATAATGGATTTGGTGCATCTCCAAAGTTTGTGGAAAGTACAGCAGTTGGACCGCCAAATGCCATGTCGGGATCTTTAGCATATTTACCAAAGATTTCAAATGCATTTTTGACTCTATCATCGGTCCATGGAATATCATGTGCTACCCACTTATCATAAGTTTCAGGTGAGGTAGTTCTTAACATAATATCCTCGATCCAGTCTGTGCCAGGCCAGCCACTTGCTGCACCTGATTCTAGACCAATAGACCAAGGTGTAATTCCATCTTCCTGCATTTGTTGTGCTAATTGATCCATTTCATCCCATGTTTCAGGAATTTCATAACCATTTTCTTCGAATACATTTGGATTGTACCAGACTAAACTCTTAGCATCTGCAGCGATAAAGATTGCATACATACCGCCTTCATAAGTTGCCAGATCAATCCATTTTTGATCGAAATCTTCTTGTATATAATTCATATTGAATACGTTTTGGAGATTTACTAAGTCACCATCTTCAGCCAGGTCTTTCATCATACCAGGGCCTGAGACAGCGACTATATCTGGTGGGTTACCTGCTTCAAGTCTTGTAGTAAGGAGAGTGGGAAGATCTCTTGTACCTTCATACTGCACATCAATGCCTGAGGCAGCCTCGAAGGGTTCGATCATTTTGTTAAATGCATCGAGTTCTCCACCACCCCAGACTCCCATAACAGTTACTTGTCCATCTTGTGCGGAAGCCTGAAGAGAGAAGAGTAAGAGACTTACCAGTAAAAACAATGTTAATACATTAGATACTTTTCCTTTCATTGTTTAAAACCCCTTTCTATACTTATTGTATTATATATATTCTTTGAAAACCAAAAAAACCCTGCAAACTGAACAAATTCACTTATTATATAAAAATTGAATGAAAATTTTAAATAATTGAAAAATAATTAATTTTTTTGCAGGAATATCATAATACTTATTGAATGATATAAGTAATGAAATGGTTTTCAGAAATCGTTTTCAAAAATAAGGAGAGTTATTATGAGTGCTAATATGAAGGATGTGGCAGAACTTGCTGGTGTTTCATTATCAACTGTTTCAAGGGTAATTAATGACAGTAGTTTGGTGAGTAAGGAAACAGCTTTAAAAGTCAAAAAAGCAATAAATGAGCTAGATTATCAAATAAATGAATCGGCTCGTGCCTTAAGAACCAATATCTCTAATTTGGTTGGTATGATTGGTGCTGGTATGGATAATCCCTTTTTAATGAAAGTATTGAAAGGGATTGAGGCTGAGGCAATAAAAGAAAACTACAATATTATCTATGGGGACTCAGACGGAGAATTAGAACAGGAATTATATTATATAAATATGTTAAAACAAAAGAAAATTGATGGACTAATTATTATCACTGCTGATTTTACTGATGAATTGATTAAAGCAGTTCGTGAAAGTGAAATTCCAACAGTATTTGCTTCAGGTTATATTAAGGATCCTGATTTAGCATCAGTTACAGTAAATAATGTTAAGGCAGCTGAGGATGTCAGTGAGTACTTATTTAGTCTTGGCGAATATTTCTGTGTAATTCGTGGTCCTTTCCGTGACTCTGTAGCAAGTGATGAAAGAATGCAGGGGGTAGTAAATAAATATAAAGAAAAGGGAATAGAATTAAAAGAAAAATATGTAGCAGAAGGCGACTTTACTTTTGAAAGTGGTTACCATGCAGCAGAAATTTTATTTAAAAAAAATGAAAATATAGATTCCATATTTGCTTTTAGTGATCAAATGGCTATAGGTGCAATGCGATATTGTTTTGATCATAATATAAAAATACCAGAAGAAGTTTCTATTGTCGGTTTTGATGATATTGAAACAGCAAGATATATAAAGCCATCTTTAAGTAGTGTATTTCAATCGGGGACAGAACTGGGTACTGAAAGTATGAAAATGCTCTTAAAAATGATGAAAGGTAATAAATTAGATGATAATAAAGTGTTTGTTCCCCATAAATTAATTAAAAGAGAAAGTAGCAAATAATTATTAAGTTTAGGAGGTGGTTTTTAAACAAATCACATTTAAAAACAAAATATATTAAAAATTTAAAAGGAGGAAAAATTTAATGAAAAAAGGTTTAACCATTCTGGTTGTATTTGGTCTTCTCTTAACAATGAGTTTTAATGTATTAGCTCAAGATGATGTAGAATTGACAATTGCTGGTGGTTCTGTTGGTATTGAATTGGAACTAACTAAAAAAGCAGCAAGAATGTTTGAAGAAAAACATCCAAATGTTACAGTAAATGTATTAAGTACTCCTGATTTAGCTAATGACAGATTGAGTTTATATTTACAGTTCTTTGAAGCAGAAAGCCCAAAAGTAGATGTATATCAGATTGATGTTATTTGGCCTGGTGACCTTGCTCAACATTTCTTAGATTTATATGAATATGGTGCTGAAGATGTTGTTGATGATCACTTCCAAGCAATCGTTGAAAACAATACTGTAGACGGTAGATTAGTTGCAATGCCTTGGTTTACAGATGCAGGTTTATTATATTACAGAACCGACTTATTAGAAAAGTATGACCTTGAAGTACCTGAAACCTGGGAAGAGCTTGAAAGAGCAGCTAAAACTATTCAAACTGGTGAAAGAGCTGCCGGTAATCAAGACTTCTGGGGTTATGTATGGCAAGGTAATGCTTATGAAGGTCTAACTTGTGATGCTTTAGAATGGATCTATTCTAATGGTGGTGGACAGATTGTTAATAAAGAGCAGGAAATAACAATTAATAATGATAAAGCTATCGAGATTATTGATCAGGCTGCTGGTTGGGTTGGAGACATTTCTCCTACTGGTGTAACAGGAATGGGCGAAGAAGATGCCCGCTCAATGTGGGAAGCTGGAAATTCATTATTTATGCGTAATTGGCCTTATGCCTATACTTTAGCAAATCAAGAAGGTAAGCCAACTGCAGGTAACACTGATGTATCACCTCTACCTGCTGGAGATAGTGGAAAATCCGCTGCAACTTTAGGTGGCTGGAACTTAGGTGTAAGTAAGTATAGTGAACACCCTGAAGAAGCTGCTGAACTGGCTATGTTCTTAGCTGGCGAAGAAGTACAAAAACTGCGTGCTGTTGAAGGATCTTTCAACCCTACAATTAAATCATTATATGAAGATGAAGATGTACTGGAAGCAGTTCCATTCTTCGGTAGTCTTTATGATGTATTTACAAATGCTGTAGCTCGTCCTTCTACTGCAACTGCTCCACAGTATAATCAGGTATCTGAATTATTCTTCCAGGCAGTACATTCAGTACTAACTGGTGAAAGTGATGCACAAACTGCTATTGAGTATTTAGAATTAGATATGATGGATACTACAGGATTTGAAACTGGTGAGCCAACACAGCCATAAGTAAAATTCTTTAAGGTTGCTTATTAGCTGGAGAGGGGAATCCCCTCTCCAGATTTTATAAAG
>CAZXRH010000008.1:0-24562 GCA_964642575.1 uncultured Halanaerobiales bacterium
ATCTATCTAATGCAATTCTTTTACCTTTTTCCCATGTGTTTAACATGAAAGGTCCTGTACCATTAGTTTGTTCGTGAAGTGGATCTTCTTCTTTTGCAGGATCATAATATTTTGCGATTGTTTCAGGACTTCCGTCCCATGCTCCCTGTTCAATACTCCATTCTTTATCAATAATTGCACCAAGACCATTATCATGTACAACAACACTCATAAAAGTTGGATTAGGCTTAGGTAGGTGGAAAACAACATTATTTCCGTCTACTTCAATAGCCTCATCTAAAACTGCAAATACTTCTGCAGACTGTTCGGCTGTAAGTTGACTTGGATCTTCAACACCAACAACCTCATTAGTGATATCTGATAGTCCACCAGCATCAAACAGAGGACCATAAAGCATCCACCAAGGACCACCATTACGGTCGTGGATTAGACCTCTCATGAAACTGTATTTAACATCTTCCGGAGTTAATGTACCGCCTTCATGGAAGGTAACTCCTTCTCTAATTGGGAAGATATAAGTTGTACCATTATCTTTAACTAAACCATTATTTACTGTAGGTACTTCAGTTGCAAGCATTGGTTTATACTGAGTAACATCACCTTCATCAAACATGATTAGGTTTTCATAGATGTTAGCATAAATTTCTGCACTTGCATTATCATATTGATAATGAGGATCAAGACTATCAATTGTACCCATATTTACCTTTGTAAATGTATTAGGATTATTAACCTGGGCAAAAGCACCCGCTGATAAAACTAAAACCATACTTAAAACTAAAATCAGAATACTAGATCTTTTCATTTAAAATTTTTCCTCCTCCGTATTTTTAAAATACAAGCTACTTTAAACTACTAAACTACTTCTTTTTTTAGAGAACACCCCCTTATAAAAAATTCTCAAGTTTTAAGTTGTTTATTATTATGTAAAAAAATTTATAAAGTAATAAATATTTATACTATATCAAATATAATTTATTAAAAAAAGAGATTAAAATCAGATTTAAATTTTGATTTGCTAATATTAGTAATTTTTTTAATTTTTTAAAATGAATATAAAGTATATTCATTCAATATTTTTTAAAAATTTTAATATTATAACAATAAAATATTATCACATATTACTTCTTATATCAAGTTTATTAACTTAGTGAAAATTACAGTTTATTTATGAATTAATATAGTATATATTAGAATCACATCAAACTTTTTTGGGTGTATACTAAATGAATAGTTACAATATTCATTCATTTATTGATAAAAATTTTTGTTCATTTTACATAACACACTGTCTATCAAAAAATCAACAATCTCCGGGAAAAATTCTTCACCTATATCTTCTTTATGTAATAGCACATAAAAAATTGAATCAAAAACCGCTAATAATAGTCTAATATCTACTTCTTCATTTATTTCTCCCCTCTTTTGCCACTTTTCTAGCTGAGGAGCAAATAGTTCATAGGCATAATTCAATTGACTTTGTTTTCTCTTCATATCAAGGCTCTGCCTATACTTCTCATGGATATGTGGATTGAAAAAAGCCCTTAAAATGGGATCAGTCTGCATCATTTCTAAAAATCGATGGACTGCTTTATCAATTATCTTGAGAGGTGGGTGATTTTCCTCAAAAAGGTCTAAAAGTTCTTTTTTGGCTTTATCATGTTTTTTTAGATAAACATCTAAAAAGAGCTCTTCTTTAGAATCAAAATAATTATAAAAAGTACCAACACTTATCGATGCTAAGTCTGTAACATCTTTAACCTTGGTATCCTTATATCCTTTTTTTGAGAAGAGTTGAGTGCCGCATTTTATTAATTCATTCCGTATTTCATCCAAATACCTTTCACCTCCCAATAAAAATTTGGCAACACAATTAATATTATTAAATATTGCAAGTGAAAATCCTTTATTTTTTTAAAATTATTTTTATATTTTTGGGTAAAAAAATAAAAAACCCCAAAATTGGGGTTTGGATAAAGTTGTATTTATTTTTTAAATGCTAAAGAAATTAATATTAGAAGCAATCAGATAAGTTAAATAAGATGTAAGCCCACAAAGTACTGTCCCCCAGCCGATATCAATAACTGTTAGAAGAGTTGGCCAATCCTTGATTGTAGAATAGTTGGTTATTCCATAAGTCGAATAGGTAACAAAACCGTAAAACATACCTGCAAACAAAGCATACTGCCAACTACCAGTTGTAATTGCTCTAGATAAAACAAAAAACACAATCCCTGCTATATAGACTAAATAAAATAATAAAGCTGCCTGCATATTATAGCTCTCTTTTAGAAAAGAACCAAGTTGACTGCGATAAAAGTCTTTAGCTAAGATGCCTAACCAGACTAGATCAATACCCATAAAAATGATAAAGGCTAAAATATAGATTTTAATATAGCTACTCAAATTATCCACCCTCTTTACTAATTATTTAAAAATTCTTTGATCTTTTTAATACCTTCTACACTATCTTCCACATTTAATGTGAGTTTTTCAATCGGGCATAAATCGGTGTTATCTTTATTTTTGATTACTTTAACCTTTTTTTCAGCTTGATAGGGAAGATTATTTTTATTAAATATATCTACTGCTCCTTGACTAACAATCTGTCCATAACAAAAGTTAACATCTCCTAAATCACATACCATAGCTACTGCCCTACCTATAATTTTATCAGCAACTACAGAATCTTTTAATAACTTTGGGTTATTATCAAAAAGTCCCACAATAGAGCCAACACTCTCTTCTTTACTTTTATACTTAACTTGCTGGTCCTTAACTATAATCAATGAATAATCTGTTTCATTAAGCTCATTTATTGCAAGTTCTCTATCTTCCTCCATAGAAAAACTTCCTTTCTTATCTTAAATTCTTAGGTGTGTAATTCAACAACATCTTGATCTTCTAATTCATGGTCTTTAGCAACATGCTGACCATCAAACTTACCTGAACCCCAAATTCTTGCTTTCTCAAGATTTTTAGCAAAATCTTTATGAACAAGTTGTGCAAAATCTAAAACCGTTTCTCCTTTATCTAAGATAAATGGCCGGTCATAATCAGTTTCTTTACCGGGCGCTTTAGAATAAACTCTAATTACATTCAACTTTTTAAACAAGATTTCCGGTAATTTATCTAAATTTTGACCTTCTTTATTTGATATTTCTAATAAATCGAGAGCAGGATAAAGGTCTTTGATGATATCTAAATTATCTTGAGAACCTGCCAGGTCAACTTTAGTAGCTAAAACTAATATATCTTCTAGATGATATCCTTTTACATTTTCAGGTATCTCTTCACGAATGATTCTTTTCTCTTTTAAGAAATCAATAATACCAGACAGCTGGTCTAGACAATCATCAGCTGAAGCATCTATCACAATTGTAATGTAATCAGCATGATAAATAGCACTGATCATCGGGCCTGGCACATCTTCAGGTACTAAAGGTGGAGTATCAATAACTTGAATTTGTATGTCCTCATATTCCACCATTCCAGCTAAAGGCAGTGAAGTAGTGAAAGGATATTTGGCCACTTCAACTTTAGCATTACTTAAAGATTTTAAGATAGAAGATTTTCCTACATTGGGATAACCGAGTAAAATAACCTGACCGGCTCCTTCTTTATCTATTAGATAAGGATTGTAAGTACTCTTAGATTTACTCTTTTTCTTTTTCTCTTCCTTAACTTTTGAAATCCTTTTCTTTAAATCGGCTTGTAATTTCTCTGTTCCCTTGTGTTTAGGCATAATAGCCAACATTTCTTTTAAGGCTGCAATTTTTTCTTCTGGTGACTGAGCATTACGATATGCTTCTTCTGCTTCATAGTATTGTGGTGGTAAATTTGCGGGCATCCTAAGATACCTCCTGTCTTCACATATTTTAATATTCTATATTAATAATTAGATAGAAGACAGTTAAATTCCTTGTTTGTTAATTATTCTTTAGTAGGCAGTATCTAAAACTGCTCTTGTGTCATTATATCTTTTGATATATCTTAAAACAATCGGTACAATTAGCAGTTGGCCGATAATGCCCGGTAAACCAGCAGTTATCGTTCCGTAAATATAAACAAGTGGATTTGTTGGTAATTGAAAACCAAAACCAAAGACTAATATCATGACTATAAATGAAGCAGCAATTCTACCAGCTAACATAGTTAATATTAAAGAAAGATAAACATTCATTTTTATCCTATAAAAGAAATAACCCATTATTAATCCATAAATACCAAGTTCAGCGATCATAATCGGCAGCATTGGAATTACAGGTGGCATTCCTGTAAATAAGGAGCTTAAAATTGGAGTTACCATACCTATAATCAAACCAGCTATTGGACCTAAAAATGCCCCTCCAATTATTACAGGTAAATGCATGGGTAGTAATACTCTACCCAGTCCAGGTCCACCAATTAAGTGAAAAAGCATCGGTAATACAATGCCTAACGCTATAAAAAATGCTGTATAAACTATCTTTTTGATATTCATTTATTTTTCCCCCTTCTTAAAATACAAAACACGAAGGCCCTGCCTATTTCTGGCAGATAAAGACCTTCGTGATCTAAATTTAAATTTTTTCTTTTTGTTTTTTTAGCCTTCTAAATAATTTTCTGCTCTTTTCAGAGCATCATCTATTAATTCGTTTAACGATTTATCATTAAGTCCTACTAAGTCAACATGTGGTTGTTTCATTCCAATGATTACTTTCTTGGCTTTACTACTAGCAATAGCTTCGGCCATCACTGTAGTTATTTCACCTTTCATTGAATTAGGTATTATTAAACCAAGAGGACCTATGATTAGATCAACCTTATTTACATTTACACAGACTGCATTTTCACCGGTTGCTCCTTCATCTGCTCCGCTTTCCAGCATTTTAGATGTTGCAATGGCATTCGTGCCAAGTGCAACAAGCGTAATCTCTTTTTTTAACCTCCGGTTCAATTTATCGACAATTTGTGATCCTAAACCGCCACCTAATCCATCAATAACTGCTATTTTCATTTGAATTCACCTACAAATCTAACTTTCTATTTGTAAACCTAATAATATCAAATACAGAAAAAGGATGCAAGAAACCAATTTTAAAATAATCATTCTAATTATTGATAAGTATTATAAAAGATAATTATTAATCAAAGGGTGATATTTATGGACATATTCGTACACAGGGTATAAAATAAATAAAAGAGTATTGATAAGGGAGGAAAATAAGATGATTAAAATCGGGCTCTTAGGTCTGGGAACTGTCGGATCTGGGGTTTACAGAATTATCAGAGATAACAAAGAAAGTATTGAACAAAAAGTAGGAACCGAACTAGAAATTGAAAAGATATTAGTAAATGATCTTAACAAAAAAAGGGATGTAGAATTTGACAATGAACTCTTAACAGACCAAGCTGATGACATTTTAGAAGATCCAAACATCAATCTAGTGGTAGAATTAATCGGAGGAGAAAAACCAGCCTATCAATATGTTATGGAGGCTATAAATAATAAAAAGAGCGTAATAACTGCTAATAAGTTAATTATTGCTAAATATGGAAGTGAGATTTTAAAAGCAGCCAGCCAAAATAATGTGCAGGTCAGTTTTGAAGGAAGTGTGGCTGGTGGAATACCTATTATAAGGCCGCTTAAAGAATCATTAGTTGCTAGTAATATCAAAAATATTTACGGTATTTTAAATGGAACTACCAATTATATATTAACTAAAATGACAGAAGAAGAAAAAGAATTTAAAGAAGTTCTACAAGAAGCTCAAGATTTAGGGTTTGCAGAAAGTGACCCACATTCTGATATAAGTGGTTTGGATGCTGCCTATAAAATAGCTATTTTATCTTCAATCACCTTTGAAACCTATGTTGATATCAATTCTGTTTATTCGGAAGGAATTGAAGAAATTACATTAACAGATATCCAGCTTGCAGATGAGTTAGGTTATGTCATTAAACTGTTAGCTATTGGAAAAAAAGAAGAAAATGGTATTGATATTAGAGTTCATCCTGCTTTTATTTCAAAAAGTCATCCACTCGCTTTAGTTAATGGTGTATATAATGCTATTTATTTACACGGTGATATTGTGGGAGATATTATGTCCTATGGCAAAGGGGCAGGGCAAATGCCAACTGGTAGTGCTGTCGTGGCTGATATAATACAAACTGCCAAAGATATTCATTACAACCGTCCCAATATATATGCAGATAAATCCAGCTTGGAACATGAAATCATAGATATTGAAAAGGTTAAAAATCTATTTTATTTAAGAATCCTGGTAAATGATAAACCGGGAGTTATGTCTGAAGTAACTGGAATTTTAGGTAAAAACCAGGTAAGTTTAGCCTCTGTATTACAAAAACACCGCTTAACACCTGTTGTACCCCTGGTATTAATTACTCATCCGGTTCTGGAAGAGAATTTAAACAATGCGTTAAAAGAACTTAAAACATTAAAGAATGTAAAATCTATAGAAAATGTAATTAGAGTTGTAGAAGATTTTTAGTTATTAAAAGCCCCAGTTTTGGGGCTTTTTTTAAATGAAACAAATATTAAAAAAGAAATACTCATGGGAAATCCCATGAGTTATTAACTCTTATTTTATTTTGATTAATTCAATTCCAGCTGCTTGTGAGTCCTGATTTTTACTATATAACTTTTCAGTTGGATTATTCCAATGTTCGTGGACACCTAGACTTTCTAGTATTGTTCCATCCTCTTCTGGGTCATATTTAACTTTAGAAGGAGGATTATCAGCTTGTGCAGCTTCATGTAAATAATTATCTGAGTATGGTAACAGCTTGGTCTCAGTTTTCAAAAAATCCAATGCAACTGAATCGATTGCAACTGGGTCCTGAGAAAGAAATAGACTGGATGACCAACCACCATTAAAAGGTTCCATTTCCCATTTATGGGGCTCAACAGACTGCTGGTTCATTCCACCATACAAGCCATCTATAATATATAAAAAGGTTTTCTGCCCTAAATCTTGATGTCCTATAAGATTTACTAGTGGATTTGCAGAACCGGTCTCTTTACTTCTGGCGTTTACTCCAGAGTGCAGGTGGCCGGGAGTCCAGTTATTATAACTGCCGCTATAAATTGAACCAAAATGATTTTTAGCACTTAAAGTAACTCCGGCCAGACTGTGTTTTTTTAAATTAGCAATATTTATTAAATAATCAGCTTTGGTTACAATCTTGGGTAAATGATCTGCTTTCTTATAATCAACCCCCTGATAATAAACTGCTGAATTCTGATCAATTTTAACTTGTTGTCTGCCCTTACCACCTTTATTATCAACAAATTTCACATCAGGATATTTTTCATTTATCATTTTATATAGATAATCACCTAAAGGTCTAGAAGCATCATACAGAGCAATATCTTGTGCTCTTACCCCACTGTTTTCTACTAGACTTTCAACTAAGGCAAGGACTACCTGAGGTGAAGTATTGATTTCATTACTTTTCTCTGAATAACTGCTGTGTGTATTTAGATTGAGTTTAACGGTGATTAATTCTCCCTCTTGATATCCCTTATCAATACTACGATAGCTACCATTAAAATGTTTAAAAAGCTTCTGCCATCCCATTTGGATATCTTCTGCTTTGGTTAGTTTAATTATTGAGTTATTAAACATTTCCCTCACTAGTTTATAATCTGTATTTTTACTATCCCACCAATAATCACTTTCTCCATCCCATTGAGTCGCTTCTGGGTTGTAATTCCATACTACCCGTCCTGGATAAATACCTTTACCCTCACCTAGAGGTTCAATATTATTGGCAGTTGCTGGTTGATAATTATTTGTTGAAATATAAAATCCGGTTGAGGCTGCTAAAATCATTACTAATAATATTACTGCAATATAATTTTTCTTTTTCAGTTTTCTGATTATACCACGAATCGAAAAGGTCATACCTAAAAAACCCGTTAGCCAGACTACAAATCCCATCGCAAGGGGAAAAGCTGCCCTTTGACAGGGATATCTAAATCGGCTAGGTTTTGGTATAACTCGAATAGCAAACCAAATAAATGCCCCAAATGCTATAAAAGGCATCCACCATTTGTTCCACTTTTGAGGGTCTGTTTTATAGTCATCATTTTTGTTCTTTTCAATCCATCCAGTGATTTCTTGTAAGAACTTCAACTTGAAATACCCTCCTCTCTAATGTATCTATAGACTTATTTTTTAGTAATATGTCGAGAGTAAACATTACTCAATTTTAATATCAATTTTATCAACTTCACAGGACTTCAAATCTATTAACAGCAATTTATTTTTTAAACAATCTTCTCTTTTTAAATATACTTTAAGGCCTTCAATGATTTGAAGAGAAGCAATTATAGATACCCCCGGTGAAAAGTTGGCTACATCTGTACTTTTTGTTTCTGCTCCCGAAAATACTTCCTGTAAACGGACAGTCTCACCTGGTATTATTGCAACTACTTGGCCATACCAGCTTTCAATTCCACCATGAATAAATGGAATATTATTTTGAACTGCTAATTCTTCTAATATAAATCTACTTTCAAAATTGTCTAAGGCATCAAATATTAAATCCACATCAACTGGTATTTCTGTATCTTGATTTATCTTTTCCCTTTTTGCAATGATTTCGGTATCTAAATCATAACTATCAAGATGTTTTTGGGCTGCATTAACTTTATACTTGCCTATATCATCTTTACCATATAAGATCTGTCGGTTAAGATTAGTTATTTCAATTTTATCATTATCATAAAGATATATTTTGTTTATCCCCATTCTGATTAGATGTTGGGCCTGATTAGTTCCTAAACCACCTGTCCCTGCTATCATTACATTTAAGCCTTCAATTTTTTTATTTTCCTCTTCACTAAATATCTCAGTTTGTCTTTTAAGATATTCTTTCATATTAACCACCTGCTGAGGGGGGGAATAAAGTAACTACATCCCCATCCTTAATTTCTGTTTCCAAACTGTTTATATGCAGTACATTTTTACCATTCAGTAAAATAATGGAGCCGGGTCTAATCTGCCCGGACTCCATTAATTTTTTGCTAATATATCCAGCAAAATCATTATCCAACTTTTTAATGAGTTCTTTTAATTTTATGGTTTGGTCTAGTTCATATTCGGTACCAGAACTTTTTAAATTTAAACGAAATAATGAATAGAATTTAACTTTTACTGACATTTTTATTTACAGTCCTAACTCATTTATTTTTTCGTTACTTATATAGCCGTCTTCAGTCCAGCCTCGAATTTCATAATACTTAGGTAAGATCTCTTTATATTTTGAAACGATTCCTTCCTGAGGTCCATCTGGTAATGGTTCATCAGTAAATCTTTTAGGAAGAGTGTCTTCGTCAGGTGTAATACCTGCATCTAAATTAAACTGTCTTTCTAAGTTATAGATTCTTTCTCCAGTTTGTAATAATTCCTCTGAACTATAATCAAAACCAGTACTGGCATTTATGATATCTCGATAATCATCTAAACCTAAGGCAAAGGAAGTAAATAAACACATACCAGAAGAATCAATTATAGCTGTTAGATCCTGGAATGTTTTAACCCATTCTGGTTTTCCTTCTAATTCCTGAGGATCTAGCTTTTCAGGAGAACCTAATATTTCAGGTGAAATCATATAACCTCTTACATGACAGCCACCTCTGTTAGAAGTTGCATACTGTAAACCGTGTCCCTGTACTCCTCTGGGATCATAGGCAGGTAGTTCCTGTTTTTTTACAGTCATTGATAGTTCGGGATGATCATATGAATCTGCTAAACGATAGGAACCCATCGCTAATTTTTCTCCAAAACCTTCCTTGTGTGCCATCTTCTTAGTATAATAGACAATAGCTTCTGAAGAACCAAAATTAAGCTCAGGACCATTTTCCAATTCTTCTTTATCTATATAGCCTTTTTCATATAATTCCATGGCACATGCAATAGTGGCTCCTGCACTAATTGTGTCTAAACCCAGTTCATTACAAAGGAAGTTGGCTTCTGTAATTGCATTGAGATCATCTACTCCACAGTTAGCTCCATATGCCCAACCTGTTTCATATTCAGGTCCTTCACCACTTCTACCATTGGGAAGTTCAACATCTCTACCACAGCGAATCGGACAACCATAACAACCTTTATTTGAAAGTAAATAACCTTTTTCTACAAGGGCTTCACCCGAAATCTCTTCTGTACCCTCAAATGTTCCTAATTGGAAGTTATTAGTTGGATAAAGACCATTTGAATTAATAATATTATCTAAAACTTTTGTACCTAAAGAAGGTAAACCTTCTCCTGTTACTCCGTTTTCTTTTAACATCTTAGTCTGTTCTTTAACTACTTTCATTGCTTCTTCTTTATTGTATTTAACCTGATTTTCGTCTGCTTTTACAATAACGGCTTTTAAATTTTTAGAACCCATAACAGCACCTACTCCGGTTCTTCCGGCTGCTCTATTCTTGTCATTCATCACCGAAGCAAATAGCACTTGATTTTCTCCTGCCGGTCCAATACAGCTTACTCTTGCGCGGTCATTACCAAAATCTTCTTTTAATTGATCGGTTGTTTCATCAACCTTTTTACCCCATAGATGTTCGGCATCTTTTAGTTCGATATTATCTCCGTCAATTGATAGATAAACTGGTTTTTCAGACTTTCCTTCAAAAATTAAAATATCATTCCCGCTAAACCTCAATTCAGCGCCAAAAAAACCACCGGAGTTACTGCTGGCAATTGTGCCAGTTAAGGGTCCTTTGGTTACAACCATATAACGTCCACCTGTAGAGGCAGATGTTCCTGATAATAGTCCCGTAGCAAATAATAATTTGTTATCCGGACTCAAAGGATCAACTTTTGGATCGATCTCATCATATAATATCTTGGAAGCCAAACCTCGGCCACCTAAATACTTTTTGACTTTCTCCTTTCCAATCCTCTCCCTTTTCATTTCACCAGTGTTGAGGTCTACTCGTAATACTGAAAATTCTGCTATACTACTCATCCAATATACCTCCTTTAGCATTTACTCTTCTTTCCAAACACGGGAGGCCAGGATATTTCTATCCTGACCCAGCGGTCTACTCACCGTAAAATATATAATAATATTTCTTAGGTTTAAAAGACTCGAAGGTATATTATATTAATTATATAAAACTTATCGATTTCCTGCAGTATATTTTATTATTTATATATTTTATGCATATTTATATATTATGGGCATTGAATAACACCTTTAGCCCATAAGCAGTCTCCACAAACCGGAAACTCATTACCGTGACAGTCTTCTAAATTAGTTTCAGATCTTTCACAACCAGAACATTGAGTACATTCTGAAAAAGGAAATTTAATTAACCTTTCCCTAAAATCCTTGAATTCTTTTGAATTCCAAATTTCTTTAATACTTGCTTCTGATACATTGCCCAAATTATAAGCCTGTATATGTTTTTTCCGTTCTCTTATATAGCAGTCATAACTGTGCATTAAGGGAATACAGGGACATACCTCTCCCTGCCAGTTGACAGCAATGCTGCCTTCCTCAACAAACTTACAATAACCTCCATGGGGGTCAAAAGGAACTTGCTTTGTACTTATAGAACTTGTTTTCCCCATCACTTTAATTATATCTTTTACTGTATTCTCCTCTAAATCGGTTGGTGGTAGATATACTTCAGGTCTTATAAAATTTCTTTCGCTCGGTTTAGACCGACTAATACTTTTTGAATATAGGATTTCATCAGTCATAGCTTCTGTATAGGGTAATAAATTTGTTAAAAATATGAAAGAAGCTCCCAGTTCAAAGGCTAATTTTTTTAAATCCTTTAATTCATGGATATTGGATTTCATGATGACAAACTCTATACCAATTTCTGATTTTACTCTTAATTTATTATCTTTTAGGTCACCAAATGTTTTTACATTGCTAATAATCTCCTCTAAATCAGCCCCTGATCTCACTTCTTCCATTGTCTCAGGTGAAGTTCCATCAATTGATACTACCAGGCTGTCTAGGCCTGCTTTTAAAAGCTGTTCTGACATGTTTTTATCCAAGAGTAGACCATTGGTTATAATTTGGGTTTTAACTGATAGCTGAGAAGCCATTTCAACCATTTTAACAATTTCAGGATGATATAATGGTTCACCAATCCCCCAAAAACTTATTCTCTTTAAATCTTCAAATTCTTTTAAGTCATTTATTAATTTTTTATATATATTTAAATCCATATGACCGATCTCTTCTTTCCAGGCATTTCTCAAACATGTTTTACAGTTAAGATTACAGTCAGCGGTCGGTTCTATGTAGATTTTAGATAAGGTGGGATCTGCCCTTTTAATTAATAATGTATCATTACCAACTTCTAATGTGATTTTGGTATCTTCTTTTAATTTTAGTTGGTCTTTAACTGATTTCGGTAATTTAAGGTTCCCATCTTGGTCTATTTCTAATTCAAATTCATCTATTTCTTTTTCATCTATACCCCGGCTGCGCCAAAACTGTGGATTATTAATAGATAGTTTCATTGACATCTTCCCCTTTTTTTATAAATATTATAAAAATTGTTGATTTAGTCAACTTTAATGAAAAATTTTTATCCTACTCTTAATAATTATTTATATTTATAAATATATATTCCTGCTATTATTTATTAAATAATCCATAAGTAAATGCTTTTTGAACCAAAATGTTTATTAAATAATTTTTCATATACCATTTGAAATTTATTTTGCTACTATCAACAAGTATATTTTTATGTTAAAATGGAATAACAAACTTTAAAATTATGATGAGGAGTTTACGATGATGAAAAGCAAGAGTATTTTGATTTTATTTAATTGGACTTTCGGAATAGTTGTATTTTCTGACGGTGTATTAAATCTATTTAGAGGCAATGATTTTGGATTTGGACTGTTTTTAATTGTACTTGCTTTACTTTATTTTCCTCCAACCTATAATATAATTAATCGATATATAAATGAAAAGTTTAATATATCAGTTCATTACATTGTAAAGGTAAGTTTAGGACTTTTTATTATCTGGGCTACGTTAGCTGTTGGCGCACTGGCTGAAGGATATTATCCAGCCATATGGTGAATTTGCAATCTATAATTTGGATTTCAATACAAAAAATTAATTCTAATAATAAAAAAAACATATGATTTCAATTGAAACCATATGCGTTAATTGCTTATATTTGTTTATAAATAGCTTGAATTATTAAATATATTTAATAATTTCTTTAATCTCTACTGAGATTTCCAATTTCTATTCTTATATCAGCACCCTCTTGATAACCTTCTAATTCACTTACTACTCCATGAACTGCATTATATAATAACCTCTGGACAAAGGGAACCATCTCTATTTCATTATCATTTATGTATAATTTCGTATTAGTATCTGATATTACACAATCTTCTCTTTTAGCTTCACCTCGTAATATTTTTTTACCTAATTCTCTACAATTAAACCCACAAGCCGTACAGCAATCAGCTGGAAAATCAGGCAATTTTTCAAAAACCTTCTCTTCAATTAGGTCTACCAGTTTTTCTGATTCAGCCATACCATCAATAACCGGTAGTCCTTTATATTGATCTAACTCCTCTGAAATCTTACCAGATATAGCAAAAACCATATCATCCATTAATTGCTCTATCTCGCTTTTATTTTTAGCAGTAATTATTTTAGGGAAGTTCCCGTCTTCTACTCCTTCAAGTATTACATAGTCCTGAGCATAATTTTTTAGTATGCTTTCTAAAGAAAGTCTTTCCTTATATAAGATATCTGTTTCATAATAGCCTCGGGCAGTAACTGGTTCAGCTCCTGCCTTACTATGGCGATATGTATTAGTCCCTTCCTCATCTATGGCAAAATCTTCAAAATGTATTTCCTTAACTGAACCTACTGAATACCTTCTATTTTTCAATTCTTTAATAATATTTTCAATAGTTGTTGTTTTACCTGAAAGACTGACCCCAATCACAGAAAAGAGTTTCATTTTATTCACCCCATTAAAAGATATATTGACAATATTGAGATAGCAAAAAAGATACTAATTGTCATTATTACATAGTCAGTATTTTCTAGCTTTAATTTTATATAACTAGTTCTATCCGGAAAAGCTCTAAACGCTCTTGCTTCAAGTGAAGTGGAAAGTTCACGTGCTCTATGTATTACACCTGATAAAACTGGCATAAACATATATGAATAGACTTTGAATCTTTTGGACATTGATAATTTATCGATCTCAATACCTCTCAGCTGGATGGCAGTAAATGCATCTTTAGCTTCCTCGCCTAAAATAGGGATAAATCTGATAGACAGGGAAACCATAAATGCTATTTCATAAGGTATCTTCCACTGGATTAACCCCTGAATAATTTCTCGAGGGCTTGAACCCGCCATAATAGTAGCTGAAATAATAATAATTAACATCCTTAATATAACTCTAATTCCTTTTAATAAGCCACCAGTTGTGAGAACGGAAAAATTACCCAATGATAATACAATTTGGCCGGAAGGAGAAAATATACTTTGTAAAAAAACAATACCGACCAGTAAAAAAATGAATTTACGAGCTCTCTGCAGAAACCCCCAATCCTCATTAAAAAAATTAGCAACGATGATTGAAACCAAGAGCACTACTGTTAAAAGAGGTGCATCTACTACAAAAACAGCCAATGTAGATAATGAAAATACCATGATTAACTTTGTGCGGGGATCAATTTTCACAAAGCCCACCCCCACATATTTCAATTACTCTCTCAGCATTTTTATTTATAAATTTGTCATCATGACTGATTACAATTATTCCCATACCCTTGTCTTTTAAATCTTGTAAAAGATGAGATAACTTTTCTTTTCTGACCATATCAAGTCCAGTGGTCGGTTCATCTAAAATTAAAAAAGAAGGTTCATTTATGAAAATTGAGGCTAAAGCAACTCTCTGTCTTTCTCCACGACTAATTTTATAGGGAGAAGAATCTTCTAAACCGTCAAGTGAAAATTCTTTAATGATTTTATCAACTTTTTCTTCCACAACTTTTTCATCTTCCCCCATAAAAGAATGGGCAAAACCAATTTCTTCGCGAACTGTAGGATTAAAAAGTTGACGGGAAGGTTGTTGAAAGAGATAACCTATTTTTTTACCGATTGTCCCCAGAGATATTTCCTCAATATTTTGACCTTCAACAAATATATTACCTTTATTACTGGTTAAAATACCTGTTATTAATTTCCCAAAGGTGGTCTTACCACTGCCATTAGGTCCGATAATGGCAGTAAACTCGCCTTTCTTAAAGGAAGTAGAAATATCTTTTAATATAATATCACTTTTTTTGTAAGCAAAGGTTACATTATTTACTTCTATAAATGGCCTATTATTGAAAACTTCCTTCAAACTGCTTTAACCTCCCCTGTTTTAAAACTAGTTTACGATCTGCAATCTCTATATTGTCCAAATTATGCTCAACCATGATAACGGTCTTACCTTCTTGTTTTAACTGTAAGATAATATCCTTGATAGCTTTTTTTCCTTTGCTGTCAATTTGGGCCATAACTTCATCAAAGATTAAAATATCAGGTTTTAGAGTTAGAACAGAAGCCAGAGCAATTAATTGTTTTTGACCACCTGATAGATGTTCTGTTTTGGCATATCTTTTGTCTTCAATATTTAATAAAGAAAGTGCTTCTTCAATTCGCTTCCCTATTTCATCTCTTTTTATACATAAATTCTCTGGTCCAAAGGCAAGTTCATTTTCCACCACAGGAAAAAAGATCTGTGTTTCTGGATTTTGAAATACAATACCTATCTTGGTAGCTATTTGCGGCATCTCTATATCACATATGGAGTTACCTTTAATAAAGACTTCTCCTGATAAATTACCCGAATAAATATGGGGAATTATTCCACTCAAACAATAACACAATGTTGTTTTGCCGCTGCCGCTTAAACCTACAACGGCTATAATCTCTCCCTTTTCTACTTTTAAATTAATATTTTCAATTATTTTATTATTATCCTTATAACTAAAAGTTAGATTATTTACTTCAATTGGTTTTGTCACTTAACATTTACCTCCGTTACAAACTTAATCCATCTCTGTCCAAATTGATCATTTTTAATTACAAGACGATATGGTCCGGTTCCCCCTTCTTTTTTGCTTTTAAGAAGTTCACCATCACTTTGATAAATCAGATATACATTATCATCTTCTCTTACTTCTTTAGCTGTAAGTGCTACGGTATAACCGTCAATGGCTTTTACAACTACCTGACTTTTATCTTCTAGATTAATATCAACTTCACTAATAACATTTTTTAATGGTACTCCGGTATAAGTATGTTCCTCTGGTCCGGAGTCACTAGTGTCTAAATTTTTACTGAAGGTTGTTTCACCCTGTTTTTTTACAAAACTCATACTAACTGTTTCAACTTCATTGCCCGCTTCTTTAAAAGTGACTAAGGCCTCTTTTTGAGCATTTTCTTTTTCAGCAATACTTCCTCTATTTAAAAAGGCGGTCACCCCTACTACAGCCACCAGAAGAATTATTACAATAATGACCATCTTTTTATTCATCAGTTTTCCCTCCTTCAGTTACCAGATAAGGTACAAACATATCTTCATATAATACTAAACCATGGTCTCCACCATTACTTGTAGTATGCATACCGTGATCTGAGGTGATTATTATCTTACCATCCCACATCTCAGCCAGTTGGCTGATATAATTATCGGTCTCTTTTATAACCTGGATAGTTTTTTCTCCTAAAGGTCCATAATTATGTCCACTATCATCTATACCGTGAAAATGAACAAAAATAAATTGAGAACCTTTATCTATCTGCTTTTTTGTTTCATTAAAAACTTCATCGTCTGTAGTATTATTTCCATTTAAATCAGGATTTAAAATTGGCTCAATAGAAGTATTTAAAATCTTTATATTGCCTTCTATATAAGCACTTTCCATACCTAAATCGGCTGCTTTTTTAAAGATATCAGGTGATTTTAAATCTTTGAATTCACGGTTGTATACACCATTTTCTGCAGGTCCTTTTCCTGTTAACACAGCTGCTAAGCCGGTATTAGTAACCGGTTTATAAGATGTTATTACCCTAGCATTATTCTCAATACTTGATAGAAAAGGTGATTGATTATTCTTTTTCAAATACTCATATTGGTGATAACCAAAACCATCCAGTAAAATCACCATGACCTTTTCACTGTTTTCGAGATAATGTATTGCATCATAATAGGCATCTTTATTACTTTTTAAAGGAGTATCTATGATAATACCTTTAATATCTGAAAGCTTTTCTTTTTGTTTGGGATTGATATAGTTAATATAGTTATTTTTTAGTTCTAGATATCCATCATTATAGGTTAAGGTCTTTCCTTTAGCATTTAAAATAAGTGTTCTCTTATCAAAATTATTATCTATTAATAATTCCGGTTTTAAAACTTTTTTCTCAGAATAAATTTCTGCTGTATAATTGGCCCCTTCGACATTTTGGGTAGACTTCCCTTCAAATACTGCTTTTTTTTGAAATGTCTCTACCAGTAATTGCCCGGGGGTTTTTATAAGATGATTTTTATTAGGAGTTATAATTGTAAAGGCTTCTTTTCTGTCCTTGCTTTGATCTACAATTGTAATACTGTCAATCAATTTGATATTACTACTGATGGGATGATTTAAATTTATAACTTCCCATCCGTGTTGATGAGAAAAATTTAAATAGCTTTCCTCTATCTTGTCACCGGATACTTTAGCTCGTAAACCGTCTTCTGCTGAGATAATAATATCATAATAACTGCTAATTGGTTTTGCTTTATCAATAATATCTTTGAGCTTATATACTTCAAGCTTGTTATCTTTATAAGTAATTTCTTGACTCTGTATATCTTTTATCTCTTTTAAATTGATAACTGTCTGAACATCTCCCTGTAAATAAGCATTGGGAACAAATCCTTTATTATTATCCAAACTATAAGCAGTATTGCTTAGTAATATTAAAAATATTACAATTGTAATCATAAATAACTTTTTTGATTTTGGCAATATTAACACCCCCGTAATATTTCATGCTTCTAATATATCAAATTTAGCAAACTGGTTAATTATGTTGTAAGCAATAATACCTCCCAGTCCACCGGAAAGGGCAGCACTACTTAAGGCAAGAATGAGAGGTATAATTGGAAGTCTAAAAAATACAATATTGACTAAAAAGGTCCCACTTAAGTTTGCAATAATCCCTCCCAAAAAACAGGGCACAAGTTTTGTCGGGTCTTTAAAGAACAATAGCAGGCCATCTACGGCCAATCCTGGTATTATATATGTGAAAAAGCTTACCAATCCATGGGTACCATAAATACCCAAAGAAACCATCATTATGGCCTGTACAGTAGAAATTAAGGTGGCAGTACCTCTTTTTTTAACAAGTCCTGCACCTAAAACCAGCCATAACATGTAAAAACCGCCGGCAATGACTCCCCCAGGTATATATAAGGGGCCTGTTATCATATGGGCTAAGGGGACAATAATAGGCTTGGTTGCAACACCAAGCCCTGCCATCAGCGCTATTATTATCAAATGAAATACTGAAAAACCAGCCAGAAGTCTTTTAAGCAATTTTATTCACCTCATATTATGCTCTGTTTATAATTTCCTATAAAAAACTATATATATTTCCATCTTTTAAGCTGCAATATCTACATTAGACTTCTGATTTATTGTACAGGTTCAATAGATAATAGGTTTTTAACCCAGAATTTTTTGGATAAATCAGAAAATGCACAGCGAACCATTTCACCATCTTCTAAATAAACGATTCCGTTTTCCATATCCTGGGCACTAACTTCAACAGAATATCCGTCAACTGCTGTCAATTTATATTTTTCAGCTGAAGTCAATCCAGCTTCCTTAACAAAATTAGCTAAAGTAACACCTTTTGTGCCATCAATGGTAACTGTTTCAAAAGCTTTCATGGCAGAATCTATAGAAGCCAGAGCACTAGAACCATAACCTACAAATAATAGATCTTTAACATACATACCTTTGGGAAGATCAGGTGATAAGAACATAGGAGCATGATCTCCAGTTATCTTTATATAACCTTCCCTAAAGATATCAACCTTTTCGTCTTTTTCATAACCATCTGCTGCTTTAAAAGCCACTGTTCTTTTATCAGTAGATAACTCTAAACTATCAGCTAAATTGGCTACTTTAACTGCTTTATCTTCACTTTCATAGTATGTATAGTCTACTTTTTCCACATTGGAAATTGCGGTTTCCATAAACAATACTGAATCAATATCAACTGTTTTAACTTGTTCGATTACATTAATTTTTGTTAAGTTTTTAATCCAATACATAGCTCTTTCTTCTGGTATAATGACTCTTACCGGTTTGGTCTTTTCGGGAAGTGGTTCTCCATTTATTTCATATGCTAATATGATCTGTCTATTCTTTAAAATTGGTTCCGGCAATTCAATGGAATAACCATCGCCTGCCAATAGTCTAACTGCTTTTAAATCTTGTTGGTCTGCACCTATTGAATCAAGTAGATCTGAAAACAAAGCTCCCTTTACAGTATAATCGTCTTCATCTCCACTAGAATCCACAGAAGTAACATCTTTTGTAACAACCGGTAAATCCTTTAATTTTTCGACACTTATTGTTATATCTTGTTCTTTTAAATTAGAAATGACAAATTCACCATCCTCTGCAAAAACAGCTGTACTAAATATCATAGTAAAAACTAAAATCATAAGAAACATTAAATAACTAAGTTTTTTCATCTTTACATTCCTCCTCTTATTTTTTGTTTTAAACTGAAATCCTTATTAGATTATTACCTTATTTCATCTTTATATTTTTGATAATTAATTAATGCTTCATTGACTCCTTTAACAACAGCACTGCTACTTATGGTAGCACCAGTAACCGCTACAATTTCAGATGGCTTTTTGGCAGACATCTTAACAATTTCTAATTTCAAATTAGCCGCTTTTCCCTTAAAGCGGTTTTCAAACCAATCTTCTTTGATATATCCTCCATAATGAGGTGTTTCATTTTCCTTGATAATTTCTAGTTCAGCGATTTTTTCATATTCGAGGTCAATATTTAAAAACATAACAATTTTGTCATTATAGCCGTCAACAGCTATTTTTTGTAGTAAGTTACCTGCCCGGCTAGCCTCTTTGATCAGATAAACTTTTTTAATATTATCCTGTTCATAGTTGGCCAATCTCAATACATCCTGTTGAAAAACTTGAATTGAAAAAAGAAAAGTAATTAATAAAACGATTAAAATTAAAGTTGTCTTTTTTTTAATAAGAGTTCACTCCTCTCGGTGACTTTGAGAAGAATATAACAAGTCAGACAAATTAAAAAAGCCCCGGAAAGGGGCTTGAAATACCAATTCATCATATCCTTTCCACATTGGGAGGCTGTATAGTTTCCCCTACAACCCTATCGTTCTAAACTACTTAGCATTTATCTACCTTAGAAGTTTAGAATCGGATCTTTATTTGTATATAATTATATATATAATTATTGAAATTGTCAAAATATTTAAGAATATCTAGATCTATGCTTTTAATTTAAGCAGTTTGGAACTGCTTGGAATAAAATTCTTTATAGTGTGAATCTCTATTAATTAGTTCCTTGTGTTTACCTTTTTCGAGTAAGCGACCATTTTCAATAAAGAGAATTTGATCTGCATTAATAATAGTTGACAACCTATGGGCAATAATAAAGGTAGTTCTGTTTTGGGTTACTTCATTAACTGCTTCCTGGATTAGCTCTTCAGTTTCAAGGTCGACAGAAGAAGTAGCCTCATCTAAAATTAAGATTCTGGGATCCTTTAAAAAGGCCCTGGCGATTGAAATTCTCTGTCTTTGTCCACCTGATAATTTAACACCACGTTGTCCAACTTGTGTATCATAGCCATCAGAAAGCTGTTCTGTTATGAACTGGTGAGCATTAGCTTTTTTAGCACACGCAATTATCTCTTCCCGGGTAGCTTCTGGTTTACCATAGGCAATGTTTTCAGCTACTGTAGTAGAAAACAGAAAGTCTTCCTGCATAACCATTGCCATTGAACTTCTTAATTCATCAATATCATAATCTTTAATATCTTCTCCATCTATTTTAATATTACCCTTATCTATCTCATAAAGTCTAAGTAATAATCTTACAATGGTTGTTTTACCCGCTCCACTGGGTCCAACCAGAGCAATAGTTTGATCTTTATCTGCTTTTAAATTAATCCCTTGTAAGACATCTTCCTGACCATATGAAAAGTGTACATCATTGAATTCGACAACACCTTTTAAATCTTTGGCAGGTAAACGTCCGGGTTTACTCTTAATATCGGGTTTTATATCAATATGGTTGAAAAATCTCTCGATACTTGCAAAAAATCTGCTGAGTCCCTGAGCTCTCTGTACTAATCTTAAAAGTGGCTCTCTAAAGCGTTCAAGATAATTATAAAAAGCTACAATAGTACCAATACTGATTGCTCCTGCTATAGTCAGATAACCACCATAACCTAATACAGCTAGTAATCCGATAACATTTAACATTCTAGAACCAGGCATTAATATACTGATATATTTAATAGCCTTCATACGGGCTTGAGCGTGTTCAGTATTCTTGGCTGAAAAGTTTTCCATCTCATGATCTTCATTATTAAAAGCTTTAATTACTTTAATTCCGGCGAGATTATCTTCTAGTTTATCGTTCATGGTCGCCTTGCTTTCTCTTGTTTTACGAAAAGCTTTATGCATTTTCTGCATGAAAACATAGACAAAAATCATTAAAATTGGTGTAAATATAAGACTAACTAAGGCCAGTTTCACACTCAAAGTAAATAAGATAACTACTGTACCAATAATTATAACAAAAGAATTAATTACAGCTTCTGGTCCGTGGTGAGCAAACTCCTGGAGACGGTTTAAATCATCGATTATCCGGGACATGAGTTCACCAGTTTTTTTATTGTCATGAAAGTTCATAGAAAGATTTTGGTAGTGATTATATAAATCATTACGCATATCACGAGTTATATATTGAGCATATTTATGTCCATAATATACTCTTATATACCTAATAATATTGGTACTAAGATATACTCCGAATCCTAAAGCTACTAACATTAAAATATTTCTCAAACTACCACTCGGAATAGCTTCATCAATTATTTCTCTAATAATTAAGGGAGGAACTAATGCTAATAAAGCTCCTACCAAATGCATAAATTGGACAGAAAAGTATTTATACTTTCGATCACTAATATAATGTTTATAAAACTTTTTTAAGAGATTCATGTAATTATAATCGTCAGTATCATATTTTTCCTCTGCATCTTGATGCCTCATTTTTTCCCTCCTCTCAGATTTACCTCATCACTAGTTTATGGAAAACAGGCACCATTGTCAAATGACATAAGTTTTAGTTATTGATATTATTTATAACTATTCTCTACTAATTGAATACTACTTAAATTCACAAAATTATTATTACTTTTCAGAACAAAAAACCAGAAGTTAAATCCTAAAAAGAAACTTGCCCCAATTAAAATAATATAAATAGGAGATATTAATTCCAATAAGTAACCAGACAGAATAAGAGTAATGGGTACTATTGTTTTGATTATACTTAATTTAACACTAATTACTCTCCCCAAAATATTTTCAGGTACTACTTTTTGTAGTAAAACACTAGCCGGTATATCAACCCAGGCCACTACAAGTCCTCCCAAAAACATCAAGATAGTATAATATATTGTTATGAAATATGAATTTGGTATACCACTTATTATTATCAGTGGAAGGGCAAATGCCAAAACTCCAAACCCAGAATAAAATCCGATCTTTTTAAGTAAAATATTATACGATGTATTTTTTAAAACTTTGTTAACTACAAAAGCTCCTGTAATCATGCCAACTGGTAATCCTCCCTGGACAATCCCATATACTGTGGAATCAACTTTCCAAATTGTATTTAAAAGATAAGGTAAAGGCACAATAACTGTAAAGTTAAAAAAGAAGTTTAATGCTATAAATACATATATTAATGATTTCAAATGGGGTCTGTTAAACAAGTAATTATAACCCTCTTTTAATTTTTCCCAAATAGTACTAATCGATTCATTCTCCTTTTGATCTTCTGATTTTAAAGAACTGTTATACTTATAATTAATAAAGTATTCTAAAAATGCTGCCAATAAAAAGGAAATAGCATTCAATAATATAAACTGTTTTGTATCAATTAGTGAATAAATTAAACCACCTGCCACTGGACCAATTAAATAGGAAAAAGATTCAATCACTCTGGCCAATGAATTGATTTTAACCAAACTTTCTTTTGAAACTAAGCGCGGTTTAGCAGATTCAATACCAATATTAAAAAAGATAGAAAGAACTGTCATTAAAAAAGTACTGATATAAACCAAGGGAATGCTTAGACCAACTTTAATTGCCAGTAGATATACAACGAATAAAAATACTCCATTAATTAGATCGGCCCCCACGATTAAAACTTTCTTTTCCATCTTATCTGCCAAAACCCCTGCAAAAGGATTAATAAAAACAATTGGGAGAGTATATAAGACAATATTAGTAGCAAAGGACAGACCAGAACCAGTAACTCGCAGTAAATACAATCCTACCACGAAAGTATATATAGCAGAGCCAAATAAAGATATTGATTTCCCGGAAAGAAATAATGCAAGATTCAAATTCTCCTCATTTAAGTTTTTGATATTTATTTTTCTTAATAATTTATTAACCATTTAAGTCGCCTCCATTCACTTTAATATAAGTATAGTAAATAGAGGCAACTCCAGCACAAGGGAATATTTAATTTTTTTTATACTAAAATAAGAAAAAAGATGGAGCGGACTCCATCTTTAAAAAATAATTTTTATTAATAAGTATTTTTACTTTTTGATAAACGAAGGACATAACTGATTTTTCATTAAATAATTTAGGGCTTCGGTTTGCTCTTTTTGTGTATTAAGATAATCTTGCACTAATGTTTTTCCATGATAATAAGTAAAAGAATATACTCTTTTTAATGAGGAACTCTTTAAATTCTTCACTGTATGGTCTAACATATATTCCGGTTGTAAGGTAAACTTTTTAATATAATTTTTTACTTCTTTTTCATCTTTTCCCTGATCTATCATAATTGCAGCATTACTGGACACTTGATCAAGTGAATTATAACGGGATGCCTGAATTAAAGCTTCTAGATTAACATCACTAACCTTAATTTCAAAAGGATTATAGATATTTTTTTTCATCCACTGGGCTGCTTTCTGAGGAGTAAATAACATATCAAAAGCAACTTCTCCAATTCCTTCACTAATGACCAGTTGAGGTGATGTCAATAAGAAGATATTGCTTTCAAAATAATCTTTTTCATTAATTAGGTGCTCTTCTTTCAAACAAAATTCTGTATGGTGGCCAGGATATAGTTCATGTGTAATTAAGGGCAACAATTGAAAGAAATTAAAAGGGATATCATCATTGATTTCTACTAAAGAAACTAAGTTGCCTAAATAACGGGTAGAAGCACCA